>NZ_JBNYXR010000005.1:0-309212 GCF_051380805.1 Janthinobacterium paucivorans
GTGCTGAAACTGGTGGGACGATCTCGGTGGCAAACCGCCGATCAACTCGTCAAGCACAGCTTTGGCCCGAAACAGGGCCATGCTGCGACGAGGAATATGATCGCACGAAACTAAACACCTACATATCCTCGATACTCTGTTTTTCCTTGGCCGCTTATTTTTGCCGCATTTTTATCATCAGGGGAAAAATCGTTGCTATTGAAGTAGTCATTTTCTTTTGTTGTTTGTGTTCCATCTCTTCTTGAATAATTTCCGTGTGTGTGCCAATATCCTGTTTCTTCACAGTTCTTGGCAATTTTTTTGCCACTCCAAGGGTCTACTCCATCAAGGTCACCTCGCGTTGCTTTTGTGAAATCGTACTTCCCATTCTTTCCTTTGTAAATTAATCCGCCATATTCAAGATTATCTCGAATTGATTTTGAGTTGTAGCGTATTAATGCTGCGCGAGCTGCACTGTCAGCACTTGAAAAACGCCCGCCGAGGCAACATGTTCCACATTTTTTTTGTAGCCCAAGTGGATCAATCCACATTGTCGGATTTGGCGCATAGGAATATGAATTCATACCACCAGACAGCCTGGCAGGATCTCGATTTAGATATCTCGATGCGTCAGGATCATAGTAGCGATACCGGTTGTAAAACAGCCCCGTTTCTCCATCCTCATACTGCCCCTGAAACCGTAGCGGCTGGTCGATTTCTCCGTCTACCTGCAGCAAACGCCCCCACGCTTTGTAACGCCCGCTCCAGACTACGTTCCCTGGCCCATCCGTCAGCTCGCGCGGCGTGCCCAGGTGGTCGCAGTGGTAGTGGGTGATGCGGTCGTGTGCTGCCGCGCCGTCGGCTGTCGCCTGGATGCGCTGCCATGCCGATACCTGCAGCGCTTCGGTGTCCGCTTGTTCTTGCGCAATCGCTGCCTGCAGTTCGGCGTCGTGCCGCGTGGCGGGTAAATCCCATTGCGCGACGCGCGGCAGGTGGATCGTGCTTGCCTGGCGAGAGGCTTGCGAAGCGATCCTGGCCAGCGGCACAAAGCTGTCCGGCTCGTACAGATATGTGACCGTTTCTTCGTGCCCAAGTTCCTGTGCCAGCGTGTCGCCATCCCAGACGAAGAAGGTGATGCTGCTACCGCAGTTGCCGGGCTGGTCCTTGGTGATGTTTTGTTGCTTGTTCCAGCGTGCATCCTCGACGCGTTTGGCGATGCGGCGACTGAACGCGTCATAGAAATAGTGGGCGCGGTGGCGTGACTGGCGTTCCGTCCTGGTAGCGTGGCTGAGGCGGTTTTCGGCGTCGTATTCAAGTTCCAGATCGCTCCAGGTCGATTCCCTGCCCGGTGGATGGAAGCGCTTGCCGGTGGTATTGCCTTGCTCGTCGTAATCGTATTCGATATCGCCGTAGTTGTTCAGAACGTTGCCTGGCGCGGGAGTCTTGTCGAGCAGATTGCCTGACGGGTCGAAGGCGAAGTGTTCGGCCAGACCGGGTTGCACGGCGGCCAGCAGCTGGCCGACAGGGTCGTAGGTATAGCTGAGTTTGCCGAGCGGGCCGGCAGCGGTGGCGCCTGTTTGAAAAATGGTGCTCAGCTTGCCTTGCGCATCGTATTCGAAGCGGCGCTCGCGCACGGGGGCGGGCGCGTCGGCGCCACGCGCCAGGGTCAGCTGCGTGAGGCGCGATTGCGGGTCGTACTGGCGCGTGGCGAGCAAGCCGCTGCTACCGAGCTGCCGCTGCTTTTCGCGGTGCAGCTTGTCGCGCTCGACATCGACGACGGTCTGGCCTTGCCACAGCACGCTATGCCAGTGGCCGGAGCCGTAGCGCAAGGTGTCGATGCGGCGTCCGTTCGGCAAGACCGTCTGGATGCGGTTGCCCAGCTCATCATAGGCGTGCGTCATGACGAAGCTGGCATCCGGCACGCGCGGGGCGTTGGGCAGCCTGCCGGCGTCGGGCAGGGATTGCAGAAAATATGCGCTGCGTTCTTCGGTCAACTGGCCCAGCGCATCGTGGACAAAGCGCTGTTCCGCTTGCGGCGCGGATACGGCCGTCAGACGGCCCAGCGCATCGTAGGCGTAGCGCACCACGCCGTCCGCCGTGGTCTTGACTTGCAACAAACCGAGTGCGTCGCGCAGCAGCTGCGTGCGCTGGCTGCCGCACTCGCTGGCGGTGAGGTTGCCGGACTGGTCATAGCTGTATTGCGTGCGCTTGCCGTCGAAGCCCGTTTCCGACGTCAGCCAGCCTTCCGCGTGATACGCGAGTTGATAACTTTCGCCCTTGGCGTTGATCAATTCCGTCAGTTGCAGCGCTGCATCGTAGCGGTACTGCACCGTATGGCCGACGGCGTCCGTGCGCTCCACGGGCAAGCCCTGGCCGTTGTAGCGGTAGCGCGTCTGCTGGCCGGCGCCATCCACGTGCAAGACCAGATTGCCGTCTGCATCGTAGGCGTAATGTTCGCGTGTTTTGTCTGGTGCGATGAGCCCGGTCAGGCGGCCGAGGCCATCGTACTCATAGCTGCTGACGTGGCTCATGGCATCGCGTACCGCCGTCAATCTTCCCTGCTTGTCGTAGTTGTACTCGCTGCTGTTGCCGGAGCAATCCGTGTAGCTGGTCAGCAAGCCCCGGCGCTTGTATTGGAAATGCTTGCTGCCGCCCCTGGCGTCGATCAGTTCCACCAGCTGGCCGCGCTGGTCGTAGCGGTAGCGCGTGACGTGGCCCAAGGCGTCCGTGATGCTCACGGGGCGGCCTGCCGCATCGTATTCGCGCAAGTTGGTGTTGCCCAGCGCATCGGTGAAGGCGACGGGCTGGTTCCAGTCATCGTATGCGACGCTGCTGGCGTATCCCTTGGCATCGGTGCTGCGGATCAGGTTGCCTGCTGCATCGTAGACGTAGCGCGTGGCGGCGCCGTTGGCGTCGATGTCGGCCAGCAGCATGCCATCGCGGTCCCACTCGCGCCGGCCCAGCGAGGCGGCCTTGCCATCGATGATGCGGCTTACCTCGGTGACCAGCCAGTTGGCGTCGAAGGTGTATTCGAGGATGCCGCCGTTTTCCGTGACGCGGCTGGTGTCGTTGTCCACGTAATCGATGCGCGTGTGTTCGCTGCCATCGCAGGCCCGGGTGGCGATGGCGCGTGCCTGGTAGCTGTTGGCGATGGTGACGGGATGGCGCTGCGCCAGCTCCTGTTCGCTCAATGGGGAACCACTCCAGCGCTCGCGCAGCGCGTCCAGGCTGACCCATTCCAGCTCGTAGCTAAAACCCGTATAGCTGCTGCACGACGTGAGCAGGTGGTGGCGATAGCTGTATCGGCGCGTGTCACCGAGCGCATTCGACTGGCTGAGCAGGTTGTAGCGCGGCGTGAAGGGCGGCTGGGTATCGGTCGTCTCAAGGGCATAGGCGTAGCGGACGTGGCAGAGGCGGCTGCCGTCGGTAAATACCTCGTCGATGCTGGCGATGTGGATGGCCTTTTCCTCAGCACCACGCATGGCTTCGAGCACGCTGCCATCATCGCTGCGCAGGCGCAGCAGCACTGCGCCCGGTTTGGCATCCATGCATCGCTCGATGCTGATGCCGCGCCCATCGCGCCCTTCGCTACGCACGAGGGCAAAGCGCTGCGTGGCGACGGGCGCGGACGGGGCCAGCATGGCGTTGACGCCGTCGTAGCCGTGCGGCAGCGAGCCGCTTTCAGCGCGCGCGTAGCGGTCGACGCTGCCGTCGCGCCACAGCACGGTAAAGGTGTCGGCGCCGTCGCGCGTCAGCGTAAAACCTTCCTTGCGGCTGTCGTGTTGCTGGCCCGGTTTCAGGCCAGGCAGGCGCAGGGCGCGGCCGCTGTCGTCGTGCACCACGATGCCTGCATCGCACAGCGACAGGCTGGTGGTGTAGGGCGTTGACCAGCGCGCGCCCAGCAAACCCTCGTCTTCGCATTCGGCGCCGGAGCGGTAGCAACGCGTCCAGGCGATGGGTATGGCGCCTTCCAGGGCGAAATCGGTCTGGTACAGGATTTCCTGCCCCGTGCCGAAATGCACGGGCTTGCGGCCTTTGACGGGTTTTTTTGCGGGGCCGCTATCCTTGGGGCAGCAGTCGGAGGGGGCTTCCGATTTCGGTTCCTTCTTGCCCCGGCTCTTGCCGTCGTCACCGCCGTTTTTTGGGGGAGGTTGGTCGAGTTTTGGGGGCGGCTTGTCCGGTTTTTTGCCGACCAGCTTGTCCTTGACCTGCTTGACGCTCGGCGCCGCTTTTTTGCCGAGGAACTTGCTCAGCATTTTTCCGCCGGGAATCTTGCTGAAGACCGCCGCGTGCAATAATGATTCTGTCGCATTCATGACGATGTCTGAGGCGGTATTGATCAAATCTGGTGTTTTGCCTGTCAATAGGTAGTCGGCCGCCTGATCAAACACCGTGGCCGAGGCTTTCACTGCGGTTCCACTGGCAACGGTCGCCGTGCCGGTAACAGCGCCCGTTGCTGCCGCTGTTTCCATCGCGGCAGCTGCCGGCAGGCCAATGCCCGTTGCCGCCACGCCCAATCCGGCGACTCCCAGCACCGCGCTGCCTGTCAAGATGGTGCCGCCCGCGTCCACCAGGTCTTCGGCGGCGCCATGCATTTTTTTGGAGCCATGATCCTTGTAGTCTTGCGCCGCTTCCCGTATCGCCGCCTTCAGTTCCTTGAGCACGGGCTTGGCCGCCTCTGCGCCTCGCTCATAAATCTTGCCCACGGTATTGCGCGAATTCATCCATACTTCACGCCCCATCTGCACTAAATTAGCGCCGTTGGCGCGGTGGATGGCGCTGGCGACCTTGGTGTCGACCTGCTTGCCGACGGTACCGCTCTTGACGCCGCCCGCCTTGCCGGCCGCGTCGCCCTTGACGGCGGGAATGATGCTGCGCTGGTGCAGGATGACGGGTTCGCTGTGCGACTTGACGTTGGGCGAGGCGTTCTGTGCTTCAGCAAATTCACCGATGATGCTGTAGGGAATAGGCGGCGTGCTGGAGCCGACGGGCGTCTTGCAAATGTCTGGGCTGAGGCTGACGCAATAGAAGCGCGAAGCTTTGGTGACGGTTTCATTTGTCATTGTTTTTACCTTGCTCGGCCGCCTTGCCCAGCGCTTCCTGGGCCTGTTCCAGCAGTTCGATGCGGGAGATTTGTGCCGCCTCCGTCAGGTGCAGCAGGCGCGACGCGACTTGGCCCGCGTCGGCCGGTACGATGGCGCGCCACACCAGTTCCACGCTGGCCGCCTCGGGATCGAGCAGCACCGTATCGATGGCCAGTCGCCAGACGAGTAACTGATCGTTCTTATCCGCCAGCAGCAGGCACAGCACCTGTTGCGGCAGGGCGAAGCGCAGCACGGTGTTGCCGCGCGGGTCGATGCGGGCCGAGCGATGGTCGTGGCGGCACAGATTGGTCAAGGTGAATTGCTCCAGTCCCGCCAGGTGCGGACATTGCTGGTCCGGAGGCGTGCTGTTCCAGTAGGCGAAATCGAAGTCTTCCGGCAGGGCGGGGACTTCATCGGCATCCCATTTGTCCTTGACGACGATGCTGCCTGCCAGCGCGCGGCGCGGCAGCCAGCCTCGGCCGATAGCGGCCAAGCCCGCCGGCGCGGGCAGCGCCTTGCCGCCCGCGCCTTGCCAGAACTGGGCGGCCGTGCATGGCAGAGATGCATCCGTGATCGATGGTTGTGTGATACGGGGCGCTGGCACCTCATTGATCTGTTTCGCATCCAGGTACCAGTGCCGCACAAAACCCCTCCCCAGCGGATTGGCCTGGCAAGAATCGTGTTGCGCCGCGTTGCAGTCATCGGCCTCGATGCGGCATTGGCCGCCATACGCGTAAGCGTAGTGCAGCGGCAATTGCAGGAACGCTTCCGGCGCCGATAAGTGCCACGGATTGGGCCGCAGCAAACCCACGGTGGCGATGCGGGCGCAGCCTTGCGCCAGGCGCGTGAGCACGGCTTTCTTGCGGAAGGCGCGCTCGCCACACACTTGCAAAGTCTTGTCGATCAGGATTTTCTTTTCTGACTGCACCTTCAAGTTGACGAGAAATTGTGGCATCGCCTGCCCGCGCGGTGCGTGCGCCACGCCATTGACGATCACGTCGCAGCGTGGCTTGTACGGTGCGAAGTCGCTTTCCTGCATGGTGCCTGCCTGCGTGTCGCCGCCCAGGTGCTGGTCTTGCGTGGCCAACGGCGACTGACGCGCCATGGGCTGCAGGCTGGCTAGGCCGTCCGCGCCGCAGGGGCCCAAGGTGTAGCCCATGCGCGCTACCACCACATGAAAGGCCTCGCCAAACTGGTCGACCATGTCGAATTGGCAGGCCGCGTGCGGCGTGCGGTTATCGAAGAGCAGGTTGGGGATGTTGAAATGGGCTGTGCCGGCGTCATTCATCGTCAGCCCGGATTGTTGTCGATGTCGTCGCCATGGATTTGCACCTTGGACCTCCCGCGGATGATGATTTCATCGGCAACCAGTTCGATGCGTCCCGGCGTGATGGTGATACTGGACGTGCCCACCGTCATCGTGTGCGAATCGGTGGCCGTGAGCGTGCTGTCGGCGCCGACGATGACGCTTTTCGCCAGGCCGATCTGCTCAGCCTGCGCCAGCACCACGGTGGTGTTCATGGCGCCGATGACGGTGGTCTGGTAGGCCGCGCCTATGGTCAGCACCTTGGCCAAGCCTATCGTTTCGTCCTTGGCCAGGGTTACCCGTTCTGAACGGTGGCCGTCAATCTGCACCTGCTCGTTGCCGCCCACGTGTTCGTGGCGGTTGTCGCCGATGTCGATGTGTTCGTCATGGTCGACGCGCTCACGGCGGTTGTTGTGCACGGTGATGTCTTCATCGTGGCCCACCGTTTCCGTGCGGTCGCGCTTGATGTGCACGGTTTCATCGCGATCGACAGTCTTTTTCCGGTCATTGCCGACCCAGTGCGATTCGTCATGCTCGACTTCGATGCGCTGGTCTTTTTCCGCATGCAGCCATAGTTCTTCCGCATCCTTGCGGTCTTCAAAGCGCAAGGCGTTGGCGTGTGCGCTGGAGCCCTTCTTCGAGGAACGGCTCAGCATGCCGCTTTGCGTCTTGTTCGCTGGCAAGTCCCATGGCGGCATATTGCGCGCGTTGTAGACGCAGCCGATGATGATGGGCATGGCGACGTTGCCGTCGAGAAATTGCACGGCCACTTCCATGCCCACCCGGGGCAGGCTGATATGGCCGAAGTTCGAGCCGGCCCAGTTCGATATCACGCGTATCCACGGCGAACTTTTGTCGTCGAAGCTGCCCAGGCGGTCCCAGTGGAATTGCACCTTCACCCGACCATAACCGTCCGTATGGATTTCCTCGCCGGGCGGCCCGACGACGGTGGCCGTCTGCACGCCGTAGATCTTCGGCTCGCGGCTATGAAAATGGCGGCCGGGGCGCCAGGGCGTAGCGCGGGGGATGCAGCTAAATGTGTTGCTGTAGTGTGAGGTGGCGCCATGCCCTTGCTGATAGTTATTGCTGGCGTAGTGCTGTACGGACAGGATCAGGTATTCGCCAGCGGCCTTGCCCGAAGCTGCACTGTCGAAATGCCCGTCCAGGGTGAACCAGCGCCCCGGCTGCGCGGTGCGGTCGTTGCCCTGCGCCTCGAACAGCTGGCCCTGCGCATCAAGCTCTTCCATGCGTCGCTGCGCCAGGGCTTCGCCGTCGTCGATGTTTTTAAAACCATAGCTGCCCGTGTTTTCATACACTTCCAGGGATGGCACGGCGACTTGGCGGTTCAGCGAGTCGCCGCTGGCGCGGGCGCTGCGCGGATTCTTGAAGTTGAAGCTGGCTAGCGTCATCCGGGCCGAGGCCATGCGCCGCACAGTGCCCCATTGATGCACTCCATCATCTTCCATGGAACCGGCCTGGTGCTGGAAGGGCATGGCGCTCGATGCGCCATCGATGGGCTTGCCGGTGGTGCTGTCGTCGTCCAGCCACAAGGTGTGGCCGTCGTGGCGGTGTTCGTAGCGATAGTGCCAGCCCAGCTGTTCCCAATGGCGGTGCAGCAGGTTGTGGTCGCTCTCGTTGTGCTGGCAAATGTAGGTGATGGCGGGATCCGCGCCGCTGGCGGCCAGCTTATAGTCGCGCATCAGGTAGTCATCGAACACCTTGTCGGTCAGCGCCGCTACCGTCAAGCCGTGGAAGGCGACATTGTTTTGCCGCAAGCGCAAATGCGATAGCCACGGTTCCAGCACCATTTCATAAAAGGCGAAGCCGCCGTCCGTGCGCAGGAAGCGAAATTCAAACACATAGCCGTTGAAGTAGCGCAAGCTGCCGTCTTCGCGCACCAGTTCGACGGTCACCATTTTCCCCATCACCTTGTCGAGCGCGATGGCCGCATCGTCGGACAGCACTTCCACCACATAGGAAAAATCGCGCGACAGGCTTTCGCTGGCGGCCAGGCTGTTGGCCAGGAACTGGCTGTGGGCTGGCGCATCGCCATGCGGAAAATGCAGGCGCAGCAGGCGCTGGCCCTGCATCTCGCCCACTAATGCCGTCCATGCCGCCGTCATCTCGGGGAACTTGCTCATCGCGCATCGCTTCACGGTAGGAATCGTTGAGCGACTGTAGCAATAGCGAACACCAGCGTTTTGCGCAGCCGCAAGCTTCAATCGTTGATTGAAGGCATCAGTTGCATTTCGTAATGCATGTCGTCGCGGTGGCGCGGTGTCGTGCCAATGCCGAGGAAACTGTTGCAGCCGAGTCCAGCGTGTGGCGCGGTCGTCAATGCCAGTCCCCGCACCTCGCTGGCGTGCAGTACCAGCACGATGTCGTAGCGCATGAGCGGCTGGCCGAACAGCATCAGCATGCGCCGCAGCGCTACGCTACCGGGCGCGCGCGGCAGGAAGCTCGCGTGCTGCTGCGCCGTGAGCGGACCGAGGCGCAGGCGCACGGCCAGGTCGGGGCGGCGGCAGCGCTCGCCGATGGTGGCGCGCTGGCCCAGCACGGCATTGGCCATGCCCAGCGCCGTTTGTTCGCGCGGCGCCAGCACGTCCATGCCCCCCGTCGCTTCGTCGATGTGGCAGGGCACGCCGAAGTGCTCGCCGAGGATGCGCGCCATCACGATGGATGAGATGGTGCGCTGCTGGAGCAAGCCCGAGTACAGGCCGATCGCCACCTCGTCCTGGCCCTGGCCCGGCTGGCACGCGGCCAGGGCCAGCAGGCGCGCCAGGAAGGCGCCGCCGTGGCCGGCGTGCTCGATGCGGTATTTTTGCCAGGCCTGGTAAAACAGGGTGACGGTACGGCTGGAAAACAGGTCGAGAAAAGCGCGTGCGCTGGTGTCGCGTTCGCTATGCTGGTGCGCGGCGATGCGTTCCGAATAGTGGCTGGGCAAGCTACCCTGGCAGCCCAGCAAGCCCATGAAGGCGGGCGTGAGGTGGATGTGCTGGTTCTGGCCGGACAGCAGCGCTTGCAGCAAGGCATCGGCATCGGCTATGCCACCTGTCGCCAGCGCCTCAATCTGGCTGGCGGGAAAGCGCAGCGAGACGCTATTGTCGAAGCGTAGGATTTTTGCCAGCGCCGTGTGTTCATCTATGCCGTGTTCGGCCAGCCACGCCAGCAGCAGGCGCAGCGCCTGGAAGCACTCGAAGCGCTGCGGCGCGTCGAGCAATTGCTCGATCACGCTGGGGTGGCGTCGGCGCTGCGTTCCGGGCATCGGATGAGTTCCTCGCCGCTGCGCTGCGACAGCAGCGTCAGTTGGCTAAAGCAGTTGAGCTGGCTGTTCAGGGCGAAGTAGCGCTGCAGCACTTGGGCAAAAACATAGATGCTGCTGCCGACGAAGGCTTGCTCGTCGATGCCCACGCGGATGGCGATGCCGGGCATCAGGGTGGGAAACGGCACGGTCGGCATCCACGCGCGCGTGCTGCCGTGTTCCAGCGTGACGATGCCCTGGATCAGGCGCTGCGTGGTGGGCGAACGGGGCAGGTCGTACAGGCTGAGTATTTTCTGGAATTCGCCCAGGCCCACTTGCGTCAGCCCCGAGTAATTGAGCGACAGGTGCGCAATCAGGCGCCAGTGCGTGTCGGCCAGGAAGCGCATACTGGGCGTGGGCTTGCGCAGGAAGCGCGCGGGGATGCCGTCGGGCACGTCTTCGGCCAGCAGGTCGCCGCCGGGCAAGCCGTAATGCAATTGCGTGGGCAAGTCGCGGTTGCTGCACAGCAGCTGTGTCGAGACGGTGGCGCAGGCGGCGCTAGTCGGTGAAAATTGCGGGTCAATCAGGCAGAGGCGCATTTCATGACCGGGACTGATGGCTGCCACGGTTTCGTCGCGGCGCGCCAGCCAATATTGGCCATGATCTTGGCCACGGTCTTTGCCACGGTCTTTGCCATATTCCTGGTCCTGCTCGGCCTGGGCGCCTCGCAGCGAAGCATATAGCGGCAAGAAGGTGCTCAGGCGCTCGCTAGCCTCATCCTTGCGCAGCACGGTGACGGCCTCGATGCTGTGGATGTCGTAGGCAAACGCATGCGTGGCATCGGCCAGCAGGGCGTAGTCGGGCTCGGTATGCGTGAGACGGATCGGCACGCCGGACTTGGCAAACAGGTTGACGACGGGCGTGCAGCCAAACAAGAGGTTGTTGCCGCTGACGCCGGCCAACAGCCGCGCCTCGTGGCTGTCGCTGCGCACGCCCTGCAGTGGCAGGTGCAAGGTGAACTGGCGGCACTGTTTTGGCAGCAAGGGCGCCAGCAGTGACCAGGCGATATCGATGAAATGAAACTTTTCCGGAAAGGCGAAATACTCGGTCAGCAGGCGCAGTGCCGGATGCGAACGGGCGGAAATGGGGATCAGCGCATCGTCTTGCGCATAGCCGGCCGGCGTCAGCGGCGTGCCATCGACGGCCAGCCACGGGCTGTGATCGTCCTGCGCGACGTAGGCGCCCGCGCCGCGCAGGAACAGGGCGTCGAGCAGGGCCGCGCGCACGGACGGTTCGCCATCGGCAAACAGGCGCAGGCTGGAAAAGCCGGCCTGGTCCAAGTGGTAGTTGTCGCTGCTACTGCTGAATTGAATGCTGAGCAGGGCGCTGGTGCCAGCGGACAGGCGCAGGCCGGGCGACGCGTCGATAAGCGGCGAAAAATGCAGGCGAGAAATGACCAGCGGCGCCAGAGTCACGTCATATGCACTGGTGAACTTGCAAGCCACGCCTTGCACTGGCTGCGAGCGCAGCAGCGTGCCGCGCGGCACTTGCGCAAGCTGGGCCAACTGGCCGCCGCCCGCTGCTTCATCGGCAGCGATGCGCACGATGGAGCATGAGGGAAATGGTCGCAGGTAGTGCGGGTACAGGGTGTCGAGCAGGGCGTTGGTAAATTGCGGATAGGCGTCGTCGAGGCGCTTGGCGACTCTGGCCGTGAGCAGGGCGACGGATTGGATCAGGCGCTCGACATGCGGATCTTCGCAGCTGTCGCCGGCGATCAGCAGGCGCCCGGCCGCTTTCGGGTAGCGGCTGGAAAACTCGCGCGTGTACTGGCGAAACAGGCCCAGTTCACGCTCGTAATACGGCAATAGTTGTTCCACGGTCGCGCTCTCGGCCAGCAGGAAAGCTTCATGCTGGCATCAGGCGCGCGCGTGGATGTTGACGCGTGACAATGATTCTTAGAAATGGTACTCCGCGCGTATCATCGGCGTCTTCGCCGTCTGGCCCACATTGCCCGTGGTGGTGGCCGCGTTGCCGAACTTGTTCTTCCAGTACTGGTATTCCAGGCCCACGCGGAAGGTGTTCTTGGCGCTACCGAGGGCCGCACCCACGTCGTACATTACTTGCATGTCAATATTCGTTTCCACCGCCGTGTCGCGTCCCACTTCATCCTTGCCTTTTGCATCGATGAGGTTAAAGAAACCTTCGAACGAGAACAGCGGCGACAGGGGGATGGCCCAGGCACCTGCCAGCATGGCGTGCGTTTTAAACGTGTAGCGGCCGCTTACTTGCGAGATAGGCGGGAAGGCGCCACTAGGGGCGTTGCTTTCACGCAGCAACAGCAGGCTGGTGTTGAAGAAGCCGGGTACGTCCCACATCAGGGTAGGGCCGGCCACCAGCATGCGCTTGCGCGAGTTGTAGCCAACGTCATTTTTCGTGTTGACATCAAAACCCAGGGTGACGCCGACACCGCGCACGGGGCCGAACTTGATGTCGCTGCCGCGCACCTTGCCGATGTCGATGGTGTTGCGGTACACCAGGTAGGCCTCTTGCGCGCCTGAAGTCTTGCCCAGCGCACCCGGATCCTTGCTGTCGGACATGAGGAAATCGAGATTGACGAAGTTGCTGCCGTATTTGTAGCCGCTGGCATGCGTGATGGCAAAGATGTTTTTCTTGATGTCGTTCGGATTGAACGGCTCGCGGTAGTCATTGCCGGCGCGCCAGCTCAGCGCGGTATCGCTCCAATCGGCAGCCTGGGCGGTCGCGCCCATGCCGAGGGTGGTAGTGAGGCAGAGCAACAGACACGGTATGGTTTTTGGCACTTTCGGCTCCTGATGGCGGTGTTGAAAAATGGTAACTAATGATGGCAGGGCGCGTAGTGCGCAGGAAGCGATGCGATGGGCATATTGGCGCCTGTGAATCCATGATGCGAGCATCGCCGCACCGGACAATATGCATTTTCTGCATACTTACTATCATTTCTTGCATATAATCATCGCATTTCTCGCTCTTACCGGGCAAGGCGGTAGTGCTAAAGCTGATAATTTTTTTCAAAATTGTATACAGGTGTTGTTTTTTTGCGGAAATAGAAAGTACGCGCCGCCCGGCCCGTCCCCAAGCGTTGCGGATGCCGATACGATAGAGACAGCAATTGAGAGACCGCAGTTTGATTTCCCCCACCGGCATCGATGCCGGCGACCATGCAGTGAGGCACGAAAAAACAATGACGACACGCCTGGAATTACACGACATCAGCAAACGCTATCCGTCCGTGGTGGCCAATGACGGCATCCACCTGAGCGTGGCACCCGGACAGATTCACGCCGTGCTCGGCGAAAACGGCGCCGGTAAATCGACCTTGATGAAAATCATCTATGGCGCCGTGCAGCCCGATGGTGGCCGCATCCTGTGGAATGGCCGCGAGGTCGAGATCGCCAACCCGTCGGCCGCGCGCGCGCTGGGTATCGCCATGGTGTTCCAGCACTTTTCCCTGTTCGACACCTTGACGGTGACGGAAAACATCGCCCTCGGTTTGCCTGCCGGCACCAATATGGCGGAACTGGCGCAGCGCATCGAGGCGACGGCGCGGCAGTACGGCCTGGACCTGGAGCCGCAGCGCCACGTCCACACCTTGTCGGTGGGTGAATGCCAGCGCGTGGAAATCGTGCGCGCCTTGCTGGCCAAGCCGCAACTGTTGATTCTCGATGAACCGACCTCGGTGCTGACGCCGGGCGCCGTGGAAAAACTGTTTGGCACCTTGCGCCAACTGGCGGCCGAAGGCTGCAGCATCCTTTACATCAGCCACAAGCTCGACGAGATCCGCGCCCTGTGCCATACGTGCACGGTGGTGCGCGCGGGCAAGAATGCGGGCGTATGCGACCCATCGCAAGAGTCTGCGGCCAGCCTGTCGCGCCTGATGATAGGGGCCGAGCCGCCCGCCGTCACGCGCGTGGCGCGCACGCCGGGCGCGGCCATGCTGAGCGTGCGGCAGTTGGACTTGCCGAAGAGTCATCCATTCGCCACTGAGTTGCGCGATATTAACTTCGACGTGCGCGCGGGCGAGATCGTCGGCATCGCTGGCGTGTCCGGCAATGGCCAGCAGGAATTGCTGGCCGCCCTGTCGGGCGAGGACATGCGCGCGGCCCCCGCCAGCATCGTGCTGAACGGCACCCAGGCGGGCCGCTTGCCGCCGGGCCGGCGTCGCGCCCTGGGCTTCGGTTTCGTGCCGGAGGAAAGGCTGGGGCGTGGCGCCGTGCCCGACATGGGGCTGGCCGACAACGTTTTGCTGAGCTTGCAGACACCGGCCACCATCCGCCACGGCTTCGTGCGTCACCACGTGATCGCGCAGCGGGCGGCCGCCATCATCGCGCGCTTCCAGGTGAAGGCGGGCGGGCCGCAAGCGCTGGCGCGCAGCCTGTCGGGTGGCAACTTGCAGAAATATATAGTCGGGCGCGAAGTCATGCGCGAACCCACCGTGCTGGTGGTGGCGCAGCCGACCTGGGGCGTGGACGTGGGCGCGGCCGCGCAAATCCGCGCTGAATTGCTGGCGCTGCGCGACGCTGGCTGCGCCTTGCTGGTGGTATCGGAGGAACTCGATGAATTGTTTGACATTAGCGACCGCTTGCTGGTGATGGCGAAAGGAAAAATTTCACCGTCGCTGGACGTGGGCGAGGCCAGCGTGACTCTCGTCGGACAGTGGATGAGCGGGCTGTGGCCGCAGGAGGCGACCCATGCTTAAGTTTGCCTTGCAGCTGGAAAAGCGTCCCGCATACCCGAAGGGGGCGGCCCATGACTAAGTTCGCCTTGCGCCTGGAAGCCCGGCCTAGCCCGTCGCGCCTGATGTCGTGGCTGTCGCCCGTACTGGCCGTGCTGCTCACCGTGCTGTGCGGCGCGCTGTTATTTAGTGCGCTGGGACACGATCCGCTGGCGGGACTGGCCGTCTTCTTCGTGGAACCCTTGCGCGACGCGCACGGCTGGTCCGAGCTGGGCCTCAAGGTGGCGCCGCTGCTCTTGATCGCCGTGGGCCTGGCCATCTGCTTTCGCGCCAACATTTATAACATCGGCGCGGAAGGCCAGCTGACCCTGGGTGCCATTTGCGGCGGCGCGGCCGCGCTCTACCTCGACGATGGCGTGGGTGGTGCTGCCATCATCGGTATATCGCTGCTGGCCGGCATGGCGGGCGGCATGCTGTGGGCGGGCTTGGTGGCCTGGCTGCGCGACCGCTACAACGCCAGTGAAATCCTGGTCTCGCTGATGCTGGTCTACATCGCCCAATTGCTGCTCAGCTATCTCGTCTACGGTGTGCTGCGCGATCCGGAAGGGTTTAATTTTCCGCAATCGAAACTGCTGTCCGACGGCTTGCTGTTGCCGATGTTGATCAGCGATACGCGCTTGCACGTGGGCATCGTCTTCGCCTTGCTGGCCTCGCTGGGTGGCTGGCTGTATTTGTCACGCAGCATTGCCGGCTTCCGCCTGCGCGTGGGCGGCATGGCGCCGGCCGCCGCCCGTTATGCGGGCTTTTCCTCGCGCAAGACCTTGTGGTCTTCCTTGCTGATCTGCGGCGCCCTGTCCGGTCTGGCGGGTGCCTGCGAAGTGCTGGGGCCGATGGGGCAGCTTACGCCCACGGTCTCGCCCGGCTACGGCTTTGCCGCCATCATTGTCGCTTTCGTGGGGCGCTTGCATCCCGTGGGCGTGATTTTTTCCAGTTTCGTCATGGCCCTGTTTTATATCGGTGGCGAGCTGGCGCAATCGCGCCTGGGGCTGCCGAGTGCGATTACCGGCGTGTTTCAGGGCATCTTGCTGTTCGCCTTGCTCGCTTGCGACGTGCTGATTCAATACAAATTGCGCTGGAGAAAAAATGGATAACCTGGCCCTGACGATAGCGCCCTTGATTGCCGCCAGCATCAATGCGGGGACGCCGCTGATGCTCGCCGCGCTGGGGCTGCTGGTCAATGAAAAGGCGGGCGTGGTGAACCTGGGCGCGGAAGGCATGATGCTGGTGTCGGCCATCACCGGCTTTGCCGTGGCCGTCAACACGGGCAGCCCGGCCCTGGGCTTTCTGGCGGGGGCGGGCTCCAGCATGTTGCTGTCCGGTTTCTTCGCCTGGCTGACCGTGTGGCTGGGTACCAACCAGTATGCGACGGGCCTGGCCTTGTCCCTGTTTGGCGCGGGCGCGTCGACGTATATCGGCTTGAAGTATGTGGGCAACAGCTTGCACAACGGCCGCTTCGGCATCCCTTTCTTGGAAGATATTCCCGTGCTGGGGCCGGCCCTGTTCCGCCAGCATCCGATGGTGTATCTGTCCTTATTGCTGTGCCTAGCCATCGCCTGGTTTTTGTACCGCACGCGGGCAGGCCTGGTGTTGCGCGCCGTGGGCGAGTCGCCAGCGTCCGCGCATGCGCTCGGTTACCCTGTGCGGCACATCCGCCTGGCCGCCGTGCTGTTCGGCGGCGCCTGCTGCGGCCTGGCCGGTGCCTTTTTGTCGCTCGTCTACACGCCGTTGTGGGTCGAGGGCATGGTAGCGGGACGCGGCTGGATCGCACTGGCGCTGACCACGTTTGCCACCTGGCGCCCGGCGCGCGTGGTGGGCGGCGCCTATTTGTTTGGCGGCATCACGATATTGACGTTCCATGTGCAGGCGCTGGGCGTGCCCATCGCCTCGCAACTGCTGTCGATGCTGCCGTACCTGGCGGCCATCGTCGTGCTGGTCTTGATCTCCAGCAATGCCAATTACATCAAACTGAACATGCCAGCTTCGCTGGGCAAGCATTTCAATCCGGGCAGCTAGCCCGTACCGTGCCAAGGCGCGCCGTCATTCCCCCGCGGCGCGCTGTCTTCTTTATTTTCGATGGGGGGCCATCACAAGGAAAACCATGTCCAAGAAACTATTCTGCGCCGCCGTCTGCAGTGCTGCGCTGCTGCCCGCCATGTCCGTCATGGCCGCCGCACCCGCGTCCGCGACGGCGCCGCTGAACGTCGGCTTCGTGTATATCAGCCCCATCGGCGATGCTGGCTGGACCACCCAGCACGACCAGGCGCGCAAGGAAATGGAAAAGGCGTTGGGCAACAAGATCACGACCAAGTATGTGGAAAACGTGCCGGAAAGCGCCGATGCGGAGCGCGTAATCCGCGATTTGGCGCAAACTGGCAGCAAGCTGGTCATCACGACTTCGTTCGGTTACATGAATCCCACCTTGAAAGTGGCGAAGCAATTTCCTAATGTGAAGTTTATCCACCTGACTGGCTACAAGACGGCGCCGAACGTGGCCAACACCAACGCCCGTTTCTACGAAGGCCGCTACCTGGCCGGCGTGTTGGCCGGCAAGATGAGCAAGACCCATGTGGCCGGTTATGTGGCGGCCTTCCCGATCCCGGAGGTGTTGCAGGGCGTTAACGCCTTCACGCGTGGCATGCGCAGCGTCGATCCCAAGGCGGAAGTGAAAGTGGTGTGGGTCAATAGCTGGTTCGACCCGGGCAAGGAACGCGATGCGGCCATCACCCTGATCGGCCAGGGCGCCGACGTGGTCACCCACCACACGGACTCGACTGCCGTGGTGCAGGCTGCGGAAGAGAAGGGCAAGTATGCGATCGCCTACCACTCGGACATGAAAAAATACGGGCCAAAGGCGCAGCTGGCCGCCGTCACCCATCATTGGGGCGAGTACTACACGCAGCAGGCAAAAGCCGTGCTGGACGGTACGTGGAAGTCCAGCAGCACCTGGGGCGGCATCAAGGATGGCATGGTCAAGCTGGAAGGCATCAACGCCGCCGTGCCTGCCGATGTGAAACAGTTTGTTTTGGCACGCGAAAAAGAGATGGTTGCTGGCAAGCTCAATCCTTTCAGTGCGCCGATCAAGGATAACGACGGCAAAGTGCGCCTGGACAAAGGCGTGCTGGACGATGCAGCGCTGACGAAGATGGATTATTTTGTCGAAGGCGTCGCAGGTAAAGTTTCCGGAAAGTAATATCTTTGCATATAAACTTGCTGTAATATTGCCGGAAACGGGGGCTGGTCCGGGAGTGCATGCGCATTCCCGGATCACCCACATAGCAGTGCTTGAACAAGCCCGCACCGGAGGTTGACCCATGGACAGATTGGAAGTATTCAAGATTATCGCGCTGCAAGCGAGCAAGGGCGAGCTGACGTTCCCCGCCAACGTCAAGGCTACCTTGAAGCTGCAGGAAGCGCTGGACGACCCCGAGTGCCATATCGAAGCAGCCGCCCGCATGATCATGGCCGAGCCGCTACTGTCGGCGCGGGTCGTGGCGCTGGCCAACTCGGCCGCCTACAACCGTTCCGGCAATGAAATCGCGAATGTGCGCGCAGCCGTCTCGCGCCTGGGTTTTGCCACATTAAAGTCGATGGTGGCGTCCGTCATCGTGCGCCAGCTGGGCAGCCAGATCACGGACCCGCAATTGCGCGCCAAGTCGGCCAAGCTGTGGGAGCACACGGCGCACGTGGCCGCGCTGAGCCAGGTGATCGCCCGGAAAGTCACGCACGTGGATGTGGAAACGGCCATGTTCGCCGCCATCGTGCACGAAGTAGGCGGCTTTTATCTGCTGTCGCGCGCCGAGGAATATCCGGGCTTGCTCGACGATAATACGCAAGACTGGATCGAATACGGCGAAAAACTGATCGGCCGTGGCGTGCTGCGCCAGCTGCAAGTGCCCGACATGGTCTTGCAGGCAGTCGAAGGCATGTGGCATGGCGGCAGCCCGTTCCCGCCTCGCACCTTGGGCGCGACGCTGGTGCTGGCCAACGATTTGTCGCCCGTGGGCTCGCCCCTGCATGCGCCGGAAAGCGCCGCGCGGCGCCTGGAGGCGGCGAAGATCGACTTCGGCATCGGCGGCAGTACCTTGCACACCATTCTCGACGAATCGGCGGAAGAGATCGAATCACTGGCGGCGGCCTTGCTGGTCTGAGGCTCTTCCCACTGTTATCCCCGCCCTTGTTGCGGGGATTTTTTTGGTCTGCATTTTGATGTGCCTGCTGCATGGCATACAATCGCCGGCCCGGCTATCCGTCGGCCCGATTGTCTCCTCTTACCCAAAGGATCTTATGCAGCAGCTGTATTTTTCCCTGGCCGCCACTGTCCTCGCTTCCAGCCTGGCGCTGACATTTTCTGCGCATGCCGCTCCCGCTTTGCCCTTGGTACAGGAAGCGCCCCTGCGCGCCCACCTGGCCTTCCTGTCCAACGATTTGCTGGAAGGGCGCGGCACGGGCCAGCGTGGCGCCGACTTGACGGTGGCGTATTTGGAAACGCAGGCACAGATGGCCGGTTTGCGCCCGGTGCGCGGCAATAGCTATCGCCAAAGCGTGCAAATTGCCGGCGTGAAATCCTTGCCACAAGATAGTAGCCTGCAAGCCGTCGCCGCTGGAAAGGTCGTGCCGCTGGCGTTCGGTCCGGACTGGGTCTGGGCCACGGGCGACTCCGTTGCCGCCCACGCGTTTGACGCGCCGCTGGTGTTCGTCGGCTACGGCATCACGGCGCCGGAAGAAGGCTGGAACGATTTCAAGGGCGTCGATGTCAAAGGCAAGATCGTCGTCATGATGGTCAATGACCCGCAGCCCACGGTCACCGAACCGCAGCGCTTCGCGGGCAAGGCGCTGACCTATTACGGCCGCTGGACCTACAAATTCGAGGAAGCCCAGCGTCAGGGCGCGGCCGGCGTATTGCTGATCCACACCAAACCGTCCGCCTCGTATGACTGGAGCGTGGTGCAAAATAGCTGGAGCGGTAGCGAGCGCTTCCAATTGGCGCACCGCGCGGCCGGCACGCCGCTGCAAGGCTGGATTGCGCAAGACGCGGCGCGCCGCTTGTTTGCGGCCGGCGGGCAGGACCTCGATGCCTTGCGCGCGCAAGCCGAAAGCAAGGACTTCAAGGCCGTTGCGCTGGACGCCAAGCTGAGCGGTGAAATGAAGTCGGCCGTGCGCAAGGTCGAGCAGTTCAATATTGCCGGCATGGTGCCGGGCACCGATCCGCTATTGAAAGAGGAAGCCGTCATCTACAGCGGCCACTGGGATCACCTGGGCAAGCAAGGCCAGGATGACGAAAAAGCGGGCGACATCATCTACAACGGCGCCGTCGATAACGCTTCCGGCACGGCCGGCTTGCTGGCCATGGCGCAGGCAGCCGTCAAGAAACCTGCCAAGCGCACGCAGATCTTTCTGTGGGTGGCGGCCGAAGAGCAGGGTTTATTGGGCAGTGCCGCGTATGCGGCCGACCCGCTGTGGCCCTTGAACAAGACGGCGGCCGCGCTGAACCTCGATAGCTTGAATTTCGTGGGCGCCACGCATGACATCGGCGCGCAAGGCAGCGAGCGCACGCAATTGCAAGAGATGGCCGCCGCCGTGGCGAAAAGCATGGGCATGCACATTGCGCAAGCACGTCCCGACCTGGCCGGAGCTTATTTCCGCAGCGACCATTTCAGCTTTGCCAAGGCGGGCGTGCCGGCGTTTTCCATCAATGGCGGCCGCGAGTACGTCAAGGACGTGGCAGCGTCGCAAGCCAAGGCGGCCGCCTACGGTCCCCGCTACCATCAAGTGAGCGATGAATACGATGCCAGCTGGGATTTGTCCGGCATGACGCAGCAGGCGCAATTTACCTTGAACCTGGGGCAAGCTGTGGCGAATGCAGCGAGGATGCCGCTCTGGAAGGCAGGCGATGCGTTTGGCAAGGTGCGCCAGCCAGCCAAGTAAATTGTCTCGGCATAAAAACCGCGCAATGTGAGCGGTTTTTTGCGTCTCAGCTCGCCCGTTCCAGCCAGTGCAGACAGCGTTTTTATGCCTGCTGCGCCAGCGCCGCATGCACTTGCGCCGTGAGTTCATACGAGCGCAGTCGGTGCTGGTGTTCGAAGATCTGCGAGGTGATCATCAGCTCGTCGGCACCCGTTGCGGCAATAAAGGCGGCCATCTTCGCCTTCACCGTGTCTGGCGCGCCGATGGCCGTGCATGACAGGACGGCATCGAGCATGGCCCGCTCCTGCGGGCCCAGCTGTTCCAGATAGCCGGGCACGGGTGGCTGCAAGCGCGATGGGCGGCCCGTGCGCAGGTTGACGAAGGCTTGCTGCATCGAGGTGGCGCGCAGATGCGCTTGTGCATCCGTGTCGGCGGCAAACACATTAAATCCCAGCATGACATACGGTTTTGCCAATTGCGTCGATGGCTTGAAATGTTCGCGGTAATACGCCACGGCTTGCAACATCATTTGCGGCGCGAAGTGCGAGGCGAACGCATATGGCAAGCCCAGGTGGGCGGCCAGCTGGGCGCCGAACAGGCTTGAACCGAGTATCCACACCGGTACTTTCGCACCCTTGCCGGGCACGGCCAGTACGCGCTGGCGCGGCGCGTCGGACATGTAGTCAATCAATTCCAGCACATCTTGCGGAAACTCTTCCGCGTCGGACTGCAAGTCGCGGCGCAGTGCGCGCGCTGTTGTCTGGTCGGAGCCGGGCGCGCGGCCCAGGCCCAGGTCGATGCGGCCCGGATGCAGCGCTTCCAGGGTGCCGAACTGTTCCGCGATGAGCAGCGGCGAGTGGTTCGGCAGCATGATGCCGCCCGCACCCACGCGGATGGTTTTCGTGCCAGCCGCCACATGGGCGATGACGACGGCCGTGGCGGCGCTGGCGATGCCGGGCATGCCGTGGTGTTCGGCCAGCCAGTAGCGTTTGTAGCCCCAGCGTTCGCCATGCTGCGCCAGGTCCAGCGTGTTCTTGAATGACTCGCTGGCGTTGCTGCCTTCGGCGATGGGCGCGAGGTCGAGTATGGAAAATGGGATCATGGTGGCGATATCGGGACGTGGTGAAAAATCACAATGGACGATTTGTCTATCCCCTGACGCTGGCACAGTCGGCCATCAAGAAAGCATGGCGGGGAAGACAGGCTGCGCACATGATAATGCGAATCGGGAATTTGCGTACTGATCGGTAAAAAACTCATATTGATTTGAAATCACTGCCGGCGGTGCTGAAGTGGGCCGCCCCGACTTTATGCGTCGCGCCGTAACCGCGACGAGCAGGGGGCCTGCACGGGCCGCAGGCATGGGAACTGGAGCACAAACTGGAGTACAAACTGGCGCAGATGCGGGGCTGGCTGGAACGCGAGCGTGCCGATGCCTTGCACCAGCTGTTCGGTAGCCGTCATGCGCGATTGAGCCAGATCAAGCGTCTAATTGTTGTGCTTGGTATAAACGATGATGGTAATCACTAGGGCGTGCGCCCGCACGTTTCCTCATTGCTCAATTGGGAGAAAAAATGTCATCTGGTCCTACCGCAAAACTGATCGATGAGTTGGTGCTGGCCGTCGTCGGCACAGCGCGCGACACCCGTGCTCGCCATGTACTGGCGCAGGCCTTGCATGGCCTGGTGCGGCAGGCGCGTGCGGAACAGTTGCTCGACATGCAGCGCGATGCGGCACGCGCCGTGGGCGCCGGCAGCCGGCGCGAGACGCGCGCCCTGATGCGGCGCCTGGGCGCATGCAGTCAGCGGCAGTTGCGCCTGGCATTGCAGGACGGCGAAGCGGACCGCGCCTGAGCGCCAGTGCCTGCGCCAGTTCAGTCTTCGGGCAGCTGCGCGCGCTTGCCGAGGGCGGCGACGACCATTCTTGGCCAGAGGAAAAACAGCAACAGGCAGACCGCCGCTGCGGCCGTGATATCGACCACCCAGTCGCTCACGGCGCCACGACGGTAAGGCAGTAAACTCTGGATGAATTCGTCCAGCGCGCCCATGGCCGCCACCATCAGCACCGACAGCAGCGCCCGGCGCGCCATGCCGCCGCGCGTGCCGCTGAACAGGATCAGAGCCAGCACGCCATAGCCGAAGCAATGCAGTACCCCGCCCGAGGCATAGTGGCCCACATCCGCGCGCACGCCCGGTATGTCGCCGACCAGGATCACCAGCAGATACAACAGCAGTGCCGTACGGTAGCGCAGGCGTGCGTGGCGGTCGGCAAAACATAGTTCGAGCAATGGGGTAGGCATGATGCGTCAGGAAAAAAATGAAAGGCAGTCACAATATCATGCGCATGGAGGCAGCCGGTTTTTTGCGCAAAAGCTTGCCTGTCAGGCAAAAAAAAGGCCCGCGGTAGCGCGGGCCGAAAACCCAAATGAAATGGGTCAAGAGTTGAGAGTTGCTCGGTACTACCATGTCGCCTGCCTTGCGGGCCCGCGCCACAGTCTTGAAAGGGGATGGTGTGCCATTGCGGCACACCTGTCTGTGGTCAGGCATATCGGTTGCCTGTACAGCAGATGAAGCAAGTATAGGTGGCGAACATGACGAGCCGATGACACGGCGCAACATATTTTTCGGTGGACGGCATTACTGGAAAGATTGTGCATCATGGCAAGAATAGCCATGTTTCAAGAGTGGCAGCAAAAAAAAAGCCCGCTGATGAAAGCGGGCTTAAAACTATTTTCTTGGAGGAGAATAGTGGAGACAGGTGTATTATGCGGCGTCGCACGATATGTGTCTAATGATCTTTTTAGATATGCATTATTCTTTTTTAATATAACTGTCCTGTTTCAGTCTCACTCCTTTACCGCTACCGTGTAGTTGAGCGCCAGGCGTCCGCCATCGACATAGATGGTCTGGCCCGTCATGTAGGTGGCGTCGTCGCTGGCCAGGAAGGCGGCGATACCGGCCACTTCTTCCGGTTCGCCGCAGCGGCCCAATGGCGTGCGCGAAAGGATCGTGTGGCGTGCCTGCGGGCTCGACAAGACCGCCTGCTTGGCCAATTCCGTCAGGATGGTGCCCGGCCCGATGCCGTTCACGCGCACGCCGTGTGGCGCCAGATTCAGGGCCATGACCTTGGTCAGCTGGTTGATGGCGCCTTTCGACACCACGTAGGGTACTTGGTTCGGGATCGCCAGCTCCGCATTCACGCTGGACATATTGATGATGCAGCCGCTGTTGCGCTTGACCATCTCTCGCGCCACAGCCTGGCCGCACAGGAACATGGATTTCAGGTTGATGCGCATGACCCTGTCGAAATCGTCTTCGCACACGTCGAGAAAATCGGCCGCGTGCGTGACGCCGGCATTGTTGACGAGGATATCAATGTGGCCGAACTGGGCCAGCGTTTCTTTCAGCATGGCGTCCACGTCGGCCTTCTGGCTGACGTCGGCGCAAAAGAAGCGCGCTTGCGGGCCGAGGGCGGCCGCCGCCTGCGCGCCCTCTTCCTTGATATCGACCAGCATCACCTGCGCCCCTTCGGCGATCAGCCGCGTGGCGCAGGCCAGGCCGATGCCTTGCGTGGCACCGGTGACGATGGCGGTTTTATTGATCAGTTTCATCAGAGGACGATGGCTTCGTTCGGCAATTGGTTGCCGCGCGTGCCATGCGCGGGGAAGTGGCTTTGCAGCAAGGTATTTAGCTGCGCCAGTGCGGCCAGCGTGCTGTCGTGGTAATTGCCGTCCTTGAAGCCCCGGGTCATGCTGCGGCACACGTCTTGCCACTGTTCCGGCGTGATGCGCCGGCCCACGTTGCGGTCGGCAACGATATCGACCTGGTGTTCGGCCAGGTTGATATAGATCAGCACCCCAACGTTGTCTTCCGTATCCCACACGCCATACTCGGCGAACAGTGCGCGCGCCCGCTCGCGGTTGCTCACGCCCTGGTAAGCCATGCCCGGTGTCAGGGCCGCTTCGACGATCAGGCGCACTTCCGCCTGGTGCATCGCTTCACCGTCGGCAATGACCGTCTCGATGGCTTTCAGGGTGCGTTCGGGAAACGCCTGGCGCGCCGTCGCGGGCGTACCCCGTAAATGTTTCAGGGCACGTCCGCAGCGTTGTCCAAATGTCAGTTGTTGCGTCATTACCAATCTCCCGAGGCGCCGCCGCCGTCAAAACCGCCGCCGCCGCCGCCAAAACCGCCACCGCCGCCGCCGAAACCTCCGCCGCCGCCACCGCCGCCAAAGCCGCCGCCACCACCGCGGTTGTTCAGCGCCTGGCTCAACATGCTGCCCAGCACAACGCCCGTGGCGCCGCCAGACCAGTTGCCGCCGCGTTGCAGCCGCTTGGGGCCGCCGCGCGAGCGCAATACGCTCAGCACGATGAGAAAGCCGAAGAATAGCAGCGGCAGCCAAAAGGTCAGAGCGCCCGCTTCCACGCTGGCCGGGGCTTTCTGCTGTGCTGCTGCGGGAAATTGCTCTTGGTTGAGCAAGGTGGCAATCGCCCCCACGCCAGCGACCAGGCCGCCATAAAAATCGTTCTGCTTGAAGTGGGGCGCGATCACGTCTTGTAGTACGCGTTTCGATTGCGCATCCGTCAGCACGCCCTGCACGCCACGGCCCGCTTCGATGCGCAGGCGGCGCAGGGACGATGGATTATCTTTCGCCACCATCAGCAGCACGCCGTCATCGACGCCCTTGCGGCCCAGCTTCCAGGCGTCGGTCACGCGGATGCTGTATTGCTCGATCGCTTCCGGTTCGGTGCTCTTGACCAGCAGCACGGCGATCTGGCTGCCCGTCTTGGCTTCGTAGTCGGCCAGTACGCCTTCCAGTGCCGCTTTCTGCTTGGCATCGAGCATGCCGGCGTTGTCTGTCACGCGCGCGGCCAGCGGCGGCACGGGCTGCAAGCCCTGCGCGCTGGCCGGCAGGCTGGTGCACAGCAGCAGTGCCGTCGCCAGTGCCGCCAGATAAGACCAGGCTTTCATCTTATTTGCCGAAGTTGACGGTCGGTGCGGTCGAGATGGCTTTTTCATTTTCCACCGTGAACGATGGCTTGACCTTGTAGCCGAAGACCATGGCCGTCAAGTTGTTGGGGAAACTGCGCGCATGCACGTTGTAATCCTGCACCGCGACGATGTAACGCTGGCGCGCCACGGTGATGCGGTTTTCCGTGCCTTCCAATTGCGACTGCAAGTCGCGAAAACTGGTGTCGGCTTTCAAGTCCGGGTATTTCTCGGACACCACCATCAGGCGCGACAGGGCCGATGACAGCTGTCCCTGCACTTGCTGGAATTTCTCGAACGCGGCCGGATCGTTCAGCACTTCGGGAGTGATCTGGAAACTGGTGGCGGCGGCGCGCGCCTTGGTCACCGCTTCCAGTGTTTCGCGTTCGTGCGTGGCATAGCCCTTGACGGTGTTGACCAGGTTGGGGATCAGGTCGGCACGGCGTTGGTACTGGTTGACGACTTCGCCCCAGGCGGCCTTGGTGGCTTCGTCCTTGCTCTGGAAGTCGTTGTAGCCGCAGCCTGTCAGGATGCCGGCCAGGACGGTGACGCTCAGCGCCAGGCGCAGCCATTTGGTGAATTGATTGGTGATGTGCATGATGGGTTCCGTGCAGAGTAGAAGGGATGCGGCAAATATACCTGAAACGGCCCGCAATGTCGGTTTAAATAGGCGCAGGCCGCTGGCACCGCCTGACTTGACAGGACCGCGCCGCGTTACAATACGGGGTTTGCAACTGACTATAGAGAAGGTGTGCCGTGAATTTCATCAATAAATTATCCGCCGCATGGACGGCCAATAATTCCCTGCTGTGCGTGGGACTCGATCCCGATCTGGCAAAACTGCCGGCGGAACTGCGCGACTTGCCCGATGGAATCACCACCTTTTGTACGCGCATCATCGACGCCACGGCCGACCTGGCCTGCGCCTTCAAGCCGCAGATTGCCTATTTTGGCGCGCTGGGTGCGGAAAAGCAGTTGGAAGACATCTGCCGTTACGTGCACGAGAATTATCCGCATATCCCGCTGATCCTCGACGCGAAACGCGGCGACATCGGCGCCACGGCCACGCAATATGCGCGCGAAGCGTTCGAGCGCTACGGCGCCGACGCCGTCACCGTAAACCCCTACATGGGCGAGGATTCGCTTGACCCTTACCTGGCGTGGCAAGACCGCGGCGTGATCATCCTGTGCCGCACCTCTAACCCGGGCGGCTCGGACCTGCAATTTCTCGACACCGATGGCGTACCCCTGTACCAGCGCGTAGCGCGCCTGGTGGCCGAGAAATGGAACAAGAATGGCCAGTGCGCGCTCGTCGTCGGCGCCACTTTCCCTGAAGAACTGGCGCAAGTACGCGCCATCGTCGGCGACATGCCGCTGCTGGTGCCTGGCATCGGCGCCCAGGGCGGAGATATTGCCGCCACCGTCGGCGCTGGCCAGACGGCGAACGGCATGGGCATGATGATCAGTTCCTCGCGCGCCATCATTTACGCCACGGCGCAAGCGGGCGAGGATTTCGCCGACGCGGCGCGCCGCGTGGCGATTGAAACGCGTGATGCCATCAATCAACACCGCGCGTCTGATGGTGTCTGACATAAGCTACTGCGCGTCGCGATTTGCGGCCGGCGATGCTCACTGTGCTATAGCACAGTTGCGCTTCTCGGCCGCAACTCTCATCCGCTCGCTACGCTTCTGTCACGCACCGTGATGACTGTTGTTTGTCATCCATGCAAAATGCCGGGCTAGCCCGGCATTTTTCATTTAGTCCCTTTGCGGCGCGACGATCTCCGCGTAATCGTAGAGCTCGCCCAATATTTCTTCCCCCCGCTCATCGACGGACTCCGACAGCACGTCGATTTCCGTAAACAGCATGTCGATGGTGCGGGCGCCGCCGTCGCCGTCGAACAGCCGGGCGGCGCGGTGCTGTTCCCAGCGCAGGCTTTCCGCTACGCTCAGGGTTTGCGGAAAATTGCGCGCGCGATAGCGAAACAGCAATTCCTGCAGGCGTTCGTCGGCAAACGATGGGCGTGCGGCCGCCAGCTTGGCCGGCGTGTCGCGGCGTAGTGATTCGAGCAGGCGGCGGTCGTCGTTGCTGACGAAACCATTGTATAAGTCTTCATCCACGTCTAGCGCAACATTCACGCCCGGGCGCTGGAATACGTCGGCCCAGATCGCCTCCATGTTCGGCGCCGTGGCGGCCAGCTGGGCGTTGGCGCGCGCCGCTTCCAGGTCGATACCCCAGTGCGCAGCCATGGCTGGCGACAGGGTCTTTAAATTGCCGACCAGCATGGGCGACTTGTTCAGGTGCACGCTTTTCACGGGGAGGCGCGTCATGCCTTCCGGCATGGCTTCCTTGCGCGTGAACATGCGCGCGCGGATAGTGTCGGCGTCCAGGCTGAACAGCTCGCGTGGGTCGTAGGCACAATCCCAGACCAGAATTTCATTCTTGTTGCTCGGGTGCGTGGCGAGCGGCCAGACGACGCCCAGGCAACCCCGTTCGGCGGGGAACATGCCCGACACGTGCAGGAAGGGTTGGCGTTCGCTGGCGGCCAGGTGCATGCCCATTTCGCTGGCGACCCTGTCCTTCTTGTGCAGCGCCAGGCAGAACTCGAACAGCTTCGGCTGCTTTTCGCGGATCAGGCGGGCCAGGGCGATGGTGGCGCGTACGTCGGACAGCGCATCGTGCGCCGCTGCGTGGACCAGGCCATTGGCCTTGCTCAAGTGTTCGAGTTTAAAACTGGTCTGGCCATCGTCGCGTTTCGGCCACTCAATGCCTTCCGGGCGCAGCGCGTGCGTCATGCGCACCACGTCGAGAATGTCCCAGCGGCCGCAATGGTTTTTCCATTCGCGCGCATACGGGTCGATCAGGTTGCGCCAGAACAGGAAACGCGTGACTTCATCGTCGAAACGGATGGTGTTGTAGCCCACGCCGATAGTGCCCGGTTCCGAAAAAGCCGCTTCGATGGTGGCGGCGAACTGGTGCTCTGGCACGCCCAGCTGCAAGCATTGCTGCGGCGTGATGCCCGTGATCAGGCACGCTTGCGGGTCTGGCAGGAAATCATTGGCAGGCTGGCAATACAGCATGATAGGCTCGCCGATCTCCTTGAGTTCGGCGTCCGTGCGGATGGCCGCGAACTGGGCCGGACGGTCGCGGCGCGGCTGCGCGCCAAAGGTTTCGTAGTCGTGCCAAAGGAAAGTCTGGGTAGTCATTGATGGTCGTTGCTTAATTGGTTATCTGGGCCGCTCAAAGAGTCGCTGCTACAGTTTTCTGAAAACCTGCCGATACTACACGAGAGCATGATCAGCATTGCGTTTCCCGCATGGTGGCATACATTGCCCGTTCAAGGAGGTCTATCGTGTCAATTCCCATCGCCGCAAGCAGCAATTCCACTCCTTCCGTGACTTCCGTCAGTACGGGCGTTGCCGGCAAGGACGATAAAGTTCAGCAAAAGGATGGCGTCAAGACGGAAATGAGCGTCAATGAGCGCAGCAAGCTGCAGTTGAACGCCTCCATCATGCAGGCGTCGATGAATGTCTCCATCGCTTCGGAAAACGCGCCGCTGGCGCTGCTGTACAAGACCGCCATCACGAATATCAATGAAGCGCTGAAGGGCCAGTACGGCGAGGGTGCGATCGAGAACGCGGCGTCGCAAGATAATAGCGCCGAAGCGACGGCCAGCCGCATTGTATCGCTGTCGACGGGTTTTTTTGACGCCTACAAGAAGCAAAATCCTGGTCTGGACGACGCTACGGCCCTGAGCAAGTTCATGGATACCATCAGTGGCGGCATGGAAAAAGGCTTCAAGGAAGCGCGCGATATCCTCAGTGGCTTGAACGTGCTGAACGGCGATCTCGCCAGCAATATCGACAAGACGTATGAATTAGTGCAAAAAGGCTACGCCGATTTCATCGCCGCGCGCAGTAGCAACAAGGATGACGGCGCCAAGCCGGCCGACAGCAAGGCCGCCTGATCCCGATGACACCTGAGGCGCCTGGGAAAATGTCCAGGGCCAGGCGCATTGCCGAAAGCAGTACGAATGTACGACCAGGCAATGCAACGACGCCATGGGCGTTTTATCAGGTGCTTACGCGGTTGCGGCCCGATGCTTTGGCGCGGTACAGCGCCGCATCGGCTGTCGCGATCAGCGCTTCGTCATCCTGTCCGGCAGCCAGGCTGGCTACGCCGAAGGAACCGGTGATGTGCGGCAGGGCGCTGCGCATGTCGGTGAAGATAAGGGCTTGCTGCATGCGTTCGCACAGGCGCTCGGCGACCCGCAGGGCCACGTTTTCACTGGTGTCGGGCAAGATCACCATCATTTCCTCACCACCATAGCGCACGGCAAAATCCGTGGGTCGCAGGGCAGCGCCCAGCACTTGCGCGGCGATGCGCAGCGCCTGGTCGCCCGCCTGGTGGCCGTGGGTGTCGTTAAAGCGCTTGAAATGGTCGAGGTCTATCATTACCAGCGACAGCGGCGAGCTGCTGGCCTGGGCGGTAATGACCATGTTCGGCAGTAAATCGGTGAGCCAGGCACGGTTGTACAAGCCCGTCAGGCTGTCGACCATCGATAGCTGGCGGTAGAATTCGCCCAGTTTCTGGCGCCGGCGCAGCAGGGCATTGGCGGCGCGGATGCGGAAGGAGAGCAAGCGCAGCAGGTTACGCGCCAGGCCGTTCGATTGCTCGATCAATTCCCATACGACGGCCGCATCGATCACCAGCAAATCGGTTTCTTCCAGAGCGGAAATGGCAGCCAGGTTGCTCGCTTCATCAAGCACCGATTGTTCGCCCACGCTTTCGCCGGGCAAGACCTTGCTGACGGTGCCGTCATCCATGCCCGTGTGGGTGTCGGCCGCTACGGCCAGCGAGCCGCGCAGGACAATGTACAGCTTGGTGCCTTGGCTGTCGACAATGGCTTCGCCCGCTTCGAGGCGCATCACGGGGCAGGGTGCCAGCATGGCGGCCGTCCGGCTGTCCGCTGCATCGCAAAATAGCTGTAAATCACCGATGTTGCAGCCTGAAGCGCCGAATTTGCCGATCTGTTCCACAATCACACTTTCAAAAAGCCGGCGCGCGGGAGGAGGGAGCCGGTGGTTTCATGATAGCGTAAAGCGGCCTCGGCTGTAACGGCAAAGGCTTGCTTGAGGTCACTTACTGTGTGAAATACGACAATTATTTCACTGTCGCGTCAAGAAGCTGGAACGGTGATACTTTTGGCATTGTTGTTGCCGTGCGCAACAGGCGGGCCGGATGCGACAAGGCAGCCTTGAACGGCTGCCCTGGTCTCTGAGGAATGCTGCAGTGGGGCGAGTTACTCGGCGGTTTCTTCCGCTTCGGCCGTATCGATCACGGCATTCTTGCCGCTGGCGTGGCGCTTGCTGTCTTGCAGGCGGCCCAGGGCGCTATCGATCGCGCGTTTCAGTTTCTCGGTGGCGCCGGCAACGGCTTGATGCACGGTGGCGTTTTGTTCGGTCACGGCAATTGCTTGATAGCCAGCAATGCGTGCTTCCATGACGCAGCGGATGTCGTCGGCACCGCCTTTCGGGCCGTTGGTGTCGCTGATGTGGACTTCGATGCGGGTCAGGTTGTCGCGGAAGCGGTTCAGTGCGTTTTCCAGTACGGATTGCACATGTTCGTTCAGTCCAGCAGTGTTGGCGATGGTGCTGTCGGTATGAATATTGATTTGCATATGCTTACTCCTGTCAATTCAAAAAAAACCCATCTCGGGCGCCATGCCCTGCAGCCGTCAAATCGGCTGCGCGCGCATCAGCGCCCGGTTACTACCTCATGCACTTGATTGCTGTGCATGACCTCACTTACGTAGCTTATCTTACTCCAGTTTTGACAATTTCAAGGGCGCTGCATGATTAAGATGCGCTTAACCCTGCAGTCAGGTCAAGTTTCCTGATGGAATTTTTTCCCGCTTGCTTATCCATTGATCAAGCCGGCGGCAATATTGATGGACAGTCCCAGCACGACCAGATTGAAGAAAAAGCTCAGTACGGATTGCCCCAGTACGATCTGCCGCATCGGCCGCGTCTGCACGCAAACGTCCGACGTTTGTACGGCGACGGCGATGGTGAAGGCGAAATACAAAAAATCCCAGTAGTCGGGGTTTGCTTCGTCGCCGGGAAATTTCAGCGGGCGCAATGCGGGGTCGGCCAGGTAAAACAGGTGCGCATAGTGAACGCAGAACAGCGTGCCGACGAGAAACCAGGAACCGACCAGGGTGAGGATCGTCAGGCCGTAATGCAGCGCGCGCTCATCCGGCGCCATGTCTTTCATCGAGGACAGCTGCGAGACGATGGCCAGCAGGCTCATCACGGATGCGACGCTCAGGGCCGACAGGACCGTGGTAGCCCGCTCATCCTGGCGCGCCGCCATCACCTTCACCTTGTGATGGTTGGCGCGCATCATCATCCAGGCCATCGTCGCCAGGTAGAACCAGACGGCGACATTCCATGCTGTCAACACGCGCGTCATCTGCTGCCAGGACGAGGGCAGCAGCAGGAAGGCCGCTACACCGATGGCTGTGGCCAGGCTCAGGTGGGGGCGGCTGCGGATGAATCGGTACAAGGGAAACGTGATTTTCATGCGACGACTTGATCAGTGGGAATGGCCCATCTTAGCCCTTAGTTTGCGCTTGCGGTGCGCTTCCTGGCAGCGGCTTCTTTTTCGTCGTGGGGAAAGCGATCCATGCGCGATAGCACGGGAAACAGCACGGCCCATATGCCCGTCACGGCCAGGGTGGCGGCGCCACCGAAGAGCACGGCGCGCACCAGGCCGAACCAGCCTGCCGTCAGGCCCGATTCAAATTCGCCCAGTTCGTTCGAGGCGCCGATGAAGACGGCATTCACGGCGCTGACCCGGCCGCGGATCTCGTCGGGCGTCTCGAACTGCACCAGCAGGTGGCGGATGTAGACGCTGACCATGTCGCCGGCACCCATCAGGAACAGCGCCGCCAGCGCCAGCGGGAAATGGCTGGTGCTGCCCAGCACCAGGGTGCCCAGGCCGAAGACGGCGACGCCGCCGAACATCCAGATGCCCACCCGGCGCGTGATGGGGAAGATGGCCAGTGCGATCGAGCACAGGGCGGCGCCGGCGCCCGGTGCCGTGCGCAGCAGGCCCAGGCCGCCGGGGCCGACATGCAGCACGTCATGCGCGAGCGCCGGCAACAGGGCCGTGGCGCCGCCGAATAGCACGGCGAACAGGTCGAGCGAAATGGCCCCCAGCATGATGGGTTTCGACCAGACGAAGCGCAAGCCTTCAAGCAGGGTATGCCAACTGACGGGTTCGCGCTTGACCACCTGCGGCGCAGGCGTGGTGGCACGCATCAGCAGCACCGATAGCACCAGCAGCGCCGATGAGATCAGGTACACCACCTTGGGGCCGAAGTAATATAACAAGCCGCCCAGGGTCGGCCCCAGGATGATGGCCACGTGCGAACTCGACGAGCTCAGTGCGACGGCGCGGCCGAAGTGCTGCGTGGGCACCATGTTGACCAGCACGGCTTGCGTGGCCGGCATCATGAAGGCGCGCGCGCTGCCGAACAGCAGCAGCACGGCAAACACGGGCCAGACGATGGACATTGCGCTCAGGGTGAACGCCAGCAGGGCCAGCGCGCAGGCCAGTTGCGCCGCCAGGCACCAGGCGATGATGTTGCGGCGGTTGCAGCGGTCGGCGACGTGGCCGGCCGGCAAGATCAGCACGAGGAAGGGGGCAAACTGCGCCAGGCCGATCAAGCCCAGGTCGAACAGGCTGCCCGTGATCTGGTACACCTGCCAGCCGATGGCCACGCTTTGCATCTGCACGGCCAGCGTGCCCAGCACGCGGGCGGACAGGTAAAAGGCGAAATTGCGCTGGCGCAGGATGCTGAAGCCGTTGCCGGCAGGGGCGAGAGACATGAAATTTCCAGGGCGCAGCGGGGACGGTGGCAGCCGATGGCGCGCCAGCAGTACCCCGCTGTCTACAGGCTTACTTGGCCAGGTCGGCTTCGGTGGTGAAGGCGTCCGCGTAAAACTCGTCAGCTGGAAGTTGACACAATTGTACGAAATCACGGTTGGCCGATTCGACGACAATCGGTGCGCCGCAGGCATACACTTGATAAGCGGACATATCCGGCAAGTCGGCCATGACGGCCTGGTGCACGAAGCCCGTGCGACCGTCCCAGGCATCTTCCTCCAGCGCTGCCGACACCACGGGTACATAGGTGAACTGCGGCAAGTCGGCGGCCCATTGGCGGCACAGCGCATCCATGTACAGGTCGTGCGGACGGCGTGCGCCCCAGTACAGGGTGATCGGGCGCTGTGATTTTTCGTTGATCATGTGCTCGACGATGGCTTTCAGGGGAGCAAAGCCGGTGCCCGAGGCCAGCAGTACAACCGGCTTGTCGGAGTCTTCGCGCAGGAAGAAGGTACCCATCGGGCCTTCGAAGCGCAGGATGTCGCGCTCTTTCATGCTGCCAAATACCTGGTCGGTAAACAGGCCGCCGGGCATGTGGCGGATGTGCAGGCTCACGGGGCCGCCGTCGACGGGGGCGCTGGCCATGCTGTAGCTGCGGCGCTTGTTGTCGCGCAGCATGATTTCGATATACTGGCCGGCGCGGTAGTGCAGGCGTTCGCTGGCCGGCAACTGCAGGGTCAGCACGACGACATCGGGCGCGACTTTGTCGATGGTGGTCACGCGCGACGGCATTTTCTTGATCGGATAGTCGCTGTTGCCCGTCACTTCGCGCGCCTGCACCACGAGGTCGCCCTGCGGCACGGCGCAGCACAGCAGCGAGTAGCCTGCGCCCGCTTCATCTTGCGTCAGGGAGCGGGCCTGATATGGCTTATGCTGTACGCTGCCGGAAACGATCTTGCCCTTGCAGGAGCTGCAGGCGCCGCTCTTGCAGCTATACGGCAAGCCTACGCCGGCGCGTATCGCTGCCGACAGGACGGTTTCGTCCGCTTCACAGCTGAATTGGTGGCCGCTGGGCTGAACAGTAATTTGAAAAGTCATACAATCCTTGAGATGAAAAATATGTTAGAGCACTCTTTGCGCAAGCCGCTGGGCTTGCCGCGCCTGCTGATCCTGGGCTGCGGCGACGTCGGCATGCGTCTGCTGCCCCTGTTGCGCGCGCGCTTTCGCGTCTTTGCCGTCACCAGTCAGCCGGCGCGTTGCGCGCAGCTGCGGGCGGCCGGCGCCGTGCCCATCGTGGCCAATCTCGACGATCGCGCCAGCTTGAAACGGCTGGCGGGACTGGCGACGATGATCGTGCATCTGGCGCCGCCTCCGTTGTCGGGCTTGCTGGACCGGCGCACGCGCAATCTGCTCGCCATTTTACCCGAGCATGCCCGCATGGTGTATGTGAGTACCAGCGGCGTGTATGGCGATTGCGCCGGCGCCTGGGTCGATGAGACGCGACCGACAGCGCCGGCAAATGCGCGGGCGAAGCGGCGCGTCGATGCGGAGCAGGTTTTGCGTCGCTGGGGCGCCCGCCGCGCTGCCAGCGTGGCCATCTTGCGCGTGCCTGGCATTTATGCACACGACCGCCTGCCGCTCAAGCGCCTGCGTGAAGGCACGCCTGCCCTGGCCGCCGGCGACGATGTGTACACCAACCATATCCATGCCGATGACCTGGCGCGCATCGTCGAACGGGCCTTGTGGCGGGGCAAGCCAGGGCGCGTGTATCACGCCAGCGATGATAGCGAACTCAGGATGGCAGAATATTTCGATGCCGTAGCCGACACCTTCGGCCTGCCGCACCCGCCGCGCCTGTCGCGTGCCGAACTGCAGCAAGTGGTCACGCCGATGTTGCTGTCGTTCATGTCCGAATCGCGCCGCCTGGACAATACGCGCCTCAAGCGCGAGCTGGGCGTGCGCCTGCGCTACGCGCGCGTGGCCGATGCCTTGCAGTCGCTGTCCGCCGCTACGGCCGGCATCGGGTAAAATGGTCGGTTATCTGCGCACTTTGCTGGGCCGGCGCGCAGCGCGCCGTTGCGGCGGTGCGCCATTCACTTAAGGACTACAGCATGAGCACCCTCACTTACGAACAATACCTGGACGAGGTCACCACCGTCCTGACGGAACTGTATGACCTCGACGACGATGCCGCCATCAAGCTGGTGGTAGCGGCGCAGGATGCCGAATTTTTTGTCCCGCACGATGCGCACGAGGAAATGCGTACCGCCGAGCAAGCCAAGAAAGATGCGGTCACCCTGTTCGAGCGCAAGCAGAATCGCCAGCAAACGCAGGAAAAACAGCAGCAGCGCGTGCGCCAGCAAAAAAAATAAGCGTCAAGCAAGGCAGGTCATAGTCCGCCATGCCGCCGGCGCATGCGGCAGTGTGGGTTCGTCGCAACAGCGTGGCCTGGCCATTTGATGCAACGCAAGGGCGCCATGGTGAACTGGCGATATGCTGAGCAATGTCGTCACGCGTCCAGGCTATTTGTGGCCAGCACTATCATGAGCGTGACGTTGTTTGCCGTCAGCAGGAGCGAGCCATGCGAACTGCGAGTCATCCCAGCAAGGAAGAAGTGCGCGCCTATATGCGTGGCCGCGAATATGCGCAGCAGCCGCCGCCGCCGCCCGATGAAATTCGCCGGCAACTGGCCTGGTGCCGCATACACGCCTCCCCCTATACCTGCCTGACGATCACCCCGGCCGGCGTGGCAGCGCAAGGCTGGTATTTGGCTGCCGACATGGCTCGCCTGAGCACGCTCATGGCGCTGGTCTGGCTGGTACGCAGCGGTATTGCGTATTTAAAAAATGCATGACTTGCAGCAAATTTTCCTGATTTGAGTTATCCTCTAGCACATCGAACGTGCGTCAATTCTCTTCAATTGTCACAATTTTGCTTTAAGTTACGCAAAAATCAACAATAGCGTGTATTATATCGTTTGTGGCGTAAAGGCCGCATAAGTGATGGCGCTTTTTAGTGTGTTTACCCTGAATTATTGCAAAAGAGACATTCTGTCTCTTTGTGCACCAATACAACAAGTACGGATTTTGATCATGTCTCTCAAACAAATTACCTCTTTGCCTACCTACAACCCGAATCGCGTGCTCGATGCGATCATCGACAAGCTGCAACTGAAAAACGATGCCGCCCTGTCGCGAGCGCTGGAAGTGGCGCCACCTGTGATCAGCAAGATTCGTCATAATACCTTGCCGATCGGCGCCACGATCCTCATCCGCATGCATGAAATCAGCGATTTCAGCATTCGTGAATTGCGCGAGTTGATGGCTGCCTAAGAGCACCTGACAGACGGCAAACTGAGAGGTGCCGTCTGGGTAAGACAGGCTTGCCGCGTGCGGTAGCCGCAGCTGTTTTGCGCAGTTCTATTGCGGGTCGCGGTTCAAGACCGGACGATCGATATAGAAACGCCGCATTTCCGCGCCAGTCGTGGATGATTTGACTATTGCGCCGGCCAAGGTGGCAGGCGCGCTGGAAAATGCGGTATTGGCAGTTCCTGTTGCGCGGCCCGAATACGCCGTCGCTTGCACCGCTGCACTGGAAAATGCTGTTTGTACGGCCCTTCCCGAATACGCCATCGTCTGCACCGCTGCGCTGGAAAACGCCGTTTGCACGGCACGCCCCGAATACGCGGCCTGCACCGCCCTTCCTGAATACGCCGCCTGCACGGCACGCCCCGAATACGCCGTTTCTGCGCGGATATAATCTTCCCCGAACGTTTGCTCATACAACTGCTTCATGCGTTCGCCCACGCGCTGGTGCGCCGCTTCGTCGTCTTCGCCACGCAGGCCGATGTACGGGAAATGATGGAGGAAATAGCCGAAGACCTGGTCGCAGTCGGCCGCATACTTCAGGGTGTCGAGGATGTGGTAATGCCAGAAGGTATCGACGTCCATCAGTGGCGCCGTTTCTTCTTGCGGAAACTGTTTCATCAGGATCAGGAAGCGTCGGTATTCGAATTCCACCGCATTTGCCTTCTCCAGGCTCCATCCTTCGCCTGACTCCCGGTGCATCAACTTGACCTTGATCGCCTCCAAATTCAAATCGGCAATTGCCTTGAAACTGTCGTTCGTATTCATGAGTATCCTTTGGTAAACAGTGTTGTGGGCAATACAGTGCAACAAGCAAGAGCGCTGGTGTGTACTCCTTGTCAATGGTCGAGGCATGCCTGGCCCATGGCGGGCAGGCGCTGAGTTGTTCTGCATTAATATTGCATCTAATTGCAGAATACGCAAATTGTGCTTGCTGCTTGCTGCAGGCAGGAACTGCCTGTCAGGCCTAGGCCCGGCGTTCGTCTTGGTAGGGAAACGCGCTAGCGTCTGCGTTCAGCGGCACGCTGACACGCACGCTCATGCCGGCACCGGGACTGCTTTCTATGTAGAAAGTGCCACCCAGTAACTTGATACGCTCCTCGATCCCCACCAGGCCAAACGAGCCCGGCTTGTTGCGTCCGTTGATCGCCGCGCCCACGCCGTTGTCGCTGACGCTCAGCGAGACGCTGTCGTGGCACTTTTCCAGCTTGACTTGCACGCGGCTGGCATTGGCATGCTGGAAAACATTGCTGAGCGACTCTTGCAAGATACGGAACAGGGCCGTGGCGCACTCGTCGCTCAAAAAAATGTCGTCATGGCTTTCGCTTACTTCGCAGGCGATGCCCGTGCGCCGACAAAATTGCGTCACCTGCCATTCGACGCTTGCATTCACGCCCAGGTCCAGCACGGTAGGGCGCAAGTCATTGATGATATGGCGCACGCTCTTGATGGTAGCGTCGATCTGCGCCAGGGTCGAGCGGGCGCGGGCGTTCAAGCGTGGGTGATGGCGCTGCGTGCGCGAGGCCAGCATGTCGGCATCGATGCGCAAGACCAGCAGGTTCTGTCCCAGGTCGTCGTGGATTTCGCGCGCGATGCGCTTGCGCTCTTCTTCCTTGGCCCGGTCGGCGTGGGCGGCCAGGCGGCGCAGTTTCTGGTGCGACAGCTGCAGACGGATCTGGCTGGCGCGCAATTCCTGCGTCATGCCCATCGCCATCTGGACGGCCCTCTGGCGCGACGAGGCCATGGTATGGAACAGCATGTACAGCAGCATGGTGCCGCTAAAGCCGGTCAGCAGGGCCAGCCAAGGCAGGAAGGTTTCAAAGCGCGTATATAGCTCGCTCTTGCGCACGCTGAACATTGCTTGCCACACGCGGCCATTGTGCTCGATTAGCTTCGTGCTGCTCAGATATTGCCCCGAGTTGCTGGGTAGCCACCAGGGTATCTGCACGTCCGCCGTCGTACTGTCGAAGATGGGGCGCATCGTGTGTGGCAAGTCCAGCGGCTTGTCCAGCTGTCCAGGCGTCCGGGAGCCGATATCGAACAGAGTCAGGCGGACATTGCGTACCGGCATGTCGGCCAGTGCGGTGCGTATCATCGTCACCAGGTCGTAGCCGATGCCGACGGAACCCTGGTAGGCCGCGCGCCTTTGCGCCACGGTGTCGGTCGGCATGCCGAAGCGGTACACGGGCAGGCGCATGGCCATGCCCGTCAGTTGCGGCTGGCTTTGCATCGGCACGGGCACGCCGGAGTTGCTGATCTGCCCCGAATCGCGCGACTGCGCCAGCACTTCAGCGATCAGGGCGCGCTCGGCGATGTCGTAGCCGTATTTGTCCGGGGTGCTGGCAATCGGCGCGAGGTACACCAGCACGGAATAACGGGGGCGTGGGGCCGGTGGATGGATGGCAAACGCCGGATAGCCGTCGCGCCCGGGCGGATAGTCGCGCTGCATGGCCGCTTCGAAGGCGGCACGCTGTGCATGCTCGAGCGCCCGGCTGTAATTGAGATTCATCACGCCCGGGTAGTTCTGTGGCAAGGCCATGTTCGCCACGTAGCGGTGGAATTGCTCGCGGCTCACGTGCTCGTTGGCGCGGAACAGGCTGGCCGTGCCGCGCAGCAGGTTGGCATATGACTTGAGGCGCGATGTGATGTTTTTCTGGCTAGTGCGCGTCAGATTATTGAACAGGTCGCTGGCGTCGTTTTCGATCGACAGCGAGGCGGCCATGTAGAACAGTATGCCCACCATCACCGAGAGCATCAAGCCGAGCTGCCAGAGCGGTCCTTTTTCAACAGGTAGGGGGCGTTCGCCGGCAATAGAAGACATCGCAATGCGCATCAGGAAGAGGAATCGGGTACGGCCTGTGCGGGCGAGGCGGTATTCGCGGGCACAAGGACTATCGAAATTGCAAATTGCAAATTGCAAATTTCCTAATAGCTGCCTAATATACAAAATTATCCTGATGATAGTCAACAGGCAATGTTTCTCTCTGAAGCGAAAAAAAAACCGCCGCAGCGGTTTTTTTGTGAGCGACGAGAAGGCTTATTTTGCCGGCTGCCAGCTATCCTTCAGGGTGACGATGCGGTTGAAGACAGGCTTGCCAGGCTGGCTGTCAACGCGGTCGGCTGCGAAGTAGCCGTGGCGCTCGAATTGGAAGCGCTGTTCTGGCTGGGCCAGTTCTGCGCCCGGTTCCAGCCATGCTTGCACGACTTCCTTGGCCAGCGGATTCAAAGCCAGCTTGAAGTCCTTGCCGCCCGCGTCCGGCTGTGCGTCGGTAAACAGGCGGTCGTACAGGCGTACTTCGGCGGGAATCGCCGTCGGCGCGCTGATCCAGTGCATATTGCCCTTGACCTTGTAGTTGGCGCTGCCTTCGGTACCCGACTTGCTGTCCGGGAAATAGGTGCAATGCACGGCGATGACCTTGCCATCGGCATCCTGGTCGTAACCGGTGCACTCGACCACGTAGCCGTAGCGCAGGCGAACCTTGCTGCCGGGCTTGTCGGCGACGGGCGGATACAAACGGAAATAGCCTTTGTTTGGCACCTCCATGAAGTCGTCTTCCTCGATCCACAGCTCGCGCGAGATGGGGAAGGTGCGCAAGCCCCGTTCCGGGAAGTGCGGATGCACGGGCGCCGTGCAGGCCACACTCTCGTTTTCCGGGAAATTGTCGATGATTAACTTCAAAGGACGCAGCACGGCCACCGTGCGCGGCGCCTTCGGGTCCAGGTCTTCGCGCAAGCAGCCTTCGAGTACGCTGTAATCGATCCAGCCGTCGGATTTGGTCACGCCCGTGCGCTCGCACATCAGTTGTATCGCTTCCGGCGTGTAGCCGCGGCGGCGCATGCCCACCAGGGTCGGCATGCGCGGGTCGTCCCAGCCGTCGACGATTTTTTCTTCCACCAGTTGGCGCAGCTTGCGCTTGCTGGTGACGATGTACGTCAGGTTCAGGCGCGAGAATTCGAACTGGCGCGGCACGGGCTGCTGGAAGAAGCCGCCGGCCGACAGGGTTTCCAGCAGCCAGTCATAGAACGGGCGGTGGTCCTGGAATTCCAGCGTACAGATCGAATGCGTGATATTTTCCAGCGCATCCGAGATCGGGTGCGTGTAGTCATACATCGGATAGATGCACCAGGCGTCGCCCGTGCGGTGGTGGTGTGCATGGCGGATGCGGTAGATGGCCGGGTCGCGCAAGTTCATGTTCGGCGAACTCATGGCATCTTCGCTCATCTTCGCGCGCAAGATGTGCTCGCCATCCTTAAACTGGCCCGCCTTCATGGCGCGCAAGAGAGCCAGCGATTCCTCGCGCGGCCGCTCGCGGAACGGCGAATTCTTGCCGGCCTGGCCAAAATTGCCGCGGTTGGCGGCCATCTCTTCGGCGCTCTGGCTGTCCACATAGGCAAAGCCAGCCGTGATCAGGTACTCGGCCATCGCGTACAGCTGGTCGAAATAGTCGCTCGCGTAGTGCAGGTGGCTCTTGCCATCGCCATGCTTCGCTTCCCAGTCAAAGCCCAGCCATTTCACGCTGTCCATGATGGTATCGACGTATTCCTGTTCTTCCTTCGCCGGGTTGGTGTCGTCGAAGCGCAGGTTGCACTGGCCGGCGTAGTCGCGCGCCAGGCCGAAGTTGACACAGATCGACTTGGCATGGCCGACGTGCAGGTAGCCGTTCGGCTCCGGCGGGAAACGCGTGATCACCTGGGGCAGGCCGGGACGCACGTGGGTGCCGGCAGCCAGGTCGGCTTCGATGATGTTACGCAAGAAATTGGGCGCCAGCGCTGGCGCGGCGGTATTCGGTTTATCGTTGCTCATTGATCAATGCGGAAGAGTGACAGTAAAAAGCATTTTACCGTACCGCAAGCGCTTTATAAGCACGTATTTGCCTGCATATCGAGGACGTAAGCGACGCCGGCGCCGTTCTATAGGATAATTCGTCTTTAATTAGTGAACAAAACGTGACCCCGGAGCCATTTATGGAAAATTTATATAACGTCCTCGGTGTCGCGCCCAATGCCAGCGACGATGAAATCAAGAAGGTTTACCGTTCGCTGGCCATGCGTTTCCACCCCGACCGCAACCAGGCCCCCGGTGCCGAGGCGCGCTTCAAGAGCGTTACCAAGGCATATGAAATCCTGGCCGACCCGGCCAAGCGCGCCGAATACGACCAGAGCGTGAACCACCGCATCATCATCGATCCGGAAGCGGAAGCCTATGCCCTGTGGTGCGGCGTGTTCCGCCTGCATGGCACCGTCCTTCCAGCGGACTGAGTCTGCCGGCAGCCGCCATCAGGCGGCTTGAATAACATTTAAAACAACAACAATGGCGCTTTTGCAATATGTAACAGCGCCGCGTATTACATTGGAAAGCACAGCATGAGAAGAGTACACCCCGAATTCGCGTATCAGTCGCGTGAGCTGGAAGGCCAGATTGATGGCATCCTCGGCGACCCGCCGAACCGCAAGAACTATAAAAGCATGGTTGACGCTCTGGTGAGCGAGTACGCCAGTGGTGGCGGCATCGAAGACGTGAACATGCTCGCTTTCGCGCTGGTTGACCACATCACCTTCAGCGACCCGAAAGGCTTGCTGGCCGAAAGTGAAGACTACGAGTTCGGCGACCCGGCGCGCGTGTTTTCGATGGCTGCCTGTGCCGCGCCGGAAGCGGCCAAGATGTACGCCGCCATCGAAGAGAGTTTCCCGGACCTGGCGCGCCAGGCCATCATCACGGCCTTTTTGCACAAGAATCCGCGCCTGTGGGACGACGATGACCAGTCGCTCGACCAGTTGGCGGCGAATGACGACGGCGACGACGATCACGCTGAAGATGAAGCCACCGATGATTTCTCGCAGATGTTTGACCAGGATGGAGATGAGCATGGTCGATAAGAAAGAGGATCAAAAAAGCAACCTTCCCGCGCTGACGAAACAGGTCACGGAATTGGTGTTGTCCGGTTCGCTGGGACACGCCGAGCAGGCGTTTGCCGATGCCGCCGACCTGTACGGTGATCTTGCCGTGGTGGAAGTGCTGAGCGCCATCCCGCCGCAAGTGACGGCCTTGCACCTGGCCGGCTTTGACGGCGGCAAGATGTCGCTGGCCACCCTGCTGGTGCCGCCGAAAGCCTGGGCCGACAGCCTGGCCTTCATCGCCGCCACCTGGAGCGACGACCAGATCGAAGATGATCCGGAACGCATCGCCGAGTCGCTGTTCGCGCACATCCACGGCGTGGTGTTTTCCACCGACGACGCCGAGCGCCGCCGCGAGCTGTTGCTCGAAGCGTCCGCCACCGACTGGGGCGCCACGGCGTTCGCTATTTTGTTCTCGATGGCACCGAAGGAAATCCTCGAAGTGGCGGGCGAAATCGTCATCAAGGGACCGTATGTGACGGGCGTGACCTCGTCCGACAATGATGTCGTGCCGCTGGCCATTGAATTGGCGCAAGCCAATGAAGACGGCTGGGACCGCTCGCTGTTCGAATTGTTCCCCGACTTCCGCCACAGCGCCGACCTGGCCGATGCCGAATACTCGGACGACCCGGACGAAGAGCCGACCATGTTGCAGCGCAGTACCAAGGAATTGCTGTACCGCTTGCGCAAGCAAGTGCCGAGCACGCGCAGCGCGCCGCGCTCGAGCACGCGCCGCAGCCTGGGCACCGGCATTTTCTCGTGATGAAAGCAGGGAACGTCTAATGCTGCCAGCCATTGTTGTAGAAAATCTTCCGCGCCTGGTGCGCGCCATCAAGCTGTTGCCGAACGATACGCGCGAGGATGCGGCACTGGACCTGGCCGACGAATTGACGGGCATCACGGCCATGGTGGCCGAGAAGTTCACGAATGAACGCACGGCCGACGGCATCCAGAAAGCGCTGTTCTTGACGGTGGGCGCCGTGTCGCTGGGCCTGGAGCAGGCCGTCACGCATGAAGGCGACCAGGCCGCCCTCGATTTTCTCGTCGAGCACGGTGCCGAACACGCGTTTCAGGTGGGCTTTCGCCTGATCAAGGAGCTGTCGCAGTTGCCGGAAGACGCCCTGGTCGGTGAATATGACCAGGACCCCGTCTACCTTGCGCGCCGCCTGCGCGAGCTGTTCATCGATATTTGCCAGGCCGACCCGAACCAGAACTGGGCCGGTTATGAAAAGTATGCGCTGCAGTTGCAACAGCGCAAGGAGGTTCAAGCCGTGGTACGGCTGGCCAGCTGGCTGCGCCGCCATCACGACAACGGTCCCGTCAGCGACAGCGATTTGAATGCCGAGGGTGTCATTGCCGTGGCCATCATCTTCGCCATCGAAGGCGGCGGGCGCATCATGGCGCGCACGGGGCAGAAGGAGTTTGAGCGTTTCGTGCGTTGCGTGCGCAAGAACAAGCCCGACTTTGAGGAAGGTTGGGCCGCCTTGCTGGCCAAGGTGCCCGTACAGCATCACCCGGTGCTGCTCGAGCGCATCGCATCCTATCGCCGCAGCTGCACCGTGGTGCATAAAATCCTCACGCGGGCCAGCATGAAAAGCCTGTTCGAAGACCTGGAAAATTATGCCGGTTCCGAGCTGGACGCGGATTATTCCTGATGCGAGCAATTGTCGGCTTACGCCCTTCGGGCTAAGCCGACATTGCAGCTTATGCTCCCCCTTCCAGCGCCGCTTGCTCGGCCAGTTTGACAAAAGCCGCCACCAGCGGCGATGTCTCTTCTTTCCGTTGTGCAAGTAATAAGCTGGTCGTGGCCTGCGGGTCGGCGATAGGGCGGTAGCACACGCCATCCATGCGGATGCGGTCGAACGAGGCGGGCAGCACGGAAATGCCGCAGCCGGCCGCCACCAGACCGATGATGGTCGACGCCTCGCCCGCTTCCTGCGCCAACTGGGGCACGAAGCCAGCCGCCTTGCACAGGCGGAAAATCTGCCGATAAATGCCCGTACCCGCATCCTTGGAATACATGACAAAGCCTTCGCCCGCCATGTCGGCAATGCTAATGGCGTCCTTGTCTGCCAGCGCATGGGCGACCGGTAGCACCAGGCATAGCGGGTCTTGCCGCAGTGGCGTCAGCTTGATATCAGATGGGTACGTCGTTTCCGGCGGGCGCACGAAGCCCAGGTCCATCGTCCTGTCCGAGATCGCTACCAGTTGGTGCAATGTCGCCATTTCATGCAAGGTCAGGCTGACGTGCGGAAATTGCTGGCGGTAGCGGTTGATGACGGTGGCGAAATACGGCGTAAATGGCGTGGAAAAGGTAAAGCCGATGCGCAATTCGCCCGCTTCGCCGCGCTGGGCCCGGCGCGCCGTGACGGCCGCCTGTTCCGACAGGGCCAGGATGCGCCGCGCATCGTCGAGAAACAGCGCGCCGGCTTGCGTCAGCCGCACGGAGCGCTTGTTGCGCTCAAACAACTGCGCACCGAGCTCCGCTTCCAGCGCCTGGATTTGCTGGCTCAGCGGCGGCTGGCCGATGTGCAGCCGTTCAGCTGCGCGCGTGAAGTGCAGCTCTTCTGCGACGGCGACGAAGTAACGCAGGTGACGCAATTCCATGGCGGATCCAGTAATCGTTTTAAAGTATGAGTTGGGCCTAAAATATATATTGGACGATATGAGTTGGCAATCCTAACATGGAAACTCGCTTCCTCTTTTGAAACACGGCCATGTCTGATTCATCGCTCGCTTATGCCTCCGCCGCCACCTCGGCGCTTTCTGTTTCCTCTGTTTCTAGTGTTATCACGGTTTCTCCTGTCGCTCCTGCTTCCCCTACTTACCCTGTTGCTCCCAGCGCTCCCGCCGCCCGCTCTGCCATCGCCAAGGGAACGCTGGAATTCAAGCGCAGCAACCGCGCGCTGTTCTTCGGCGGCTTTGCCACCTTCAGCTTGCTGTATTGCATACAGCCGCTGTTTCCCCTGCTGTCACAGCAGTTCCATTTGACGCCGGCGCAGAGCAGCTGGTCCTTGTCCGTATCGAGCGGCTTGCTGGCCATCTCGCTGGTGCTGCTCAGTGCCGTGTCGGACCGCATCGGGCGCAAACCGCTGATGGTGGCGTCGCTGTTTGCCGCCGCGGTGTTGACCATCTTGTCCGCCTTCGCACGCGATTATGCGCAATTGCTGATGATACGCGCCGCGCTGGGCGTGGCCCTGGGCGGCATGCCAGCCGTGGCCATGGCTTATCTGGGCGAGGAAATCGAGGGGCCATCTTTGGGCCTGTCGATGGGTTTGTATATTGCTGGCAGCGCCTTCGGCGGCATGTCGGGACGGCTGGTGGCGTCTATGCTCAGCGACTTCCTCTCGTGGCGCTGGGCCCTGGGTGTACTCGGCGTGGCCGGCCTGCTGGCGGCAGCCGAATTCTGGCGCAGCTTGCCTGCATCGAAAAACTTCGTGCCCAGTACGCGTGGCTGGAATGCGCTGCCGCACGCCATCAAACAGCATTTTTCCGACCAGGGTTTGCCGTGGCTGTTTTGCCTGGCGTTCGTGCTGATGGGCTGTTTCGTCAGCCTGTACAACTACATCGGCTATCGCCTGTTGGCCGCGCCCTTTGGCTTGCGCCACAGTACGCTTGGCTTGCTGGCGTTGTTGTACTTGATCGGCATCTTCAGTTCCGTCTGGGCGGGCCGCCTGGTGGACCGGCTGGGTCGCCGGGGCGTGCTGTGGATCATGCTGTCGGTGATGCTGTCGGGTATTTTGCTGACCCTGTTCGATTCCCTGCCGCTGATCGTCATAGGCATGGCGCTGGCCACGTTTGGCTTCTTTGCCTCGCACTCGATCGCCAGCAGCTGGGTCAGCCGCCGCGCGCGCGCGCCGCAGGCGCTGGCGTCGGCCTTTTACTTGCTGTTCTATTACCTGGGTTCGAGTCTGATCGGTTCCGCCTCGGGCATGATGTGGGGCTACGATGGCTGGACTGGCATCGTCACCATGCTGGGCTTGTGCCTGGCCGGCGGCCTGCTGGTCGCCCTGCGCCTGCGCCATCTGCAACCGCTGGGGGCGCGTGAAGCGGCCTGAGCGAGCTTTACTTCGGACACATGCCTATCATCGTTTCCCCCTGCTTGCCCGCGCGCGTGGTCACGCACAAGGTGCCGAGCGCGCTGGTGATCTTGTAGGTGCGGCTGCCCCCGCTTGCATTCGCGCCCACTTCCTCGATTTTTGACGCCTCATACCATTTCGGCGGCACGGCTGCGTAGGCCTCGGCAAAGCCTTGCTGCATGCGCTTATAGGCAGTGTCGTCGAATTTCTCACCGCCCCGCGTCGGGAATTGCTTGCGCAAATCCCTGTCGATCTGGCCCACGTCGCGCTTGGCTTGCGCCAGGATGTCGGCTGCGCTTACTGGCGCGGCCAGCGCGATCGCCACTGGTGTGGCCGGCGCTGGCGCTGGCTCGACATCGACGCTGGGGGCAGGCAGGCGATGGCTGATGGGCGCTGCAATCGGCTTTGGCAGGCGCGCCGCCGCTGGTTTTGCAATGGGCAATGCGGCTGGCTTGGCGCGCGCAGGCAGGGGCTGGCGCAACCAGGTAATGGCTGGACCCTGTGGCAGGTTCTCGTCAATGGCAAGGCGCGGCCGTGACTGCATGACAATGTATGCCATGCCCACGTGCAGCAGCACGATCAGCAACAAGCCGGGAGCGCGGCGGGGCAGGGTGGGTAAGGAGGTCATGGGGGCATCGTGGTTCAGGTATGCCAATATATCTGAGGTATTTGATAATTATCTAAAATGTCACACGTACTTACAAAAAAGTGTCGCATGGAAATTGTGTTGCTGAGGCCGCTGGCGCGGAACCCTGCGCGGCCGGCAGTGTGATGCCGGAAATGCACAGTGCCGTGCCCAGGGGCCATGCTGCATGAGCGGACCTGAAACCATCGCACCCGAAGCGGGACCTGAAGCGCCGGCTGCACCAGGCCTTGTCGCTTGAGCGCCTTACATCTGGCGGAACAGGTGGGCATACAAAGGACTGACGCGCAGCTGTGCCGGATGCTGGCGCAGGGTCAGTGACAGCTTGCCTGCCTCGTCGCGCACGGCCGTGGCGATGGCGCTGGCATTGACGATGGTGCCGCGGTGGATTTGCCAGAATTGTTGCGCGTCCAGCTGCGGCAAGAGTTCCTTCAGGCTGGTGCGTATCAGCGCTTCGCTGTCGCGGCACACGACGTTGATGTATTTGTCCAGCGCCTCGAAATACACGACGTCGGCCAAGGCGATCATGCGCACGCTGTTGCCAACGGCCGCGCGTATCATTTGCAGCCGCGGCGCGGCTGGCAGCATGGCTTGCAGCTGGCGCAGCAAGCGTGCCATATTGTCATCGTCGGCGGATGTTATTTGCGTCGCCGCCGTGGCGGCTGGAGCTGCCGCCGCTGCTGGCGCTGCTGTAGCACTGGCGACGGCGCCGGCACTGTTGCGCAAGCGCTGCTGCAGGCGTTCCACCGTCTTGCCCAGGCGCGCATCGTTGACGGGCTTTAAAACGTAATCGGCGGCTGCCTGTTCGAAGGCGGCCAGCGCGTATTCATCGTAGGCGGTGACGAACACGATGTGGGGAAACGCCACGCCGTCGGGCCATTGTTCCGCCAGTTCTTCGGCCGCTTCCAGGCCCGTCTTGCCTGGCATCTTGATGTCGAGAAAGAGTATCTCGGGTTGCAATGCCAGCCCTAGTCGCAAGGCTTCCACGCCGTTCGGACAACTAGCGACTATGTCGAGTTCTGGCCACAGCCGCTGCAAGGCGTGCGCAAGGGCGGCGGCGAGGATGGGTTCGTCTTCGGCGATCAGGGCGCGCGGTGGGCGAGGGGTGTGCTGGCTCATGCGAGGGGACTCGTAATGGAGGGTGGAAGGGGGAATGTCAGGCGGGCAGTCGCGCCTGAACTATGGTTGGCGGCCAGCGACAGGCTGGCGGCATCGCCATGCATGCCGCGCAGGCGTTCGCGGATATTTGCCACGCCCAGGTGCGTGCCCTTGGTCTGGCCCGGATGATCGAGGCCCAGGCCATCGTCGCAGACGGTGAGTATCAGCACGCCAGCGTCGGTGGATGCCTGCACGTGGATATGGCCGCCTTCGATTTTCGGTTCCAGGCCGTGCTGGATGGCATTTTCCACCAGTGGTTGCAGCAGCATGGGGGGCACCTTGATCTGCCGCAAGGCCTCGGGCAAGTCCAGCGTAAAGCGCAGGCGCTCGCCCATGCGGATGGACATCAGCCCCAGGTAGGCTTGCATGAGGGCAAACTCCTGCCCCAGGGTGGTGGACTCGGCGCGCGATGATGAAAGGGTGGCGCGCAAATACTGGATCAGCTGATCGAGCAGCTGCTGGGCGCGGTGCGCATCAAAGCTGATCAGGCCCTGCAAGTTGGCCAGGGTATTGAACAGCATGTGTGGTTCAATCTGTGCCTGCAGCAGTTGCAGCTGGGCTTGCATCGCCTGGCGCGCCACGGATTCGGCGCGGGCCTTTTCCTGGGCCGCCTCCATTTGCAGTCTCGCAATTTTCTCGCGGCTGCTAAAGAACAGGATGGCCGCCCCCGCCACCGCCAAGGTAAACATGGTCATGCCGACATTACGCGGCGACAGGGCGATGGGCGCGGCAACGTCGATATTGGCTAGCCAGCCGAACAACATGGTGCCGCCGACTTGCGCCACGCCGGCGCTGACGATGATGAGGGCAGCGAAGGGGAGCTTTTGTGGGCGGCGTTCTTCGCCCCAGCATGCCAGGCGGATGCCGTCGATGAGCAGGAAGGCGATGCCACCTATGCACATGGACGCAAGCAGGTTGAGCCAGAGGCTGCGTCCGTCGTTGAGCACGAAGGTGATGAAAAGCCCGCACAAGACATTGAGCAACAGCATATAGCGGGCATCGCTCAGCAGGCGCCGGTAGGGAAAGCCCGTCTTGCGGGGGGCAGCGTCGGTAGTGTACATGCGGGACTGCTTTCAGGTGGGCGCTCGGCTTGGCAATACGGCAATTATGAGCGGCTCTGCACGCGCTGGCAACGCCGCTGCGACGAAACGGGCCAGGCGTGGCGCCAATCGCCTGCTCGCAGGCTCGCGTCCTTTACAGACCTTTACATGGCGCTGCTTGCACGCGATGATGGCAAGACGTTCTGATCGATCACCTTATCACGCTAAAGGAACACCATGTGGCCCTATCCACGCACCCTGGCGCACCGCGGCGGCGGCACTCTGGCGCCTGAAAACACCTTGGCCGCCCTGCGCTGTGGCCTGGCCCACGGCTATCGCGCCGTGGAATTTGACGTCATGCTGGCGTCCGACGGCGTGCCTGTCGTGGTGCACGACCCGCAGCTGGGGCGCACCGTGGCTGGCAGCGGACATGTCAACGATTACACGGCTGCGCAACTGGGGAGCATGGAGGCGGGCGCCTGGTTTGGCCCGCAGTTTGCAGGCGAGGGCGTGCCCGCGTTCGACGCCGTGGTGGCGTATTGCAAGGCGCAGCGCATCTGGATGAATATCGAAATCAAGCCAGCGCCCGGCTTCGAGGTGGCCACGGGCGCGACGGTGGCGCAGGCCACGCGCGATTATTTCGCAAAGGAAATTGCTACGGGAGAATTATTGCCCCTGCTATCCTCGTTCAGCATCGCAGCCTTGCAAGCGGCGCGCCAGGCGGCGCCGGAACTGGCGTGCGGCTGGCTGCTCGAACAACTACCGCAAGACTGGGCACGGATGGCGCGCGAACTGGGCGTGGTGGCCATCCATTGCGACCATCGGCAACTGACGCCAGCACTGGCGCGAGAGGTGAAAAGCGGGGGATTTGGACTGTTTTGCTACACCGTCAACACGCCCGAACGGGCCAGCGAGCTGCTGGCCTGGGGCGTGGACGGCTTTTGTACGGACCGGATCGATTTGATCAAGCCGTACTAAGGATTAAAACGTGACGCGCATTCCCACAGTCAAGTTGCGTCCCATCAACGGCGCCGCATTCTTGATGAAGGAAGTATGGCTGTACGCCAGTTGATTCCTCAGGTTGCTCGCCTTGATGTAGAACTGGGCGGGCGTGGTGCCGATGCGCGTGTCATAGTTGGCAGACAGATTAAGCATGTTGTAGCCCGGCGTTGCCGTTTCGAACGCTGCCACTTTATCTTGCTTGCCCACGCGGTAGAATTCGGCCACGCCGCTCCACGCCTGCCAGTTGGCGTCAACTTTCACGCCCACGCGCTGGGCGGGGATGCGCGGCAAATTGCCACCGCCGTCGGCCAGTTTGGCCCGCACATAGTCGCCGAACACGCTGGCGCCGAATATGGGGTTCAGTTGCTGGCGGATTTGCCCTTCCACGCCGGTGAACGTGGCGTCGCGCTGGGCGTACTGGATCAGCTGGAAGCCTTCGTGGCTATCCAGGGTGCTGCCAAAGATGTAGTTGTCGACCTTGTTGCGATAGGCGCTGGCCGAGAACGTCGTGGCACCCGCATATTTACGCAAGGTCAAATCGATATTGTTCGACGTTTCCTTGCCCAGGTTTTGATTGCCCAGTTCATACGTGGCCGTGGCCATGTGTACGCCGTGTGCATACAGTTCCTCGGCGCTGGGCAAACGGTGGGTGCGGGAAATGCTTGAGCCGAGCGAATACTGGGGCGCAAATTTCCACAAGGCGCCGAATGACACGGACGTGCCCTTGGCGCTGCGCTTTTGCAAGGTGGCGCTGTCGACGGCAATGTCTTGCCATTCGTGGCGCAAGCCCGCTTCGAAGCGCCATTGCTGCAAATTGTATTCTTCCACCAGGAAGGCTGCATGTTTCTTCGTTAGCGTTGGCGCCACATAGGCTTCCTCGCCCAGGGCGGAGAAATCGCGCTTCGATGTTTGCAGGCCGAGCACGCCGCGCCAGCCGAAGACGGGGTAGTGTTCCATTTCCAGGCGCGCATCGTGGCCCTTGTTCTTGAAGGTGGTGGCGATTTCCGTGCCTTCGATTTCGTCGTGCTTGTAATCGGTGAACGCGGCGCGCAGGCGCAGCTTGGCGAAGCCGGGCACGGGATCGCGCAATTCACCGCGCACATCCCAGCGTTCGCTCTTCAGTTTGACATATGGCACGCTTTCATGGTCGTGCCCATGTTCTTCTTCAGCACCGTGGTCGTGGCCGTCGTGGCCGCCGCAATGCAGGTGCGTGCCGTGCGGATGGCAGCTCGCGAATTCGTGGTTGTGGCCAGGCAAGCCGTACTCGGCATGCTGGCTGGTGAAGGCCAGACCCAGGAAACCCTGTGATCCCACCCACGACACGCCCACGCTGCCCGTGTCCGTCTTGTTGTCGCTGCCGGCCACTTTGGCGCCGCCTTCCCAGCCGCTGCCGACCTTGTACTCTTTTGCGTCGCGCTTCACGCCTTCTGCGTGGAAGGCGATGTTGCCGCTGCCGCCAGTGACTTCAAAGGCGCCCGCCTTTTCGCGCGCGCCCGAGTTGGCGCGCACTTCCGCGCTGCCTTCAAAGCCTTTGGCCGGCACGCGCGTAGGAATTTTCTTGTCGATCACGTTGACGACGCCGCCGACGGCACCGCCGCCATACGCCAGCGCGGACGGGCCGCGCAGGACTTCAATCTGTTCCGACAGCATCGGTTCGGCCGCCACCGCATGGTCGGGACTGATGGTCGAGGCATCCTGCACTTCGGCGCCGTCGGAGAGGATTTTCACGCGCGGGCCATCCATGCCACGGATGATGGGACGGCTGGCGCCGGCGCCGAAATGGCTGGCCGTGATGCCGGGCTGGCCAGCCAGGGTTTCGCCCAAGGTCGCTTCCCGTGCCAGTACCAGTGCCTCGCCTTCGAGTACGCTCACGGGCGTGCTCATGTCGTCGCTGCCCAGGGCCAGGGCGCTGGCCGAGACGGTCACGGCCGGCAAGGTCGCTGCCTGCTGCGCCAGTGCGCTGGCCGGTGCGGCGAAGGCCAGCATGATGGCCAGTGCGAGGGGAGTTGGTTGTTGAAGACGAACGGACATGGTTAAGATTTCCTTTATCTGCTATCGGTGTTTGCGACGTTTGGGCAGGCTATTGCCGTATGGGCTGACTGCCATAAGATGATAATGATAACCCATTATCATTATTGTGTGACAGTTTTCCGGACGGTAGATGGACACGGATGGTGTATTCTGTCGGCTATGGAACGCACAACACGTCAAAAAACCGCTATTCAAGCCGCCATAGAATCGGCCCAGCGCCCGCTGTCGGCGCAGGAAATCCTCGAACAGGCCAGCTTGCAGGTGACGCAACTGGGCATCGCTACCGTCTACCGCAACTTAAAATCGCTGGTGCTGGAAGAAAAAGTGCACGTGGTCACCTTGCCGGGCGAAAACCCACGCTATGAGTCGAACACGGCCGCCAATCACCATCACCACCATTTTCAGTGCAGCACGTGCCAGCGCGTGTTCGATGTGCATGATTGTCCGGGCGACTTGAAGCGCATGGCGCCGCAAGGCTTTGTCGTCGAGCGCCACGAGTTGACGCTGTACGGCCGCTGCGCCGACTGCAATGGTGCCGCCGCTGCCACGGTGGTGTCAACGGGCGCCGCCCCGCACGCCTGCGCCAAGGGTCACGACCCGGCCTGAGCGGGCTGGCGGTCCGGCTGGGCACGGGTGCACAATGGCCTTGCCTGGCGTAATTGCTACACCCCATATCACGTATAATCTTCCCTTTAAAGCTGCCGCCACTCTTTGCCAAAAAAACATGAAATCATCTGAAATCCGCGACAAGTTCCTCAAATTTTTCGAATCCAAGGGCCATTCCATCGTCCGTTCCAGCTCCCTGGTGCCAGGCAACGATCCGACCTTGCTGTTGACGAACAGCGGCATGGTGCAATTCAAGGATGTGTTTACGGGCACGGACAGCCGTCCGTACACGCGTGCCACCTCGGTGCAGCGCTGCGTGCGCGCCGGCGGCAAGCACAACGACCTGGAAAACGTCGGCTACACGGCGCGCCACCACACCTTCTTTGAAATGCTGGGCAACTTCAGCTTCGGCGACTATTTCAAGCGCGATGCGATTCACTACGCGTGGGAACTGCTGACCAAGGTGTATGGCTTGCCGGCCGACAAGCTGACGGTCACCGTGTACATCGAAGATGACGAAGCGTATGACATCTGGGCCAAGGAGATCGGTGTGCCTACCGAGCGCATCATCCGCATCGGTGACAACAAGGGTGCGCGTTACGCTTCGGACAATTTCTGGCAGATGGCAGACACGGGCCCATGCGGCCCGTGCACGGAAATCTTCTACGACCACGGCGCCGACATTGCTGGCGGCCCGCCGGGTTCGCCGGATGAAGATGGCGACCGCTTCATTGAAATCTGGAACCTGGTGTTCATGCAATTTAACCGCGACGAAGCGGGCGTGATGCACAAGCTGCCCAAGCCTTGCGTCGATACGGGCATGGGCATGGAGCGTCTGGCAGCGGTGCTGCAGCACGTGCATTCAAACTATGAAATCGACCTGTTCCAGCATTTGATCGGCGCTGCCGCGCGCGAAACGGGCGCCACTGACTTGGAAAACAAGTCGTTGCGCGTGATCGCCGACCACATCCGCTCCGCCGCCTTCATGATCGTCGACGGCGTCATTCCTGGCAGCGAAGGGCGCGCCTATGTGTTGCGCCGCATCATCCGTCGCGCCTTGCGCCATGGCCACAAGCTGGGCCAGACGAAACCGTTCTTCTACAAGCTGGTGGCCGACCTGGCCAGCGAGATGGGCGGCGCCTATCCCGAGCTCGAAGACGCCAAGGACAACGTTGCCAGCATGCTGAAAGCCGAGGAAGAGCGTTTCGGCGAAACCCTGGAAACGGGCATGAAAGTACTGGAAGCGCAACTGTCCAAGGATGCCACTGGCATCGACGGCGCCACCGCCTTCACCCTCTACGAAACCTATGGCTTCCCGCCAGACCTGACAGCCGACATTTGCCGCGAACGCAATATCACGTTCGACCAGGCAGGCTACGACGTGGCGCTGAAGGAAAGCCAGGAACTGTCGCGCAAGGGCGGCAAGACGCACAAGGATAGCAAGGTCGAGTACGCGGGCGAGAAGAATAAATTCGTCGGCTACGATCAATTGACGTTCAGCAGCAAGGTCGTGGCGCTGTATGCAGCCGGCACGCCGGTGCAGCAACTGAACGCCGGCGTGGCGGGCATCGTCGTGCTCGACACCACGCCGTTCTACGCGGAATCGGGCGGCCAGGTGGGCGACCAGGGCGTGATCGCCACGGGTGCGGGCAGCTTTGCCGTCAGCGATACCCTGAAAATCCAGGCTGACGTGTTTGGCCACCATGGCGTGCTCGAATCCGGTGTGTTGAAGGTGGGCGACGCCGTCTCGGCCGAAGTCGATACGGCCAAGCGCGCACGCACGATACGCAACCACTCGGCCACGCACTTGATGCACAAGGCCTTGCGCGAAGTGCTGGGCAGCCACGTGGCGCAAAAGGGGTCGCTGGTCGATCCGGATAAAACCCGTTTCGACTTTAGCCACAATGCCCCGATGACGGCCGAGCAGATCGCGGCCGTGGAAACCATCGTCAATAAAGAGATCCTGGAAAACCGTGCCACGCAGGCGCACTTGATGTCGTTTGACGATGCCGTCAAGCATGGCGCGATGGCATTGTTCGGCGAGAAATACGGCGACGAAGTGCGCGTGCTCGACATCGGCAGCTCGAAAGAGCTGTGCGGCGGCGTCCATGTGCAGCGCACGGGCGATATTGGCCTGTTCAAGATCATCGGCGAAAGCGGCGTGGCCGCCGGTATCCGCCGCGTCGAAGCGGTAACGGGCGAGGGCGCGCTGGCGCTGGTGCAAAGCATCAACCGCCGCCTGGTCGAAGCGGCCAACACCCTGAAGGCGCAGCCGGAAGAGCTGACGGCGCGCATCGTCCAGGTGCAAGAGCATGTGAAGGCGCTGGAGAAGGAATTGGCCGCGCTGAAATCGAAACTGGCTTCCGGCCAGGGCGATGAACTGCTCACGCAAGCGGTCGATGTGAATGGCATCAAGGTACTCGCTGCCGTGCTGGAAGGCGCCGACGTGGCCCGTTTGCGCGAAACCATGGATAAGCTGAAGGACAAGCTGAAGACGGCTGCCATCGTGCTCGCCAGCGTCGCTGACGGCAAGGTCAGCCTGATCGCCGGCGTGACGGCGGACGCCACTTCCAAGGTCAAAGCGGGTGAGCTGGTGAACTTCGTTGCACAGCAAGTGGGCGGAAAAGGCGGCGGACGCCCCGATATGGCGCAAGCGGGCGGCACCGATGCCAGCGGTCTGGCGCATGCCTTGGCAGGCGTGCCGGCCTGGGTCGGCGAACGCGCAAGATAAGGCGTAAGCTAGCAGGCATGCGGGGTTTTTATCCCTCAGCGCCTTGAAAACGGCCCGCAGACGATGTTTGCGGGCCGTTTTGCCGTGTGCAATCTCGTTGTGACACCACAACAGCCGATGAACTATTTTGGTGCAGCGCGTCAATGCCCCTGATTTAGAGTAGTATGTCGAAAATCAGTACAACAAAACAATGCTGGGATATTGATGATGAGCGACACACTACTAGATACCGAGATTATGGAATTTCACAAAGAGCTCGACGCGCGGGGCTTGAATTGCCCGTTGCCGATTCTAAAGGCGAAAAAAGCTTTGTCAGAGCTGCAGAGTGGTGAAGTACTGCGCATCATGGCAACCGACCCCGGTTCCGTGCGCGACTTTCAGGCTTTCGCCAAGCAAACGGGCAATGCCCTGCTGTCGCATGTACAGACGGGTACCGAATTCGTCTTCCTGATGCAACGCAAATAATTGTGCCAGCCGGGGCCGCCGTGGCGCGGCCTGGTGAATACCCTGCCGCGTCTTTTTCACGTCTTTTTGCTGCCCTGCAGCGTAGCGGCAGACTACCTTGAAATCGTCGAAGCTGCACAGTTTAGATGGATTGTTCTAACAAAAAATCGCACGATCGTGCTTAAATTCGGTTCAGGATTCAAATTTCTCTTATAATCGAACGCAGAATCAGCACTTGATCCGTCATTTTTATATTTTCCCAAAGGCATAGCTATGAAAGTCTTGGTACCCGTCAAACGCGTGGTCGACTATAACGTCAAAGTCCGCGTCAAGAGCGACGGCACTGGCGTCGATACCGCCAACGTCAAAATGTCGATGAACCCTTTCGATGAGATCGCGCTGGAAGAAGCGATGCGCTTGAAAGAAGCCGGCAAGGTCACTGAAGTGGTCGCCATCTCCTGCGGCGTGACGCAGTGCCAGGAAACCTTGCGTACCGCCATGGCCATCGGCGCCGACCGCGGCATCCTGGTAGAAACGACGACCGAACTGGAACCGCTGGCAGTGGCCAAGCTGGTCAAGGCTCTGGCCGACAAAGAACAGCCGCAACTGATCATCCTGGGCAAGCAAGCCATCGACGACGACAGCAACCAGACTGGCCAGATGCTGGCAGCCTTGCTGGGTTGGCCGCAAGCCACGTTCGCCTCGAAAGTCGTGCTGGAAGATGGCAAAGTGACCGTCACGCGCGAAGTCGACGGCGGCCTGGAAACGCTGGCATTGACCTTGCCAGCGATCATCACCACCGATTTGCGCCTGAACGAGCCACGCTATGTGACTTTGCCGAACATCATGAAGGCGAAGAAAAAGCCGCTCGAGACCGTCAAGCCGGAAGACCTGGGCGTCGACGTTGCGCCGCGCCTGAAAACCCTGAAAGTCGTCGAGCCAGCCAAGCGCTCGGCCGGCATCAAGGTAGCGGACGTGGCCACCTTGGTCGCCAAGCTGCGTACCGAAGCCAAAGTCATCTGAGCGGTTTGCCGCCAAAACATAAAATCCGGGGTCAGACCCGCCGGGGGTACCAGTTCCAATGGAACTGATACCGATCTCGAAGAGACTGACCCCGGCACTTGCTAACTATTAGGAATAATCATGGTCGCATTAGTTATTGCTGAACACGACAACGCTACCTTAAAGGGTAGCACCCACCACACCGTGACAGCCGCTGCCCAGTGCGGCGGCGACGTGCACGTGCTCGTTGCTGGCTCGAATGCATCGGCCGCTGCCGCTGCCGCCGCGCAGATCGCCGGCGTGACGAAAGTCATCGTGGCCGACGCGCCTTACTTTGCCGACGGCCTGGCCGAAAACGTGGCCGAGCAAGTGCTGGCCATCGCCGGCAACTACAGCCACATCCTGGCGCCAGCCACCGCCTACGGCAAGAATATCTTGCCGCGCGTGGCCGCCAAGCTGGACGTGGCGCAAATCTCGGAAATCACCAAGGTCGATACGCCTGACACCTTCGAGCGGCCGATCTACGCCGGTAATGCCATTGCCACCGTGCAATCTGGCGACAAGGTCAAGGTCATCACCGTGCGCACCACCGGCTTCGACGCCGCTGCCGCCACCGGCGGTTCGGCTGCCACCGAAACCATCGCCGCCGTGGCCGACGCGGGCAAATCGGCCTTCGTGGGCCGCGAACTGGCCAAGTCCGACCGCCCTGAACTGACCGCCGCGAAAGTCATCGTGTCGGGTGGACGTGGCATGGGTTCGGCCGAGAACTTTCATATCCTGGAACCGCTGGCCGACAAGCTGGGCGCCGCCATGGGTGCGTCGCGCGCTGCCGTCGACGCCGGCTTCGTGCCGAACGACTGGCAAGTGGGCCAGACGGGCAAGATCGTTGCGCCATCGCTGTACATCGCCGTCGGTATCTCGGGCGCGATCCAGCATCTGGCCGGCATGAAAGACTCGAAAACCATCGTTGCCATCAACAAAGATCCGGAAGCGCCAATCTTTTCCGTGGCCGACTACGGCATCGTGGGCGATCTGTTCGAGATCGTGCCGCAACTGGTCAACGAACTGGGTTAATTCAGCCCGATCCGGTTTTGTGTAGAGCGTATCGCGGCAGATGTAGTCATTTGCCGCGATACGCTCCGACTACAAAGCCACGCCGGCCCGCCCCACACGGCGGGCCGCGCGTGGCTTTTTTCTTGGAGAAAAGAAGATGAGCTATCAAGCCCCGCTGAAAGACATGTTGTTCGTCATGAACGAATTGGCCGGCCTGGCCGAAATCCACACCTTGCCGGGCTGCGAAGACGCCACGCCCGACACGGCCGAGGCCGTGCTGGAAGAGAATGCCAAATTCTGCGGCGGCGTGGTGGCCCCCCTGAACTGGCCCAGTGACAAGGAACCGAGTTTTTGGCACGACGGTCAAGTCACTACCTCGAAAGGCTTCAAGGAAGCCTTCAAGGCCTATGGCGAAGCAGGCTGGCAGGGTGTGCAGCACCCGACGCAATTTGGTGGCCAGGGCTTGCCCAAGCTGCTGGCGACGCCCTGCATCGAAATGCTCAACTCGGCCAGCATCTCGTTTGCCCTGGTCGCCCTGCTGTCCGATGGTGCCATCGAAGCACTGTTGACGGCCGGCAGCGACGAGCAGAAGGCTGTCTACCTGGAAAAGCTGGTGTCGGGCAAGTGGACCGGCACCATGAACCTGACGGAGCCGCAAGCGGGGTCCGACCTGGCCGCCGTGCGCACGCGTGCCGTGCCGCAGGGCGATGGCAGCTATAAAGTCTTCGGTACCAAGATTTACATCACCTATGGTGAGCACGACATGGCGGAAAACATCGTTCACCTGGTGCTGGCCCGCACGCCGGACGCGCCCGCTGGCGTGAAAGGCATTTCGCTGTTCATCGTGCCGAAGTTCCTCGTCAATGCCGACGGCAGCCTGGGCGCGCGCAACGACGCCCATTGCGTGTCCATCGAACACAAGCTGGGCATCAAGGCCAGCCCGACAGCGGTGTTGCAGTTCGGCGACCATGGCGGTGCCATCGGCACTCTGGTAGGTGAGGAAAACCGCGGCCTCGAATACATGTTCATCATGATGAACGCCGCCCGTTTCGGCGTCGGCGTGCAGGGCATCGGCCTGGCCGAGCGTGCCTACCAGCAGGCCGTGGCATTTGCCAAGGACCGCGTGCAGTCGCGTGACCTGACGGGCTCGCCTGGCCCCGTTTCCATCATCCACCACCCGGACGTGCGCCGCATGCTGATGTCCATGCGCTCGCAAACCGAGGCGGCGCGCGCGCTGGCCTACGTGGGCGCGGCCATTAGCGACGTGGCGCACCATCATCCGCAGGCGGACGTGCGCGCGGAAAGCCTGGCGACCTATGAATATATGGTGCCCATCATCAAGGGCTGGGCCACGGAAATGGCGCAGGATGTGACGCGCGACGGCGTGCAAGTGCATGGCGGCATGGGCTTCATTGAGGAAACAGGCGCCGCCCAGCATTACCGCGACGCCAAGATTCTCACCATTTACGAAGGCACGACGGCGATCCAGGCAAATGACCTCGTGGGCCGCAAGACGGTGCGCGATGGCGGCGCTGTTGCCAAGGCGATCATCGCCCAGGTGCGCGCCACGCAAGCCCAGCTGGGCGAGCTCTCCGGCGCCGACTTCCAGGCCATGCAGCGCCACCTGGCTGAAGGCAGCGCCGCGCTCGAAGCGGTGGTGGAATACGTGGTGGCGAACATGAAGACGGACATCAAGGCCGTGTTTGCGGGCAGCGTGCCCTATTTGAAACTGGCCGGCATCGTGCTCGGTGGCTGGCAAATGGCGCGCGCGGCCATCGTGGCGCAACAAAGGCTGGAAGAGGGCAGTGGCGACGTCTCGTTTTACAAGGCAAAAATCGCCACGGCGCGCTTCTTTGCCGACCACATCCTGTCACAAGCGCCGGGCTTGCGCGCCAGCATCATCGACGGCAGCGCGGGCGTGCTGGCCATGTCGGAAGAGCAGTTTTAATCTTAGCCAACCCAACTGCAAATGCCGGGGTCGGACCCTGAGGGTCCGACCCCAGTCCTTGCTTTTGGGTTCGGCTTATCTTCTGACAATGCCATTGCCCGAGTTGCGTACCAGGTCGCCAGCAGCCAGGCCAGGGTCTTGGTCAAACGCGAAATCGGCCTTGGCCCCTGTTTCATACTGTACCGTGACGGTCCAGGTCTTGGCATTCTTCATATGGCCTTCGACTTGCTTGCCGGCGTAAGCACCGCCAGCGGCGCCTGCCAGGGTGGCCAGGTCCTTGCCTAGCCCGCCACCGACCTGGCGGCCCAGCAGGGCGCCCGCCACGCCGCCGCCTATCATGCCCAGCGCCCCGCCTTCGCCCGCTTTGTCAGCGACGTTGACCGCCAGCACCTTGGCGCAATCGGCGCAGATTTGCTGCGGCTTCTTGGAGGGCTGGCTGGCGTAGGAATTGCCTGCTTTCTGCGCAGCCTTGGCGTCGCTGATAGCCTGCTCGTGTTCGCTCTTCGCGTCGCGCAGGCATTGCATGCGCGCTTTCGAGCTGCTTTCTTCTGCGCACAATTTCTTGTCATCAGCATAGCGCGTGCTCGCTTGCTGCGTGTCGTAGGCGTATTGCGCCTTCGGCGAGAGATTTTGCGCGAAGGCGGAAGTGCTGAACAGGGCCGTGATGGCCACTGCGATGATGTATGGGCGACGCAGCATGATTTTCTCCTGAAGGGGTGTGGCAGTAATGTTGGTATTCTGAGTGCAGTATAGAAGTAAATCATGATTGCTTACCAATACTTACATGTGCGTGCCGGGCGCCGAAAATGTCGCTATTCCTATGTAAAAATTAGCCGTAGGCGCCGCCTGTGTACAGCAAGTCGAACAGCCGCGCCATGGTGGCGATCAGCACGCCTGCGCCTAGCATCAAGGTAGCGACCAGCACCACGGCCAGGGGCCAGCCCGTGTCCGACAGGCGGCCAGAGGCGGCGTTGTAGCGCGCATCCCACTTGTCATCCGGCATCAATCCCAGTACCAGTGCTTCGAGGAAGCCGATCAGGGCGGACAGGACAAGGGGCAATATCTGGTAAAACCAGTCGGCTTGGGGAAGCAGCTGGTGCAGCAGCAGGCTGGCGGGCAGGGCGGTCATGTGTAGCCATCCCCAGCGGTCCTTGGCGCCATGCAGATAGAAGCGGTGCGCACCCAGCATGCCCAGCAGGAAGGCGAGCAAGGTGGTGCCTGCCTTGTTCTTGTGCGACTGTTGCAAAATGCTTGCGGTGGTCATAAGATTTTAGAGTTGCTCATCGGTAAAGATTGCCAGTATCGGTCATTGCCTGTCGCAACGATAGCACTTTCATGTGCCGTCCAGGCGGTGCTGTCGCGCAATGGCACCGGCTTGGCGCACCGGCGTGGCGTTGTCGGCACGATACACGCACGCGGCTATTGCGTCTTCGGTCATGACTGGTCATAATGTTTGATTAGCCCAAATTACACGCCCGTCATCATAACGCTTGCTGCCTGGCGGTAAAGCGCGCTATAATTTGCGGCTTTTTCCGCCTCAGCACACTTTTTGGAAATATTATGGTCGTTATTCGTTTAGCTCGTGGAGGCGCCAAGAAGCGCCCGTTCTTCAACATCGTCGCTACTGACTCGCGCAATCGCCGCGATGGTCGCTTCATTGAGCGTATCGGTTTTTACAACCCGATGGCGCAAGGTGGCGAAGTTCCACTGCGTATCACCGCAGACCGTCTGGCCTACTGGCAAGGCGTTGGCGCACAATTGTCGCCAACCGTTGCTCGCTTGGTAGCCAGCAACAACAAAGCAGCAGCTTAATTAGATCACTGGTTTGACGGTCAAGACTGCATCCGGGGTGAAAGTCCCCGATGACCTGGTACAGGTAGGCTATGTCTCCGGTGCCTATGGCATTGCTGGCGGCGTAAGGATCACTCCTTTCTCCGACGACGCGGATGCATTATTAAGCGTCAAAACCTGGTGGTTTGATAAACCGACCTTGCATGATGTTCAAGTCAGGCAAGCGAAGTTACACGGCGGCGACGTCGTGGCCCAGCTGGTGGGTGTGGTCGGGCGGGATGCCGCAGAAGCGCTGAAAGGTGTTTCTGTGCAAATTCCGCGTAGCCATTTCCCGACGCTGACGGCCGATGAATTCTATTGGTCCGATCTGATCGGGCTGACAGTCGAGAATTTGCAAGGCGAGTGCCTTGGCACAGTGCACGACATGATGAGCAATGGTCCGCAGTCGATCTTGCGCGTTACGCCCGTTGCAGATGCTGATGCCGATGAGACCGTTGAAAAGGCGCCTGAGCGCCTGATCCCGTTTGTTGGTCAGTTTGTCATTAACGTTGACAAGGCTGCCAGCAAGATCACGGTCGACTGGGGCCTCGATTATTAAACCGCCTGCGCATCATTTTGCGCCGGGCAAACTTTGCCGGATGGTGAGCGATGCAATTTGATGTCGTGACCCTGTTCCCGGAAATGTTTGCCGCGCTGACGCAGTCGGGTGTGACCCGGCGTGCCTTCGAGCAGGGTAAATGCGGCTTGTCGCTGTGGAATCCCCGTGATTTCACGACCGACAATCACCGTACCGTGGATGACCGCCCTTACGGCGGCGGCCCCGGCATGGTGATGATGGCGCGCCCCCTCGAAGCGACAATCAATGCCGCGAAGCAACGTCAGGCCGATCTCGGACTGGCGTTACCCCGCGTGGTGTTTATGTCGCCGCAGGGTCGCGCGCTGACGCACGAGCGCGTCACGCAGTTGAAAGCCGAACCTGGCTTGGTGATCCTGTGTGGCCGTTATGAAGCCGTAGACCAGCGTTTGCTTGAGCGCTGTGTCGACGAGGAAATCAGTGTTGGCGACTTTGTCCTGTCGGGCGGTGAATTGCCCGCCATGGCGCTGATGGATGCGGTGATACGCCTGTTACCCGGTGTGTTGAACACCGAGGCATCGGCCGTCGAGGATAGCTTCGTCAATGGCTTGCTCGATTCGCCGCACTACACGCGGCCGGAAACCTATGAAGGCATGGCCGTGCCGCCCGTCTTGATGGGGGGTAATCATGCCGAGATCGTCAAGTGGCGCCGCCAGCGCATGCTGGAAGCGACCGCGACAAAGCGGCCTGACCTGCTGGTCAGTGCGCGTGCCGCCGGCTTGCTCAGCAAGACCGACGAAAAATTCTTGGCCAGCCTGTAAGTTGTCTCCGGACGGCCTGCAGGGTGGCCAGTAGTGCCGGGCATGTTGCCCATATTGTGTTACCCATCCTCTACCGGGCGGATACTTGCTATCCACAGTGCGCCGGCATGATGGTTTTCGGAGTTATAAAATGGACTTGATTCAACAATTAGAGCAGGAAGAAATTGCTCGTCTGGGTAAAACCATTCCTGAATTCGCACCAGGCGATACCGTTATCGTCAGCGTCAACGTAGTCGAAGGTACGCGCAAGCGCGCCCAGGCTTACGAAGGCGTCGTTATCTCCCGTCGTAACCGTGGCCTGAACTCGAACTTCATCGTTCGTAAGATCTCGTCCGGCGAAGGCGTTGAGCGTACGTTCCAACTGTACTCGCCGCTGATCGCTTCGATCGAAGTGAAACGCCGTGGTGATGTTCGCCGCGCCAAGCTGTACTATCTGCGTGAGCGTTCGGGTAAATCGGCGCGTATCAAAGAAAAATTGCCAAATCGCCGCGTTGTGGCGAAAGCAAGCGCGTAATATCAGCGTCTGCGTTGGGAAAAGGGGTGCCTCGCGGCGCCCCTTTTTTTATTGATGGCGTTGTGATGAGAGAGATAGCAATGGCGATAGCATTTGATCCGCAGCAATTAGCCATCGATTCGATCGCCGGCGAGGCGGCGCTGGACGCCATGCGCCTGACGCCGGACTGGTTGCGCCAGCGTCTGGCCTATCCGCCTCACTGGCAGCCCGAGATGACTCAGGATTTCCTCTCCGTGCGCGCCATCCCGGTGCGCGCCGCTGTGCTCATTGCCATGGTGCAACGGCCGCAGGGTTTGACCATCTTGCTGACCTTGCGCACGCAGCACCTGAGCAGCCATGCGGGCCAGGTCAGCTTTCCCGGTGGGCGCCGCGAGGCGTTCGATGGCTCGTCCGTGGCCACGGCGCTGCGCGAAACGCAGGAAGAGGTGGGGCTGGCGAGTGAGCATATCGAAGTGCTGGGCTGCCTGCCCGACTATCTGACGGGCACCGGCTACCAGGTCACGCCCGTGGTAGGCTTGGTCATGCCGCCGTTCGAACTGCGCGCCGACCCATCCGAAGTGGCGGAAATCTTTGAAGTGCCGCTGGCCTTCCTGATGGATGGTCTCAACCATCAGCGCCTGTCGGTGGAATTGCCCGGCGGACGGCGTTCGTTCTACGCCATGCCGTACGAGCGTTTCTATATTTGGGGTGCTACGGCGGGCATGCTGCGTAATCTGTTTCACCTCTTGCGCGCGTAAAATGGTGTCCCGCACGTAATAAGTTTGATTCCAGCACTGCACTGCGCTATCGTAGCGGGCATTGCGGCATTGCTGAAAAAGACAAAAAGGACGTTTGATGACATTTCTCTCCATACTTTGTGCATTGCTGATCGAGCAGCTCAAACCTTTGCGCGCGGACAATCCGATCTACGCCGAAATCAAGAGCCTGGCAATGCGCATGGAGACCTGGTTCAATGCCGGCCATGCCAGCCATGGCCGCATGGGCTGGTTCCTCATGATCGGCGCGCTGATGCTGCCGACGGCTGGCGTGTATTGGCTCTTGCAGCATTATCAGTTGTCCCTGCTGGCCTTTACCTGGAACGTGCTCATCGTCTACCTGACGCTGGGTTTCCGTCATTACAGCCACTACTTCACCTCCATCCAACTGGCCCTGAGCGCCGGTGACGAAGCGACTGCGCGCACCTTGCTGGCAGACTGGACCAAGCTCGACACGGTGGGCATGGAAGCGAGTGAGATCGCCCGCATCGCCGTGGAAAAAGCCCTGATCACGACGCATCGCAACGTGTTTGGCGTATTCTTCTGGTTCCTCATGCCGCTCGGCCCTGCTTGCGCGGTCATGTACCGCGTGGCCGAATACCTGGCGCGTGCCTGGAATGAACCTGAGCACATGCGCAATGAAGCATTCGGCCAGTTCGCCGCGCGCGCCTTTTACTGGATCGACTGGATCCCCGTGCGTCTGACGGCCGTGGCGTTTGCCGTGGTCGGCAATTTCGAGGATGCCATCTATGCCTGGCGCAATTTCGCCCAGCGCTGGCAGGACGAAGCTATCGGCATCATCCTGACGGCCGGCGGCGGTGCCATGGGTGTACGCCTGGGCACGCCAGCGGAAACGGCAGCGCGCGTGCTGGTGACGCCGGACTTGGCCGTCGATGACAGTGACAGCGAAAGCGATATCCTGCCCGGCGAAGAGCCGGGCGCGCGCGCCTTGCAGAGCACGGTGGGCCTGGTATGGCGCGCCTTGCTGCTGTGGATGCTGCTGCTGCTGTTGATGTCGGGTGCTGTTTTCCTCGGCTGACAAGGGCGCTAAACGCGTGCATACGCGCTATCCATGCGCCTTGCGCGTGGAACGGGGTTACAATAGGGGCTGGCGCACGACGCCTGCCGGCCCCTGTTGGCAAGGGCAGGGTAGATCGAGGTAGAACCCAAGTCTTCTATAAGATATAATACTGGCTTACCGCAGCAAATGTAGTTGAATTACCAGCCCGGCATACCCACCGGGGCCATTCACGCAATCCAGTCCCGACAAGCCACATGGCCGAGTTATCTCAAAAAACAGGGGAACTCTCAGACGAGTTCTTCATCCTTGGTCTCACCAGCAATGGCAAGCAATTCCGACCCAGCGATTGGGCCGAGCGCCTTTGTGGAGTGATGTCCTGTTTTAATCCCGAAGGTGGCGGGCGCAATGCGCACCTCCAGTATTCGCCCTACGTGCGCCCGACTGTCGTCAATGGCGTCAAGTCGGTGGTGGTCAACACCAAGCTGCGCGAGATCGAGCCGATGGCGTTTCACTTCGTGCGCGAGTTCGCCAAGGATAACGACCTGCAGATCGTCGAAGCCTGCTTCCTGCCGCCCCCCGAAGAAAAGTAAGACCCGTTTATTTGATCTCGTGTGTGGCCTGCCATGGCGACGTCTGCATCCTGCATCCTGCATCCTGCAAAGTGCCCATCGCCAGCGTGACATGAGCATGCCACTAGCGGCACTGCTGCTGCGCCAGCATCATCTGGGCCACCTGAGCGTGGCTATCCCTCAAATAACGAGCGCGTGCCCGTCGGCATCCTCACCGACCGCGATACGGTCATTTCAGCGTCATTTAATCATCATTGCCGTGATGGCCCTGGCCCTTGATCCCGCCAGCGTGCTGCTGTCTGTGCGTGGCGCTCGCCGACTCTTGCTGTAGGTGGACGACCGCACCGCGCCCGCTGCCGAATGAATAATATTGGATTTTGCTGCGATGCGCAAAACTGCATTGCGCCGCCCTCTATATATTTTTTCGGGGCCCGCCATATAATCGCCGCCGACGAGCTCCCCATTGCCGTGCTAATAACAGTCGTGTTGCGGGCATATATATTGCACTGCAATAAGTGCTGCTATCTGGTATTGGGAAATGCGCGCCGCTGGTATTAATTGGTACTTAATTCGGCCACGAAGTCATACATATCGCCGCGGAAGTAGGAGCGGCAAAATTCCACGGCGCGGCCATCGCGCAAAAAACCCAGCCTTTCCACCGACAAGCCCGCGTCGCCTTCTTGCGCCTGCAGCAGGCTGGCTTGCTCTCCCGTCAGTAACAGCGCGCTGAGGCGCTGCAAGGCGCGCACCGGCCGGTTGCCCGCCTGTTCCAGCGCGTCATACATGGAGATGTCGACGGCGTCGAGTGACGGCAGGCAACTGGCGACGATGGTGGCGTATTCCAGGCACATCGGCACCTCGTCGGCATAGCGGATGCGGTGGAAGCGGTACACGGGCGCGCCCGGCGACAGCCGCAGGCGCAAGGCCTCTTCAGGCGTGACCGTGCCTTCTGCGCGCTTGAGCCAGACACTGCGCGGCGTGCGTCCGCGCGCGCGCATATCCTCGGAAAACGAGGTCAGCTTGGCGAAATTTTTCTCGATGCGCGTATTGATGAAATTGCCCGAGCCGGGGCGGCGCACCAGCAAGCCCTCGCTGACCAAGCCATCGATGGCCTTGCGCACGGTGATGCGCGAGACGGCCAGGTCGCTGGCCAACTGGCGTTCTGCCGGCAGGGCTTCTTCTGGGCCGAGGATGCGCTTGTCGATCGCTTCACGCAAAGCGCGCTGCAGTTGCTGGTACAGGGGCAGGCTACTCGTCTGCCCCAGGCCTTGCATGATGTGAGCCAGGGTTGTCATACGCTGAGGGTCTCCGTTACGGCGCGTTGCAGACGCGCTCTGTATCTGTTTTGTGTCGCTGGATAATACCAAAAAAGACCGTTATAAAACCAATTTGAATTGTCCTTCCGGCAATTTGAGCGCGCCTCACTGGTATTTATTCGCGCTTGCAAGGGCTACACAGCGATTGAGCTGAAGTGGTGTGTGTGATTCAAACAACGTTATAAAAAATAAGTTGTAACTGGTAGTGTTCTGGTATTGGATAGTAGTATATTGGCGTTGAATTGGTTTTGTAAGTGGTTGTACAGAAGGGTCTGCAGCGTACCGGCGAAAGTGGGCGGGCTGGAAAGAAGACCTACGTTAAAAATGAAAAGGATCCAATCCTGGAGCCTAAATCAAGGGGGAGTACATGAAACGCAATTTGACAGCTAGCTCTGCAGCACGCAATTTGACGCCTATCGCCGCTGCTGTGGCTATGTTGATGGCAGGCGCGAGTTTTTCGGCGCATGCGCAGGACGCCGTTGCAAAAGAGACCAAGCCTGCAGCAACGGCTGATGCTGATGCCGGCCAGACCGTCGTCGTGACGGGTATCCGTGCATCGCTGGAACAATCCTTGAACCAAAAACGTAATTCCGACAGCCTGGTTGAAGTGATTACGGCGGAAGACGTGGGCAAGATGCCAGATAAGAACGTTGCTGATTCCCTGCAACGCTTGCCAGGCGTCAGCGTGGCCGCTGCCGGCGGCGGCGAAGGCAGTTTTGGCGAGAACGACCGTGTCGCCCTGCGCGGCACACCGTTCGGCCTGACCCTGACCACCTTCAATGGCCATTCGGTTGGCAGCGGTGACTGGTTTGCCGACAACATCATCGGTGGCGGCCGCAGCGTCAGCTTCTCGCTATTTCCTTCGGAGCTGATCGGCCGCGTGACTGTGCATAAAGGTTCGCAAGCCAATCTGCTGGAAGGCGGCGCCGAAGGCGTGGTTGATATCGAGAGCCGCAAGCCGCTCGACTTCAAAAAATCCCTGACGGGCCAGGTCAGCCTGGGCACCGTGTACTCCTCCAACTCGGGCAAGAAAGATCCTCAGTTCAGCGGCATGATCAACTGGAAGAATGAAGCCAGCACGCTCGGTGTATTGGTGCAGGGTTTCCATCAGAAACGTACGCTGAGCCGCGTCGGCCAGGAAAATCAGATTTGGTACGACAAAGTCGAGCCGGGTTCCGCGATGGCCCAGGGCATCCCTGGTGCAGCTGGCGCCATGACCAACTATCTGGGTGGCACCGCCTGGTTTGAACAGCAGCGTACCCGCGATGGGGGCCTCATCGATATCCAGCTTAAGCCATCGAAGGACCTGATGCTGGACCTGACCCTGTTCCATTCGCAGCTCGACGCGCCCAACATCAACCACAACTTCATGCAATCGCTGGGCCGTGCAATTGGCAATACCTGGGCTTCGCCTGGCTATCCTGGCGCGAATGTCACCGGTACCGTCAGCAATGGCGTCGTGACAAGCGTCAATGCCACGATTCCGGCCAATTGCACGACTTGCAGCACAATGTCCGGTTCAGTGCAGGAAATTTTTAGCCGTCCTGTCGCTAAGAGCAAGTCCAACTTCATCAATCTGGACGGTAAATACCGCGTCAACGATCGCCTGATGCTGACCAGTAAGCTCGGCACCACCAAAGGCGTCGGCGAAACCGTGAGCGGCGCGCTCGGTGTTTGGATGCCTTGGACTGGCGGCGGCTACACCATGAACGGTGCAAACAATCCGATCAAATACAACATTCCTGGCGCTGACAAGTTTTCGATCGGCGGCAACAGCGGTGATCCGTACACCTACGGCTCGCATGTGAAGGCTGTGGACAAGGAAACGTATGGCCAAGTCGACGCCACGCTGAAACTCGATTTGCCTGCCATTTCGTCCCTGCAGTTTGGCGCGCGCGTAGCGCAGCACGAGCGTAAACTGGATGCGATCGGCATCAATTCGAATGTCGCAGGCAATACGGCTGCTGACGCCCTGGGCAACCGAGCCAACCTGCCGTTAGGCGGCCTGACCTCGTTCCCCAATGGTTTTAACGATCTGGGCACGAATGGTGCGGGCTATTGGACGTTCTCGCAAGCTGCCGTCAATGGCTGGCTGAGCAAGTATGCCAACTACTCCGGCCACCTGCGCCAGAATGAATTCAACATCAAGGAGCCGACCCAATCGGCCTATGCAATGTTGAATTTCGGTGCCGACAGCTTCTCCGGTAACATCGGCGTACGTTTTGTGCACACCAAGGAAGATGTCGACCGCTACGAATTGAATCCATCGGCGCAGTATGTCATCAAGAACTATACGAATACGTATAACGACTTCTTGCCTAGCGCCAACTTCCGTCTGGATGTGACGAAAGATATCGTTGGCCGTTTCGGTATCAGCCGCACCATGGCGCGTCCTGAACTGGGCATGATGGCTGGCTTGGACTTGCGCGATCAGCAATTGTTTGGCATCGTCGGCAATCCGAACTTGCGTCCGATCCGTGCCAACAATGCTGAAATCGGCGTGGAATGGTATTTTGCTCCGAAGTCGATGTTGTCGGCTGGCGCTTTCTACTCGGCACTCGATGGCTACGTGACGTATGGCAGCGGCAAGGCAACGTTCTTCAATCAGTTGCAAGGTAAAAACACCGAGTATGTGGTCGGCACCCCGATCAACACGACGGCTGAAGTCAAAGGTATTGAACTGGCCTACGTACAAGCTCTGCCAGCTGGTTTTGGGATCAACGCCAACTACACCTTTACGGATGGCAAGGAAACCGGTAAAGCAGCAGGTTCGGCTTGCGGCGCCTTGGTTAGCCCGGATTGCACGCTGATCGGCACGTCGAAGAATGCGTACAACATTGGCGGCTTCTTTGAAAACGAGAAGCTCAGCGCGCGTTTGACGTACAACTTCCGTTCTGGTTACCTGAACGGTACCAGCCGAAATAGTGCGGCCTTCCAGTCGTCGATCGGCAGCCTGTCGGCATCTATTGCCTATCAGTTGACCGAAAACCTGGCGATCACGCTAGATGGCAAGGACTTGAACAATCCGACTGTGCGTTCCGTCATCCATACTCCTGGTGTCGCCGATATGCCAGGCGCGTTGTACAAGAACGGCCGTCAGATCTATTTGTCACTGCAAGGCAAGATGTAAAATTTTTTATGTAGTTGATGCTTGCCGGCGGATACCCGGGATGGCATGACAATGGCGGAGCGCGACTGGCTCCGCCATTTTTTATTGCAAGATGGTTTCTTTACATGGTGGGATACCTCCGATGACATTACACGCAATGCTGGCTTGCTGCGCCTGCGCGCTGCCTCTGGCGGCTACGGCCGTCCCCGCCGCACCGATCTTCGCGCCGGAAGTGGTGGCTTATTATCCGGGCTGGAAATCGGCCGATTTTCCTGTGAACGAGCACAATATTGGCGCTGGCAATGTCAGCCTGATCCAGTATGCGTTCGCCGACATCTGCTGGGATGGCGAACATGGCAATCGCGCGCCCGAGGGCGGTGGCGTGGGCGCCTGCCTGGATGCGGACGGCCAGCCGTCACGGCCGGCAAATGGCAGCATCGTACTGGCGGCACCGCAAGTCGATGCCGACAACTTGCGCAAGCTCAACGCGCTCAAGCAAAGTAATCCGCGCCTGCGCGTACTGCTGTCGGTAGGTGGCTGGATCTGGTCGAACCGTTTTTCGGACGTCGCCGCTACGCCAGCTGCGCGCCAGGCGTTTATCGCGTCCGCGCTGGAACTGGTGCGCCGGCACGGCCTCGATGGTATCGATATCGACTGGGAGCATCCGGCCACGGGAGGGATTGCCTGCATCGAAGGCAGGGTCTGCCACCGCAGCGACGACAAGGAAAACTATGTGCGTCTGGCTAGCGAGTTGCGCAGCGCATTCGAGCAAGCCGGCAAGCACGATGGGGGCCGTCATTACCTGATCACCATTGCCGCTGGCGCGCATGCCAGCCTGAGCGACGACGGCGATGCCGCATCCGGCTGGATGGCTCGCCTTGCGGCGCAGCTCGATTGGATCAACCTGATGACGTATGACTACCGTGGCGTGTGGGATGCCGAGAATGGCCAGCTGGCGCCCCTGTATGCCGACCCGGCCGACCCGCAGCGCGCAAAGCATCCGTATGCAGACGCCACCGTGACGCGCTTCCTACGCGCGGGCGTGCCTGCCGCCAAGCTGGTGCTGGGCGTGCCCTTCTATGGCTATGGCTGGAAGCAGTGCGCCGCAGGTCCCCGCGGTGACGGCCTGTATCAGCCTTGCCAGGGCGCGGCTAGCGGCAATGACGGTACACCGACCTTTACTTACCGGCATCTGATCGAGCAGGGCTATCTGGTCGATGGTCAGGGCGCGCGGGGCTTTCGGCGCTACTGGAATGCTGCGTCGCAAGTGCCGTATCTGTACAACCGCGATAGCGGCGTCTTCATCAGCTATGAGGATGCGCAATCGGTAGCCGGAAAAGTGCGCTATATCCGCCATAAGGGTTTGCGTGGTGGCATGTTCTGGGAGTTGAGCGGCGATGCGCAGCAGGTGCTGGGCACGGCCCTGGCGCCCATCCTGAAGGTAGCGCAGCCATGAACCAGCGCTACCTCGCCCTCGACGTCCTGCGCGGCCTGACCGTGGCGCTGATGATCGTCGTCAATACGCCCGGCGACTGGGGCAGCGTGTATGCGCCGTTCCTGCATGCCGAATGGCATGGTTTTACCCTGACGGATCTGGTCTTTCCCAGTTTTTTGTTTGTCGTCGGCAATGCGCTGGCCTTTGCGCTGGGGAAATATGAAAATTTGGGCCATGGCGCCGTGTTGGCCAAGCTGTGCAAGCGCAGCGCGCTGATCTTTTTACTCGGCTTCTTGCTGTACTGGTTCCCCTTCTTCAAGATTGACGATGCGGGCCAGTTCGCCTGGTCGTCCCTGTCGCAGACGCGTATCCCCGGCGTACTACAGCGCATCGCCGTGTGCTACCTGGCCGCCGCCCTGATTTTGCATTACTGGAAGACACGCGGCGCGCTGCTCTTCAGCGCCGCTGCCTTGCTCGGCTACTGGGCCATTCTGGCGACCTGGGGCGATTACAGCTTGCACGGCAATGCGCCGGCCAAGCTCGATTTGATCCTGCTGGGGGATAGCCACTTGTACCACGGCGAAGGCATCGCCTTCGACCCGGAAGGTATACTCGGCACCTTGCCGGCGATCGTCAATGTGATTGCCGGTTACCTGGTGGGCAGTTTTTTACGCCAGACGGCGCCGGCGCAGCTGCGCTTCAGCTTGCTTCAACTGGCGGTGGCTGGCGTCATCTGCGTGGTGGTGGCACTGTGCTGGAATGAAGTGTTGCCGATCAACAAAAAATTGTGGACTAGCTCTTATGTGATGCTGGGCATAGGCCTCGATTTGCTGCTGCTCGCTTCGCTGATGTTGATCATCGACGTGCGTCAAATGACGGGCTGGACCTATTTCTTTGAAGTCTACGGCAAGAACACCCTGTTCATTTACCTGGTCTCGGAAGTGCTGGTGATCATCGCGTTTACCGTGCGTGTCGGTGGCGTCAATCTGTACCAGTGGCTGTACCAGCAGTGGTTCACGGGCTGGGCTCCGGCGCGCGTGGGTTCGCTGCTGTTTGCCGTCAGCTTCATGCTGCTGTGCTGGCTGATCGCCTACGCGATGGACAAGCGCAAGATCTACATCAAGGTCTAGCGCTAAAACTTCAGCTTCAAGCCGTAGCGCGTGGCCAGGGCGGTGAAGAGCAGCATCAGGGCGGTAACGGCGGCGGCATTCCACAGGCCGGCTGCACCGCCCGTTTCCAGGTAGGGCCACCAGAAACGCGGCAAGTGCAGCACGGTCGCCAGTTGTTGCCACAGGTCGGGCACGATGTAGGCGAACAGGGCATTGGTGCCGGCGGGCAATAGCAGCACCGCCCAGGCACGCCAGCGCCACACGTCGATGACGATATAAAACACCAGGAACAGGGCCAGGATGATGGCGCTGCACACCAGGGTATACGATTCCGTCGCCGCGATCTTGTTGATGTGGTGATACGGCCGCAGCAGCAGGCCGGCCGCCAGCAGGCCCAGCGCGAACCAGGCCATGAAACGTATCCTCTGGGTATGCTTCAGGGCCGCGTCGCGCAGGAACAGCTGACCCACCAGGGTGCCGGCCAGCACATTGGCCGCCGTCGACCCTAGTACTTGCGGCACGTTGACGATGGCGTTTACGCCAGCGGGCAAGAAATCCAGGCTGCCAGCCGTACCGCCCATGTAGAGCGCGATTAGCAGGGCAAATACGCCCATCAGCGCCGTGCTGCTACCCTGGCACGCCAGATATAGCAAGCTGCACAGCAAGTAGGACCAGCCTATCATGCCGAGGATGCCCCACCACGACGGTTGTAGCCAGGTGCTGGAAAACTCGCTGTTCAGTTCACCACGGAACGTTGCCAGCAGGAACAGCATCAGCACGCCCCCAGCGGCCAGCTCAAGCTTACCTGCGCCCTGGCGCCACAGCAGAATCATGGCCGCATAAAACAGCAGGAAATAGACGCAGTGCGAGACGGCGTGCGGCAGCAGCACCGCCTGGGCATCGTAGCGGTAGGCATTCGCCAGCATCACGCCGGCCAGCATCAGGCTGGCGGAGCGCCACAGCAGACGCCCCAGCAACGCTGGCGTGACGTGGCCGCAATGGCGCTGCATGGCCAGCGGAATGGCCATGCCGAGCATGAACAGAAAACCGGGAAAGACCAGGTCGGGCAGGCTGATGCCGTCGGCGCTTGGACCCGTATGTTCGAGCCAGTAGGCGATGCCGGGCATGCCGGCCAGGTAGTTGACCCAGATCATGGTCACGATCACGCAGCCGCGAAAGGCGTCCAGGCTGATTAAGCGTTCGGTGGCGGTGGCGGTGGCTGGCGGCATGGCAAGATGAAAAAAAGTCGAAAAAAAAGCAGCCCCGGCCTGAGCCGGGGACTGCCTTGCGCTTACGCTAGGGAGCAGGAATTACTGTGCCGCTGCCGGTGTCGCCGCTGCCGTGGCAGGACGGTTCAGCCACAGGATCCAGTAGCGCGCCAGGTCACCCACGCCGTCGCCGCCCTTGACTGTTTCCAGGACTTTGATGGCGTCGTCTGTCTTGCCGGCCATGGCGTAGGAGTAGCCGAGGCGCAGCTTGGCGTCTTCCGGGCGCTTCAGGCCGCCCTTGGCGATGCCTTTCTGGATCAGGTCGATACCTTTGTCGAACTGGTCCATCGTCACGAAGGCGTAGCCCAGGTTGATCAAGCCCGTGCCATCTTTGCTCTTCATGGCCGAGGCTTCGCCGCTGGCGATACTTTTCGCATCATCGGCGGCCGCCTTGTTGGCCTGGTCGCGCAGTTTCTTGTGCTTGGCAGCATTCGCACCCGTGCCCAGCACGCTTTTTGCAAAGCCCGCGTCGAGGACTTTTTTCGCTTCCGTCGGGAAGGCGTTCAGCAGTGCAATTTCAGCCATGTCGCTGTAATCTTGCGGCGGCATGGTGGCCACGGCCTTGAATTGCAGGCGCAGCACGTCCAGCGCGAAGCGGTCCGAATAGCCAGCCTTGCCCTGCAGCCGGCCCAGCAGGTCGCTCCAGTAATCGTCCGACGGGAAGTAGCGCACCAGGTTTTCCATGGCGATCAGGTAGGTGGCCGGATCCTTGCTCTTCGAGCCCGTATTGGCCAGTAATTGCAATTCTTCGATGGCCGGCGTCTTGCCTGCTTGCTGCTTGGCGCTCAGGTCGGCCATCAGTTCCTGTTTCGCGCGCGCGAAATCATTGCTGAAGTAATAGGCGCGGATAATGTAGGGGCGCACGGTGGTCAAGTCACCTGTTTCCGTCTGGTAACGGGTGAACCATTTGATAGCGTTCGGGTAATCCTTGGCGTTGTAGTGGTAGTTCGCCAGCGCCTGGATGAAGTCGCCCTGGGCTTTCTTCTCCAGCTTGCCCGATTCGATCACCGCTTCGAGTGCCGTCATAGCCATCGTCTTATTGTTGGTGGTGGAGGCCAGCGCTACGCGCAGGCGGTTCAGCACGAACAATTCATAGGGCGTCAGGGCGGGAATGGCTGCTGTCTGGTCGATGCGGCTTTGCACATCGTCGTAGTTTTTTGCATCCATCGAGGCCTTCACGGCGGTCGGATCGAGCAGTTTGAATACTTCAGGGCGCACCGTGTCTGCGGGCACGGCAGCGGGCGCACCGGCTGCAGCGGCTGGCTTGGTGTCCTGTGCGTGCGACAGGGCTGGCAGGATGTTCATGCCGATGGCAGCGAGGATCAGGCTGAGACGGGCAAGACGGAATTGGGACATGGCTTATCCTTCAATCAATAACAAAAATACGCACCGGCACTGTCTGCCGCAGCATCGCGCAGCAGCATCGTAAAGGGGCAGGGAATCTTAAAAAATATATTTCCGCCATTGCGCCCGCTGAAGTCCAAGGGCGATGGCATCGTAAACAGCGGCTATTGTCACATAAACTGCTGGGCTGGTGCGGCAAACGTGTGCGCCAGTGCTTGCCCTTTGGCATCAAACAGCAGGCAGCGTTGCGGCGGCAGATACAGGCGCAGCGTCTCGCCCGTGCGGCGCAAGCCATCCTCGGCCGGCAGCTTGACGGCCAGCATCTCGGCCAGCATCCCGGCCACACTTGGCATGCTGGCGTAGACGATGGCCACGTCGCCCAGGTATTCGACATGGCTGACGGCGGCGTCGAGCACGTTGTTTTCTGCATGACTGCCCACATCAGCATGCTCGCGCAGGCTGATATGTTCGGCGCGCACGCCCAGCGTCAGCCGCTCGCCTGGCACCACGGCGTCACCTTGCGCCTCGACCTCGATGACGCCGCCGCCGGGCACGCGCACGGCCACCGTGCGGCGGCTACAGGCAACGACCTCGCAAGCGATGAAGTTCATTTTCGGCGCGCCCAGGAAGCCGGCCACGAAGAGGTTGCCGGGATGGTTGTACAGTGCGTGCGGACTACCCACCTGCTCGATGCGCCCGCCATTGAACACCACAATGCGCTCGCCCAGTGTCATCGCTTCGACCTGGTCGTGCGTGACGTAGATCATGGTGGTTTTTAATTCCTGGTGCAGGCGCGAAATCTCCACGCGCATCTGCACGCGCAGCGAGGCATCGAGGTTCGACAGCGGTTCGTCGAACAGGAACACCTTGGGCTTGCGCACGATGGCGCGGCCGATGGCCACGCGCTGGCGCTGGCCGCCCGACAGGTCCTTGGGTTTGCGCTTGAGCAAAGGCGTGATCTGCAGGATCTCGGCCGCGCGCTCGACGGCGGCGCGCACCTCCGCCTTCTTGTGTCCGGCCAGGTTCAGGGCAAAAGCCATGTTCTCGAACACCGTCATGTGCGGATACAGGGCGTAGCTCTGGAAGACCATCGCCAAGCCCCGCTCGGCCGGCGCGATATCGTTGGCCAGCCGGCCGTCGATATGCAGCTCGCCGTCGCTGATGTCTTCCAGCCCGGCGATCATGCGCAGCAGGGTTGATTTGCCGCAGCCTGACGGCCCCACGAAGACGACGAATTCGCCGTCACCGATAGCGAGGTCGATACCGTGGATGACGGCCTGCTTATCGTCGTAGCGCTTGACGATATTGTTTAAAACGATGTGTGCCATGTAATGGTTCTATCCTAGCTGGCGCTGGCGGGCGTCTGGGGGGTATCGGCCTTGCAGGGGGCAGTTTCGCCGGCATCTGCCTTGGCGCCGATACGCATGAAGCGCGACAGGATCAAGACGGGCAGGGCCGACACCAGCACCCACAGGAAAAAGGTCTTGTAGCCGAGCGCCGTCTGGATGTCGCCGCTGATCATCTTGAACAGCACGAAACCGAGCTGCATCACGCCAGTGGCAAACGCATAGTGGGCCGTCTGGTACTTGCCGACCGAGACCACTTGCATCATGAACAGGATCAGGCCCACGAAGCCAAAGCCATAACCGAACATTTCCACGCTGAGCGCGGCCGTGATCAGGGTCAGATCGGTCGGCATGCTGTGGCTCAGGTAATAGAACACCAGGTTCGGCAAATTCATGGCCAGGATCAGGAAGAACATGGCGCGTTTCAAGCCTAGCCAGGAAGTGAAATAGCCGCCGCCTATGCTGCCCAGCAAAAAGGCCACGGTGCCGGCCGTGCCGTACACGGCGCCCACTTCCGTCGTCGACAAGCCCAGGCCGCCCAGCTCGCGCGCTTCGCGCAGGAACAGCGGGCCGATGGTCTGCACTTGCGCCTCGCCGGCGCGGAACAGGATGATGAAGGCGATCATGCCCCAGATGCCGGGCTTGTTCAAGAAGTCCACCAGCACGTCCCACAAGGTGCGGCTGATGCCTGCCACGCTCTTGTCGGCCACGGCCGCGTTGCGCACTTGCGGCAGCGCCCACAGGTGGTACGCGGCCAGCGACAGCATCATCGCGCCGATGATCAGGAAGATCACCGACCATGCAGGCTTGATGCCGATTTCTTTCTCCAGGTAGCCGGCCAGGATCACCAGGCCGCCCAGCGAGATGAATTTGCCGGCATTGAAGAAGGCGCCCTGCCAGCCCGCGTAGGCCGCCTGCTGCTTGTCCGACAGGCTGGCGATGTACAGGCCGTCGCAGACGATGTCGTGCGTCGACGAGGCCAGCGCGGCGACGAACAGCACGGCGATGCAGGCGGCAAACCACAGCGGCGTTTGCAGCGCCAGCGCGATCAGGCCCAGGCTCAGGCCACCGGCGAACTGGAACAGCACCACCATGCTCTTCTTGCTCGACGCCAGCTCCAGGAAGGGGCTCCACAGCGACTTGAAGACCCAGGCAAAGCCGATCAGGCCGGTCCAGCGGGCGATCTGGTCGTTTGGCACGCCCATGCTCTTGAACATCAGGCCGGCCACCAGGGCGACCGCGTAAAACGGCAGGCCCTGGGCGAAGTATAAGGTGGGCACCCAGGAAATCGGGCTGCGTATGCCGCCCTTGCTACTGCTATTGCTATTGGTCTTGTGGTTCATGGATGCTTCCTCGGGTCGTCTTGAAAGTCGGGTATTGCGGTCGGTAAAAAAGCGCGCTTACTGGCAGCGCCGCCTGGCCTCGGCCATGATGATGCAGTCAGCCGCCTCCTGCGCGTATACGTCGCTGCCAGCCGGATAGCGTGCGGCCAGTGCCGCCAGGCGCTGCAGCCGCGCACCCACGCCTTGCAGCGGCAAGGTGCCAGACGCCAGTGCGGCGCTGACGGCGGCCAGCGCTGCCGGTAGCTGCGCCGCATCTGCCAGCAGGACCATGTCGGCGCCGGCGGCCAGGGCGCGCGCGCCGACATGCTCGCCGTGCGCGGCTATGCCGGGCGTCAGCAGCACGCCGTCATAGCCCCACTGCTGGCGCAGCAAGCCATGCATTACCGCAGGCGACAGGCTGGCGGGTTGGCGTGCATCGAGTGCCGTATAAGTTACGTGCGCGCTCATCATCGAGGCCGTCTGCGCGGCGGCCTGGCGAAACGGTACGAAATCGTGTTCTTCCAGCTGCGAGCGGATCTTGGCGACGCTGGGCACGATGGCGCTGGCGCCAGGTTGCGGCAGGTACAGCCGGGCGCAGCACGCCACGCCTTCGGCCTGGCAGCCCGCCGTCCAGGCTTGCGTCATGGCGGTCGCTTGTGCAGGATCGCCGCCAAACGCCTGCGCAGCGTCAGGTGCCTGTGCTGCGCCGGTGTCGAGATTGATCAGGGGGGCCAGCAGCCAGTTGATGCCCAATGAGCGCAAGCCGCGTGCCGTCGCCGCGCCCATGCCGTTGGCCAGTTCTGCGTCACCCAAGGCACACAGTTGCATGGCGCTCGGTGGCTGTGGCAGCCAGGCCGGATAGGCTGAGGGCATGCCGGCCGTATCGATGGCGATCAGCGCCTGCGGGCCCAGGGCGAGCCGCAAGTGCGCGCTCAGGCGCGTCAGTTGCGCCGCATCGCGCAGATTGCCCGCGCGCAGGCACACGGCGCGCACGCCGTTCGCCTGCAGCCATTGGAGCGTGGCTGCATCGAGCTCGGTGCCGACGACGCCCGTCATCAGCAACTGCCCGGCAAGCCGGCGCAGGTCGGTGGCGATGGTGGCGCTCATTTGACGGCGCCGTCCATGCCGCGCATGAAGAAGCGCTGGGTGAACAGGAACGCCAGCAGGGTAGGCACAATGGTGATCAGGGTGCCGGCGGCGATCACGCGCGTGCTGCTGCCGAAGGTGCCGCGCAAATACAGCACGCCCACCGAGAGGGGAAATTCATCGGGTTTGCTCATGACGATGGAGGGCCAGATGTATTCATTCCACGATTCCACAGCCGTCAGAATACCGACGGTGGCCAGCCAGGGTGTGATCAGGGGCAGCATGATGCGGCTGAAGATCACCCATTCGGAGGCGCCGTCGACTCTGGCCGCATCGATCAGGTCTTGCGGCACTTCCTCGAACGCCTGCTTGAGCAGCAAAATGGCCACGGCCGTCACCACGTTGGGCAGGATGACGCCCGTGTAGGTGTCGACCAGGCTCATTTGCGTGATGGTGATGAAGTTGACGAGGAAATTGACTTCCGATGGCAGCACCAGGGTGGCCAGGATCAGGCCGAACACCAGCTTGCGGCCACGGAATTTCAGGCGCGCCAGCGGGTACGCGGCGAGTGAACATAGCAGCAGTTTCCAGAACACGGTGAACACGGCGATCAGCACCGAGTTCTTGAAAAATGACCAGATGGGAATCGCCTTGAACACTTCGACGAAGTTTTCCAGCGACGGCGCCTTCGGCCAGAAGGTAGGTGGAAAGGCGAAGATATTGCCCTGCGTGGAAATGGCTGTCACCAGCGTCCACCAGAACGGGAAGACGCAGACGACGGCGATCGCGCACAGCACGGCATAGTGGCCCGTGTATTGGACTAGGTGCTGCAAACGTGTTTGCATGGGGCGGGAACGGGTTTTCATGGTCATTCCGCTGTCAGCGATGCTTGGGTTTGAGATAGCGCAGGCATAGCAGGGCGATGCCGATGCAAAAGAGGGACACGACGAAGCTGGCGGCCAGCGCGCGCGGCAGTTTCAAATGTTTGAGGCCCTGATCGTAGGCATAGTACAGCGCCGTGAAGGTGGAATTCATCGGGCCGCCCTGGGTCAGCACGTCGACTTCCTGGTAAGCCTTCAATGCCGCCAGCACGGACAGGATGGTGCACAGCATGATGGTCGGGCGCAGCATCGGCACGGTGATCTTCCAGAAGCGCTGCCAGCGGTTGGCGCCATCGAGCATGGCCGCTTCCTGCATGTCCGACGGGATCGACTGCAGCGCCGCCAGGTACATCACCATGTACCAGCCCAGGCCGCGCCACAGGGTGACGAACATGACGGCAAACAGGGCCAGGCTGTCGTTCGTCAGCCAGCCCACGGGCGCGTTGACGAGTTTCAGGGTCAGCATCACGTAATTGAGCGCACCCTGTTCATGGAACATGAAGCCCCACATGATGCCGACCACGGAAACGGTGGTCACGACGGGCACGTAGAAGGCGGCACGGAACAAACGGATGCCGGGCAGGCGGTTGTTGACCAGCACGGCCAGCACGATGGCGCCCACCTGCACGAAAGGCACCATCAGCAAAAACACCAGCGAATTCTTTAAACCCGAGACGAACATCTCGTTGTTGAAGATGTAGCGAAAGTTATCGAGGCCGACGAAGCGCGTCTCGCGTATCAGGCTGTAGTCGGTGAAGGCCAGCACGGAGCCGTAGCCGACGGGCCAGAAGGAAAAGGCGGCCAGCAGCAGCAGGGCCGGGGCGAGGAACAGCCAGGCTTGCACGCTGTGGCGGTGAGCGAGTTTCATGGTGTCCTTAGTGGCGTGGCAGGGTGGCCAGCTTCTTGTTCCAGATGGCGACGGCCTGGTCCAGCGCCTGCTTGACATCTTGCTTGCCCGTGACGCCCGCCTCGACGGCTTTGACCAGCGAGCGGCGCAATTCGTCGTAGTCATCGATGCCGGCCACGTACAGCGTGCGCGAGTGGCCCATCGACAGGGCGCCAGCGGCAACGGCCTTTTCGGCCGCGCCTGCGTCCTTGGGCGTGGCGAGGAAAAACGGGTCGGCCGCCGCCTTGATGGTGGTCGGGAAGACGCTGGCCTGGCGCGCGAAGTTCAACTGGTTTTCGTCGTTCGTGAGGAAGCGCGCGAACTTGCCGACCGATGGCAATAGGCGCGCCGGCACGCCTTTCGGAATGGCGAAGTGCACCAGCCAGCCGCCATCGGCAATGCCGGTGGGGCCCAGCGGCGCGGGCGCCACGTCGGTGATGGCGTAGATGTCTTGCGCATCGCCGCCGATGCGCTGCATGGCCGTCGGCGGTGCCAGCAGCATGCCCAGGCGGCCGCCCTTGTAAGCATCGATCACGGCGGGGAAGTTATCTTCGGCGAACAGGCTTTCTCTCAGCAGGCCGCCGACCTTGTAGGTGTCGGCCAGTTTTTGTACCAATGCCACGTGCTGCGGCGAATTGAAGACGGCGCGCTTGTCGACGATGACGGCCAGGCCCTGCTGCATGAACAGACCGTCGATCTTGGAGAGCGCTGGGGCGATGCCGGCCTTGCCCGTGCGTTGCGCGATCTGGCGCGCGAATGCCAGTTGTTCATCCAGGCTGGCAGGGCCGCGCGTGAGCCCGGCCTGCTTGAAAATGGCGGTGTTGAAGGCGATCACCGCGACATTGCTGTACATGGGGAAGCCGTAGGTGTGGCCCTTGAAGCGCAGGTCTTCCAGCGCGCTCGGAATGTAGCTGGCGCGTGCCTGCGCGATCAGGCCATCGACTGGCGTGAGCAAGCCGTCGCGCGCGTATTCATCGGCCCAGGGCACGTTCAGGCTCACTAGCGCCGGTGGCGTACCGGCCACGATGCGCGTGACCAGCTTGGTCTGGATGACGTCCCACGGGAAGTCGATCCATTCAATCTTGAGGCCGGGATTTTGCGCCTCATAGCGCGCCACCAACGCGCTGAAATAGGGCGTGAATTTGGGCTTCATGCTGAAGGTCCAGAATTCGATTTTCTCGGCAGCCCATGCCTGTGGCGCGAGCAGGCCCGCGCAGGCAAACACTGCCAACAGTCTCTTGATCATTATTATTATCCCGGCCAGTGGCCCCGTAAGTGCCGGGGTCGGCCCCTTAGGGGCCGACCCCAGTCTTCGCTTTCGGGTTGGGTATTGCTTAGTTTGTTTTTGTTACTTTGCTCAGGTGACGCGGTGCGTCCGGGTCCATGCCGCGTGCGGCCGACAGTTTTGCCGCCATCACGTAGAAGGCCTGAATGGCGACAATCGGGTCGAGATCCGGCGTGGCCGCCACGGGCAGGGTCAGGTCGCGTTCGGCCACGTCGGCGGGGGCCGCCAGCAGGACCTTGGCGCCGCGGCCGCGCATTTCCGTCGCCAGTTGCAGCAAGCCGGCCTGGGTTGGGCCGCGCGTTGCAAAAATGAGCAGTGGGTAGCCGTCTTCGATCAGGGCCATCGGGCCATGCTTGATTTCGGCGCCGCTGAAGGCTTCTGCCTGCAGGGCCGAGGTTTCCTTGAATTTCAAGGCCGATTCCAACGCCACCGGGAAGCTGATGCCGCGTCCCACGACCATGATGTTGCGCGCCGGCGCCAGCACGTCAATCGCTGGCGACCAGTCTACTTGGGTCGCTCCGAGCAGCGCTTCGGGCAGCGCTTCGAGGCCTGCTTGCAGCTCGGGGTCGTTCTGCCACTGGGCCACCATGCGCGCGCCGGCAACCAGGCTGGTGATGAAGCTTTTGGTGGCGGCGACGCTTTGTTCCTTGCCGGCGCGCAGGGGCATGGCCCACTCGGCGGCGTGCGCCAGCGGCGAATCGATGTCGTTGACCAGGGCCACGGTGGTAGCGCCGCCGTCGCGGAAGTAGCGGATCGGCTCGACCACGTCCGGGCTCTGGCCCGATTGCGAGATCGAGATGGCCAGGGTGTCGCGCGTTACCAGCGGCGATTTGTTCAAGGTCACCAGCGACATCGGCAGGGACGCCACGACACGGCCCAGGCGCGCCATGATCAGGTAGGCGACGTAGTTGCAGGCGTGGTCCGAGCTGCCGCGCGCGATGGTCAGCGCGGTCGAGAACGAGGTGCTCCTCAATTTGCGGCCCAGTTCCGCGTAGCGATCCGTGTCGCTGGCCAGTTGCAGGGCGACGCATTCGGCGGCGGAAATGGCTTCTTTAAGCATCATTGAGGTCACAGATTTCTCCTTCTATATACACAGCTTTGAGTTTGAGATCGCGATCGAGTACCACCAGATCGGCGTAAGTGCCGGGGGCCAGCCGGCCGCGTTCTTCCAGGCCCAGATAATCGGCGGCGTTGGTCGACACGCGCTTGGACGCGTCGGCCAGGTCCAGTCCCAGTGCCACCAGGTTGCGCAGCGCCTGGTCCAGGGTCAGGGTGCTGCCCGCCAGGGTGCCGTCGGGCAGGCGTACGCCGCCCATGCATTTCTGCACGGCGTGGCGGCCCAGCATGTATTCGCCGTCCGGCATGCCGGTGGCGGCAGTCGAATCGGTGACGCAGTACAGGCGCGGGATGGCGCGCAGGGCGACCTTGATGGCACCCGGATGCACGTGCAGCAGGTCGGGGATCAGTTCGGCGTATTCGGCGTGCGCCAGGGCGGCGCCGACCATGCCCGGCTCGCGGTGATGCAGGCCGCTCATGGCGTTGAACAGGTGCGTGAAGCCCATGGCGCCATGCTCCAGCGCGGCGACGCCATCTTCATAGGAGCCGAGCGTGTGGCCGATCTGCACGCGCACGCCGGCGTCGGCCAGGGCGCGCACCAGGTCCAGGTGGCCGGCGATTTCCGGTGCCACGGTAATGACGCGCAGTTTGGCCAGCGTTTGCAGGCGTTCGATTTCGGCCAGGGTGGCAGCGCGCGCGTAGTTCGGTTGCGCGCCGAGCTTGCCCGAATTGATGTATGGGCCTTCCAGGTGGGCGCCCAGCACGCGCGCCGTGTTCGGGCGGCGGTTGTTGGCCGCGATGCCGATGGCCGTCAGGGCCATGTCGATATCTTCGGGCGGCGCCGTCATGGTGGTAGCGAGCAGGCTGGTGGTGCCGTGGCGCGCATGGATGGCCGCGATGGTGTAGACAGCTTCGCCGCCTTCCATGATGTCCTTGCCGGCACCGCCATGCACGTGCAGGTCGATAAAGCCGGGCAAAATATAATCGTCGCTGTTGTTCGACGGGTGGCGCGAATCGCCGGTGATGCTGTCGACGCGTTCGCCGAAGGCGATGGCGCCGTGGATCCAGCCGCCGGGGGTAAGGATATTGCCTTTGATAGTGCTGCTCATCTGCGCGACTCCGCTACGAATTCATAATAATCACTGCGGCAATACGAGTGGGTCAGTTCCACCGCTGCGCCGTTGTCGAGATAACTGACACGGGTGATGTGTAACATCGCTTCACCCGTCTTGATATTGGCCAGCTTGGCCTGTTCCGCCGTGGCGTTGACGGCGCGGATATGCTGCAGCGCGCGCATCGGAATGGTGCCGCGCGACTCCAGGTAGCCGTACAGCGAATCGGTCACTTGCTGCGGGTCCGGCATGTATAGCGCGGGGATGGTGGTCGTCTCGATCGCCATCACCACTTCGTCGGCCGTGCGCAGGCGGCGCAGACGCGCCACCGGCATGTGCGGCGACAGGCCCAGTGACAGCAGTTCCAGTGGCGCGGCCACGCCGATATCGCGCTGCAGCCAGCGCGAGCCCGCGGTAAAACCGCGCTGGCGCAATTCTTCCGAAAAGCTGGTCAGGCGCGACAGCGGCTGTTCCAGCTTGGGCGTGATGTAGGTGCCCGAGCCGCGCTTGCGCGTCAGCATGCCCCGGTCGCACAGCATGTCGATGGCTTTGCGCGCCGTGACGCGCGAAATGTCGAGGATTTCCGACAGCACGCGCTCCGAGGGCAAGGCCTGGTTGGCGCGCCAGTCGCCGCTGGCGATGCCGTCCGACAGCATGTTCGCCAACTGCATATAGAGCGGCGTGTCGCTGGCCGGATTGGGTTTGAAGGCAGACAGTTTGGCCAGCATGCTCATTGCTCCTGCAAATGCTTGCGTATCAGGCGCAGGGCGCCTGCCGCCGAGTCGCCCTGTGCCGGCACGACCCGTTGCAACAGCGCCGCCGGCAGGTAGCTTGACAAGGGCGCCGCCAGGCCGCCGCACAGGGCCACGGGCAAGGTGCCGGTCGGGTCGAGGGCTCTGGCGATGAGGGCGATCTGCTGGCCCGCTTCGCTCAGGATGTCATGCGCCACCGCATTGCTGGCCGCGTGTTCCAGCACCAGCGGCGCCAGTTGCGCGAACGTGGTCTGGCTGGCGGTAGCCAGCCAGACCTGCATGGCGTCGCGTTGGCCGCCGCAGGCGTCGATGACGGCCGTGGCGAAAGCACTGCCGGGCAAGCGTCCGTCGACCACTTGCTGCACGTGGTTGACGGCGCGCATGCCGATCCAGGCACCGCCCGCCTCATCGCCTGAGGGGAAACCCCAGCCGCCCACTTCGTGATGGCTGCCGTCCGCATGCAGTACTTCGCCCACGCTGCCGGTGCCGATAGCCACGATCGCACCCGGCAGGCCCGCGTGCGCGCCCAGCAGGGTGGTCAGGGCATCCGATTCCAGTGCCACAAAGGCATAGCCGGGATTGTCTGCGATGAAGCTGGCGGCCCATTGCTTGTTGTGCACGCCAGCGAGGCCCAGGCCGATGGCCATGCGCTGCAGCGATGGCTGTTCCAGGCCGGCGCTGCGCAAGGCCAGGGTGACGGCATGCGCGACGGAAGCCCAGGCCCGCTCGATACCCAGTCCGAGGCCGGAAGGACCGCTTTGTCCCTGAGCCAGCTCCTGGCCGTCGAGGCGCGCCAGGCGTACGCGGGTGCCGCTGCCCCCGCCGTCGACGCCGATTATGTATTCGATCATGTTGTGCAGTCCCGCATATGGTTGATTGCGCCTGTCTCGGTTCTTTTATTTGTCGGGCGGCGAAAAAGCTGAAGGCACTATATTGTCGCCTCGATGGCTTGTCAACAGGTATTTAAGTGGTATTAATCAATGCCTGGTCCCATGTCGTGCAACGACTGAGAGAATTATTGCAAGTCATTGTTAATAAAGGTTTTTTTGTATATCGTGAATGGTATTGAAATTGGCCTTGTTTAATGCCAATTTTTCTTCAGTGGTCTATGTCTGATGTTGCAACATTACTTGTATGCCTGCTTGGCAAGGTGCGCCATGAAGAGTAAAGTCGGCCTTTTACACCTGAGTTGGAAGAGCATGATGAACGACAAGGCAGCAAAGAGCGATTATTGGGACGACTGGCAGCAAGAGGCGCTGGCCGCTGGCGTGTCGGCGCCGCTGGCCGCGCTGGGCATGGAAATGATGCGCACGCACCGCAAGAACCGCTGGCCGAAAGATTTCCTGGGTCGCGAAAGCGATGGACCGGTGATGATCGAAATGTGTCTGGAAGATGAGGCGGAAACGGAATTGTTCTTTATCGAGAACCTGTATCCCTATGATGCAGCGCTGATCGAAAAGACGCGTCGTCGCCTGTGCCTGCACTAGACTGATACGCGCGTATGATGGGAACGGCCGCCGTGTGCGGCCGTTTTGCTTTTCGGCTGGTATTTTCATGCGGGAGTGTCATAATGGGTCAGGCATTTCCGCCCAAGTATGGAGTAGATGATGAGCAAGGCACAGGACAGTAAGAAGGAAGCCAAGAAGGAACCGGCCAAGACCATGAAGGAAAAGAAAGAAGCCAAGAAGGTCAAGAAAGACGAGCGCAAGCACTGATCATGCGCATGCGCCGTGCATGGACGCGCTCGTGGCCTGCGCCGGCCGTAGCGGCGGCGTTTGCCCTGCTGGCCTTCGGTGTCCCCGTGTCCGGCGTACTGGCACAGCAAAAGGCAGCGCCGACGACGTTCGGGCAAGTGGTGGGCAATGCCGTGCTATGCATAGATCAGATCGACAACAAGGCCTTCTATGCTTATTTGCTGACGTCCTTCGGTCCTGCCTACAAGCATGAAGGCGGTGCCTACTGGTTCCGCACGGAAGCGACCTTGTGGGGCGCGCCCGTGACCGACGTGATCGTCAGCGACGACACCAGCGCCCTTGTCTTCATGGGCGTGGTGGCCGATTCGACGCCGGAAAAGCTGGAGCCGGCCATCCGCAGCGCCTCGGGCCTGCGTTTTAATAAGCTCGACAATTCCGCTTTTCCCGTCCGCGGCTCCATGCCTGGCAGTAAAATCGTCTACTTCCGTAGCAAGGCGAAAGTGTATTGCGCCAAATACAAGCCGTTGCCGCCGGCCCGCACCCGATGAAGGTATCGGCTTGCTGTCGCGCATTTTGATCGTTCCATCCGCAGGGTCTTCATGTACACGCATTATTTCCAGCTCAAGCAATCGCCGTTCTCGATCGCCCCCGATCCGCGCTACCTGTTCATGAGCGAACGTCACCGCGAAGCGCTGGCGCACTTGCTGTATGGCGTGGGCAGTGGCGGCGGCTTCGTGCTGCTGACGGGAGAAATCGGCGCCGGCAAGACCACTGTCTGCCGCTGCTTCATGGAACAGATGCCGGAAAACTGCCAGCTCGCTTACATTTTTAATCCGAAACTCTCCGTCGAGGAATTACTGCACTCGATTTGCGAGGAGCTGCATATCGCCCTGGCACCTGGCGTTGCCAGCGTGAAAGGCTATGTCGACGCCATCAATGCGCACCTGCTGGCCAGCCATGCGCAGGGCAAGAATAATCTGCTGATCATTGATGAAGCGCAAAACCTTTCCGCCGCCGTGCTGGAGCAGCTGCGTTTGCTGACGAACCTGGAGACGAGCGAGCGCAAGCTGTTGCAGATCATCCTCATCGGCCAGCCGGAATTGCGCGCCATGCTGGCCCGGCCCGAGCTGGAACAGCTGGCGCAGCGCGTGATCGCTCGCTATCACCTGGGCTCGCTGACGGCCGAGGAAACGGCCAGCTACATCCGCCACCGCCTGGGCGTGGCGGGTAGCACCGCGCAGACGCCGTTCGCGCCGCACCTGATGGCGCAGATCCATGCCTTGAGCCACGGCGTGCCGCGCCGCATCAACCTGCTGTGCGACCGCGCGCTGCTGGGCGCCTATGTTGAAAACCAGCCGCAGGTGACGCGCCAGATACTGCGCCGTGCCGCCGAGGAAGTGTTTGCACAAGAGGGGCAGCGAGCTAGCGGGCGTGGCCTGCGCTGGCCGCACGTGGCAGGCGGCGTGCTGGCCGGTGCGCTGCTGACGGCCGCGCTGGCCTGGCACTTCATGCCGCGCGCTGGCATGCCCGCATCGACCGCCGTCGCCGCCGCCGTGCCGGCCGTGTCCGCCGTAGTGGTCGCAGCGGTGGCCGCGTCCGCACCTGCTGGCGTGCCGGACCGCAATGCCGTGCTGCGCCAACTGGCCGCGCTGTGGGGCGAGCAGTTGCCGCCCGGCGACGCTTGCCAGGTGGGCGCCCGCGCCGGCCTGCGCTGTCTGCATAGCCGCGGCGGCATCGCCGAGCTGCGCGTGCTGGACCGTCCGGCCATGCTGGCCTTGCGCGATGCGCAAGGAGTGCAACAGCTGGCGCTACTGACGCGGCTGCAGGGCGAGACGGCCACGCTGATGCTGGACGGTAAGCCTCAAAGCTTGCCCCTGGCTCAGTTGGTGCAGCGTAGCGATGACAGTTTTACGACCTTCTGGCGCGCTCCGCGCAGTTGGCGCGACGAGGTGCCGCTGGGAGCGCGCGGCGCCGACGTGGACTGGCTGGCGCAGCGCTTGGCGCAGCAGAGGGGCTTACCGGCGCCGGCCGCCAAACTGGCGCTCGACGCCGAGATGCAAGCGCAGCTGCGTGCTTTCCAGCAGAGCCAGAACTTGCGCGCCGATGGCTTGGCAGGCCCGAAAACATATATACGCCTGATGCAACTGGGTGACAACGCGGAGCCACGCCTGAGTAGCGCCGCGCCGGCCGTGGCAGCACCCGCTGCGACGGCGATGCTGGCGGGGAAATAAGATGTCCTACATACTTGAAGCATTGAAAAAATCGCAGGCCGAGCGCCAACTGGGCGAGTTGCCTTCGATCCACGCACCGCACGTGCCGCTGCACGCTGCAGCCGCGACCTCTGCGGCGCGGCGCCCCTCCGTCTGGCTGGCGCTGGGCGGCGTCAGCGTGGCCGTGGCCGTGGCTGCCGCGCTGCTGCTGTGGCAGCCTTGGCAGGCGGGCGCTGCCGCTGCCGCTGCCGCTGCCGCTGCCGCTCCTACCGCTGCCGCTGCTATCACTGCTGCCGCCCCTAGCGCTGCTGCCGCAGCTTCCGTTGTCCCCGTCGTGCAGGCCCAGGCTGTGTCAACGGCCTTGCCGGTGGCTGTCTCGCCAGCGACTCCTGCGCCGGTGCCCGTGCCCGTGCTTTCTCCGAGCGTGCCGCCAGCTGCCAGCGCTGCGCCCGTGCATCATGCGAGGCCCGTGGCGGAACCCCGGCAAGAGACGCCCGGCCAGCCCGCGCCGCCGCCCCTTGCCAGCCCAATGCCTGCAGCGGCACCCGTGCCTGTTCTCGCGCCTGGCGCAGAGGAAAGCGTGCCCGGCGTACGTGACTTGCCCGAGCCGATACAGCGGCAAATCCCGCCGCTCGCCATCGGCGGTTATATCTACTCGAAGAATCCGGCTGACCGATTGTTGCTGATCGACAAGGTCCTGCGCCACGAAGGCGAGGAGCTGGCGCCTGGCCTGGTGCTGGAAAAATTGCAGCCCAAGGCGGCCATCTTCAGTTTCAAGGGCTATCGTTACCGCGTGCCGTATTGAAGCATTGCGCGTCAAGGCCGCGCCGACATCGATGGCTTGCAGCTTAGCCATGCCAATTGGCGCGCGGGCGTGGCCTACCCTATGCACGACTGCGGTGCACGGCCAGCCATGCGCCGGCCGCGCATGGCACGCCAGCGTTCGGGGCGGCGCGCTGGCGCCAGCGCGGCTGCGTATAATCACTGCTTCTCAATCAAGGAGTGACCATGCACGATGCGATGCCCGCCCACCCGGTACTGGGTGTGATCGGCCGTTCCGGTAGCGGCAAGACGACCCTGCTGGAATTTGTGGTGAAGGAACTGGCGGCGCGCGGCTTGCGCGTCAACCTGGTCAAGCACAGTCACCACGACCTGGCGCTGGAGCCGCCGCAGAAGGATAGCGCCCGCCTGCGCCTGGCCGGGGCGGCAGAAGTGCTGGTAGCCTCGCCGTACCGTTTTGCCATCGTGCATGAGCTGCGCGGTGCGCCGGAACCGAGCCTGGCGCAGCAATTGGCCCGCATGGGGCCGGCAGACCTGACGCTGGTAGAGGGTTTCAAGACGGACCCCATCCCCAAGCTGGAAGTGTTCCGTCCGGAAGTGGGGCAGGCGCCTCTGTATCCGCATGACCTGCAGGTGATCGCCGTCGCCTCGGACAGCCCGGCGCCGGCCGACTTGCGCGACGGTGTGCAATGGCTGGACCTGAATGCGCGCGAACAAGTGCTAGCCTGGCTGCTGAACAGACTTTAAAAAATAGGCTAAAGGTTTGCCGCCGCCATCCGTTAACCTTGGTAGATCCTTATAGGAGAAACGTATGAACGTCGGAAGCATTGCTCAACTGTCAACTACGATGGCGCAGACAGGCACGCAGCAAGCCGTCGGTTTGACTGTCCTGAAAAAAGCCCAGGATATCCAAAGCTCGACTGCCACTGCCTTGCTGGCAGCGCTGCCACCAGTACAGCCGGCCTCGAATCTGCCGCCTAACCTCGGCAACCGCATCAATACCACAGCCTGAGTTCAGGCTTGCGGCGCCAGTCTGGCGCTAGCCAGATCAACACCCATGCCCGCGCCAGCGTCGCCGACGATGGCGCGCTGGCGCGTGGGCAATGCTGTGCTATCCACATGCTCATGCCTGCCCTTGCGCTTGCATCGAAATGACTGGCTGGCGATAGTTCCCCACGGCGCGGCCGATTCAGTAAAATGATAGTCATTACAGCGCATTGCCCATGGCGCACCCTGGGGCGTGCCTTTACTTTGACCCGTGCAAGAGGATTATCCATGAACAAACGTCAAGCTCTCATCGCCGCCGCCCTTGCGGGCATCTGTGCCGCTACTGCCGTCAACGCGGCCGAGCACGATGCTCCTGCCTCTGGCAGCAAGGAAAAATGCTATGGCATCGCCAAGGCAGGGCAAAACGATTGCGCCTCGTCCGATGGCGCGCATTCTTGTGCTGGTCAGGCGCAGGCCGACAACTTGCCCACGGAATGGACCTATGTTGCCAAGGGAACGTGCCAACAGGCGGGCGGCTCCGTGAAGCCGATCAAAGCCGGCAAGGCGACAAAACCGGCCACGCAGTCGTAAGCGTCCATCATCAGCTCATGCCGCAGCTAGCGCTTGCCGGCGCCGGCGCCGGCGTCGGCTTGCGCGCCGCGCACTACCGCGATTTCCTGGAGCGCCGTCCCGCCGTGGGCTGGCTGGAAGTGCACACCGAAAATTATTTGCAGCCATCGGGCTGGGATAGTCATGTGCTGCACACGCTGCGCCAGGATTATCCGCTCAGCCTGCACGGCGTGGGGCTGGGCCTAGGTTCGGCGCGCGGTTTTTCCGATGCCCATTTGCAGCGCGTGTGCGCCGTGGTGGAGCGGATCGAGCCGGTTCTCGTGTCGGAGCACCTGTGTTGGGGTGCCGTGGCGCAACGGCAACTCAATGATCTGTTGCCGCTGGCCTTGAATGGCGCCGCCCTCGACGTCATGTGTGCAAGCGTCGGACGCGTGCAAGATGCGCTGAAAAGGCCGATCTTGGTGGAGAATGTCTCCACTTACCTGCGCTTTGCCGACGATGCCATGAGCGAGGCGCAATTCCTCGCGGAACTGGTGCGCCGCAGCGGCTGTGGACTGCTGCTCGATATCAATAATCTATATGTGAACCAGTGCAACCACGGCGAAGATGCCTTGCTTGCCATGCAGGCGATCGTGCCGGGCAGCGTGGGCGAGTTGCACCTGGGCGGCCATCTGCTGACGCCTCGCGCCGTGATCGATCACCATGGCGCGGCCGTGGCTGATCCCGTCTGGGACTTGTACGCAGCCGCGTTGCAGCGCTTTGGCGCGGTGCCCACCCTGGTCGAATGGGATACGGATTTACCGCCGCTCGATATCCTGCTGGGCGAAGCGGACAAGGCGCAAGCCATGTTGACGCGCCACCAGCAACATCGGCCGTGGCATGGGATGTCGTCCTCACCAGCGCCAGCGCCATCGCTGTCCGTGTCGTTAGATGCGCTGGCGGCCGGGCAGCAAGCGTTTGCCACGGCCTTGCTCGATCCCGCGCAAGGCGCGCAAGCCCTGCCAGGCTTCGCGGGAGCGGCGCCGCTAGAGCGTTTCTCTTTGTATCGCGGCAACTTGAGCGCCACCTGGCGCCGCACCCTGGGCCAGGTCTATCGCGTTGTGCTGGCGCTGGTGGGCGAGGATTTCTTTGCTGGCCTGGCACGCGCCTATGGCCGGCAGATGCCATCCGATAATGCGGATTTGAACCAGTTTGGCGCCCGTTTCGCCGATTTTCTGGCTGCGTTCCCGCCGGCGGCCAACTTGCCCTACCTGCCGGACATGGCGCGCCTGGAATGGGCCTTGCATTTGGCCCATTACGCGGCAGATGCGCCAGCGCTGGCGCCCGAGTCGCTGGCTGCCTTGCATCCTGAGCAACTTGAAGCACGCCGTTTTGCCTTGCATCCCGCTTGCACCTTGTTGGCATCGCACTGGCAAGTGGCAGCCTTGTGGCAGGCGCATCAGGAGCATGCGGGGCGGGGCGAAGGGCAGGGGGCGTTTCCGCAAGAGATGCACGTGGAGAGCTGGGCGCTGGTATCTCGTGCGCGCTGGAAGGCGCAAGTGCTGGTACTGGATGCGGGGGCGCATGCGGCCTTGCTGGCCTTGCAGCAGGGACAGACCTTTGGCGCCGCGCTCGATGCGGCGTTCGAGCGGGACAGCGCATTTGACTTGGCGGCATGTTTGCGCCAGTGGCTGGCGCATGCAGTGTTGTCGGCGTGATCGCTTACTCGAAGGCGCGCAGTACGCGCGCTTCGCCCGTCTGATCGCGGTACGCGGCATTCGCGGCCAGGGTGGCGTCCATCATGCGCGTTACTTGTTCTTCTTCAAAGCGGGCCAGTTCGGCAGTAGCTGCGACGAGGGCCTGTTCCAGCCTGGCGCGCGCGCTTTGATATAGGCTGCTCGTGTATTTTTCTGTGTTGCGCAGCAATTCCTCCGCGCTTTCTATCACTTGGCGCAAGTCGCCGATCAGGCGTACCTGGTTGCGCGTACCTTGTTCGGGTTGGTCCATGGCGCTTCCCTTCTGCAATCGATATTTATCTGACAATAGCGACGTGTTGCAGCTCGATCCAGGCAGCCGGGCCGGCAGGCGCTGGCAGGATGCATGGGGTGCCTTCGCGCCCCATGCCGGGGTCAGGCTGGAGCGACGACCGTGATGCGGATGTCGCTCACGCTGACGACCTGGCCGGCGCGGATCTTGGCAGTCTTGCGCAATTCTTTCTTGCCATCGACCTTCACCACGCCGCTATCGACCATGACCTTGCCTGCGCCACCACTGTCGCACAAGCCCACCAGCTTCAATAGCTGGTTCAGCTCGACGAACTCGGATGTTAAATCAAAGCTTACTTTTTGCATTATATCCCTTATTGCAATGATGTTTTTTAAGTACCAAATGATGGCATCAACTCAGGGTATAGTTTACATGAAGCTAGCGATAATGCGGGCTGAGCCTTAACTTTTGTTGGGCCGCGTCATCTCCAGGGGCACGATCCACGCACGCAATTGCGCTTCCGTCACGAAGCCCAGCCCCAGCGCCGCTTCCTTCAAGGTCGTGCCTTCGTGCTGTGCCCGCTTGGCGATTTGCGCCGCCTTGTCGTAGCCGATATGCGGTGCCAGGGCCGTGACCAGCATCAGGGAGCGTTCCATCAGTTCGGCGATGCGTACACGGTTCGGTGCGATGCCGTGCGCGCAATGCGTGTCGAAGCTGCGCATGCCGTCGCCCAGCAGGCGCGCGCTTTGCAGGAAGTTGTGCGCAATCAATGGCTTGAAGACGTTCAGCTCGAAATTGCCCGAGGCGCCGCCGACGGTGATGGCGACGTCGTTGCCAAACACCTGACAGCACAGCATGGTCAGCGCTTCGCACTGGGTCGGGTTGACCTTGCCCGGCATGATGGAGCTGCCCGGCTCGTTTTCAGGGATGCTGATTTCACCGAGGCCGGAACGTGGGCCGGATGCCATCCAGCGCACGTCATTAGCGATCTTCATCAGCGCCGTCGCCAGGGTTTTCAGCGCGCCATGCGCGGCCACCAAGGCATCGTGGGCGGCCAGGGCGGCAAACTTGTTGCTGGCCGTGGTGAATGGCTGGCCCGTCAGGCGCGCCAGTTCGGCGGCGATGCGGTCGGCAAATTCGACGTGCGCATTCAAGCCGGTGCCCACGGCTGTGCCGCCGGCGGCCAGTTGCCGCAGCGCTGGCAGCGCTGCCGTGAGGATCTGTTCGGCAAAGTCCAGCTGTGCCACGTAGCCGGAAAACTCCTGGCCCAGCGTCAACGGGGTCGCGTCCTGCAAATGGGTGCGGCCGATTTTGACGATGTCGGCAAATGCCGTGGCCTTGGCGTCGAGGGTGGCGCGCAGCTGGCGTAGCGGCGGCAAGACCGTGTCGGCGACGGCGAGGACGGCTGCCACGTGGATGGCGGTGGGGAAGATGTCGTTCGAGGACTGGCCCAGGTTGACGTCGTCGTTCGGGTGCAGCAGGCGCTGCTCTCCCCGCAAGCCGCCGATCAGCTCGGAACCGCGGTTGGCCAGCACTTCGTTCATGTTCATATTGCTTTGCGTCCCCGAGCCCGTCTGCCAGACGGCCAGCGGAAATTGCGCTGCATGCTTGCCGGCGAGTACTTCGTCGGCCGCCTGCGTGATGGCGACGGCTTTGCGGCCATCGAGCAATCCCAGCTCCAGGTTGACGTGGGCGGCTGCGCGCTTGACGGTGGCCAGGGCGGCGATCAGTTCGGGCGGCATCGTTTCTGTGGAGATATGAAAGTGCTCAAGCGAGCGCTGCGTTTGCGCTCCCCAAAGCCGCTCGGCGGGTACGTCGATCGGGCCAAAACTGTCGCGTTCGATTCTGCTGCTCATGGCATCGCTTTCATCGGTGGAGGTGGATCGAGTGTACTCCAGACGCCAAAAAGGCACAGGATAATGCTGTAAGGCATCATTTTTGCCATGACCCATCTATATTTTTGCGATTCCCTGCCGTTAAAGAAAGACGAGTTCCGATTATTTATCTTGTTATCAAAGCGATCAGTCCATGCAAAGCAGCATTGTTCCCCGTTGGTCCCTGCTCGCGTGCGCCGCCGCCAGCCTGGCCTTGTCGCCTGTCATGGCGGCCGAACTGGGCGAGATGGCGCTGCTGTCGCATGTGGGCCAGCCCTTGCTGGTCGAGATCGAATTGACGGCCCTGGCGCCCGAGGAAGCGGGCGGCGTGTCCGTGCGCTTGGCCTCGCCCGATGTCTACCGGGGCGGCGGCATCAGCATGGACCCGGCCCTGAAAGCGTTGACGATCAGCCCGCTGGAGCGGGGCGGGCGGCGCTATGTGCGCGTCAGTACGGCGCAAGCGATCCAGGCAGGCTACGTGCATTTGTATTTATTACTGGGCAATGGTAATGGTGCCATCGTGCGCCTCGCTACGTTGTGGCTGACGCCGGCACCGCCGGCCACCGCCATCGTCGCCTCCGCCAGTGCGCCAGTCGGGCCCGCCATTGCGGCACCCGTGCCACTGTCTGTGCCGCTATCGCCGCCACTGCCACTGCCGCGCGCTGCGCCCGGCGCGCCGCCACCCGATCTCGCCGCACTGGCGGCCCGCGCGCGCGCCGAGGGTCTGGTACGTCCGGCGCGCGTGTTTGTGTCGCCGCCCGCTGCACCCACGCTGGCTGGCCCGCCGCCATTGCGCCGCGCCAAGGCGCCAGCGGGCGCTTGCGTGCCGCAGGCCAAGCTGGAGCAGGCACAAGAGTGCGTGGCGCTGGATCAGAAAAATGCCGCACTTAATGAAAAGCTGGGTGAGTTGGAAGGCAAGATCGGCGCCTTGCAAAAGGCACTGGCGCTGCCCGTCGTCGCCGCCGTACCGGTTGCCGTGGCGGAGGCGCCGCATGCCAAGCCCAAGCCCCTGAAGGCGGTAGCGCCAGCTGACAAGGAAGCGAAGGCAGGCGGAAATGGCTTGCTATGGCTCGGTATTGGCACCCTGGCCTTCGTGTTGTTGACGGCGCTTATTGTATATGTCGTGCGCAAGCGCAAGCACAAGCGCAAGCAAGCGCCTGGCACGAACGCGCCGTCAAAATACTGGGTCTTGCTGCGCAAACCGTTTGGCCGCAAGAAAGAGGTGCCAGTGTTGACGGAGGCGGTGGAGGCAGAGGTGGCCGAGCCCGAAGTGGAGCCGTTCTCGCGTTAATGCTGCTGCCAGGTTAGCTAAATTTGATATTAAAAAAGATATTCAAAAAAGATAGAAAAATACCTGGCTACGGTGTTGCCTATATTTTAAAGATGGTGATATGATCAACGCAGTGGACTTGCTCTACGACAAAACAGTCCCAGCCTGTCGCAGTCACCAACGATAGTGTGGCGCGGCAAACAGGTGTAGCGTTGCATAAACGCCTGGGTCTGGAAGCGGTTTGCGATGCCGACGATGTGCTCGCGAACGCCGGATGCAACCGGCAGCGAGGCGACGCCAGGAGATACCTGGGGTTCGCCTTCCACATTCCGCCTCCTTGCCGCTTGAGTGCCACAAATGCTGCGCTCGCGGCACGGCGGCAGATGTAAAAAAAGCACCCTCAGGTGCTTTTGTCGTTACTGATGCGACGAACTTATTTACATGTGGGTGCGCGATTCCGGCATGTTGTTCGACAGTTGCGTCATCCACGGTTCCGTGATGGTGCGGATTTCGCGGTCGTTTGCCAGGATTTGCTTGAGTAAATCGATCTTGCGCTGGCGCGAGGCGCCGGTCTGGGCGGGCACCTTGCTTGTCATGGTAGGGCTGGCGGCGGCGGCGCACTGGTTTTCCAGGGTATCGAAGCCATCCCAGTCGCTCGAACGCGCTGCGACCACCATTTTATTGGTCATTCCTGCAATATTTTCATACATCGAGAGAACGTCGTTGGAGGTCATGAGCACACCCGTAACTAGTGAATGGATTACCGCTTGTCTAGATTAACGGCGTGCTCATCTGGAACTTTAGGGTATGTTTTAAAAAAAGTGAAAATAATTTGCAGCTAGCCTGGCGGGCAGCACAATTGCCCGCCAGGCTGCATGGATGCTGTCTCGACACTGTCGCCACCGATGCCTTTATTTGACGAGTTCTTCCAGTCCCGCGCTCAGTTCGGCTGGCGGCGGCATCTTGTCCACCAGCGCCAAGGGCGGCAAGTTCAGCGCTTCAGCCACCTCGCTGGGGTAGCAAGCGATAATTTCTTCATGGCTCAACTGGTTTTCATCAATGCGCGCGCGCCAGGCGGCCAGGTGCACGATGGCGGCCAGGCGATTTAACGGTGCCTTGGCCAGCGGATCGGGAAAGGCGGCGAGGGTCTCGGCAAAGGTGGCGGGAAACTTCCAGCGGCGCGCCAGTTCTGCGCCCACTTGCGCATAGTCATAGCCCAGCGACGCGCGCTCGGCGTTGAGCCGGCGCGCGTCAAACGGCGGCGCGATCTTGTCGAGCTGCATGGCTTGCTCGGGCATGACGGCATGGATCACCAGTTGGCCGATTGCATGCATCATGCCGATGGTGAACGCCAGATCCTGGTTGTCGCCCGTCTGCTTGGCGATCCAGCGGGCCGACACGGCACTATGCAGGCAGTAGCGCCAGAACTGCGGCAGGTTCAGGCCGGGTACGGCCTTGTAGCCGCTGACCAGGCCCGAGCTGATGACGAGCGTGCGTACAGTCACAAAACCAAGCATCAGCACGGCGTCTTCGACCGTGCCGATGCTGCGCGAGACGTGGTAGTAGGCGGAGTTGGCCAAGCGCAGCAGCTTGGCGCTCAAGGCAGGGTCGGCTCCCAGCTGGCGCGCGATCTCCTCGGTGGCAATGGCGGGGTTGTTGAAACTGCGCACCAGTTCATCGACGATCTTCGGGGCGGCAGGCAGGGCGTGGGGATGCTGGAACAGAGCTTCTAGTTGCATGGCAATAATCTCCTTGGCATTCGCGCGTCATGGGATGAAGCAACTATATGCCGGTTTTTTGTCCGTATGCAAAAAAATTTCAGGGGCATTTTTTCGGCCCGAAAACATGATGATTTTGGCTGTGCAGCACGGACATTCCCGCTGACCGCAGCCGCCGGGACTCGTTCGCCATCCTCGCTAATGCGGCCAAGGAGCGCATCATCGGTCTCGTCGAACGCATGGGCGCAGCGCCATGGACGGACGCGGCAGTGCGCCAGCTCAGCGATTTTTACTGTTCCTGGATGGATCAATCGACTATCAAAATGCAAGGCTGGTGGCCGACGTCGAGCCGCTTAATGCCAGCAATTTTTATACGCAAAACCTGTTCGACCCGTGGGGCGCGTAAAACTTGAATGACGCGACGCGCCATGCGGCTGATGTTTTGCAAGGTGGGCTGGGCTTGCCCGAGCGCGCCTTCTGCCCATCGGCGATGCCGCTGCTGTGTTAGGAACCGTACAGAACCTTTGATAGTCGCTGCGTACTATGAACACATCGACACGCAGCAACAGTTTGCCGCAGCGTGTGAGCCGCAGCGCCGGCCCTGTTGGGCCGGACAGCAGATGAAGCAACTACAGTGAGGAATTATCATGAACAAAGATCAAGTCGAAGGTAAGTTGAAGGAAGTCGGCGGTAAAGTCCAGGAAGCCGCTGGCAAAGTCGTCGGTAGCGAAGAACAGCAAGCCAAGGGCCTGGCAAACCAGGTCGAAGGCAAGGTACAAAAGAAAGTTGGCGATGTGAAAGACGCAGTGGAAACCATCACGCGCAAACCGTAACTCGCCGTACACATGAAAAAACCGCCGCCTGTCGCAAGACAGGCGGCGGTTTTTTTGTGGGTGCAGCGCGAAACTTATGGCGCCGGATTGGCCAGCTTTTGCTTGAAGAACATTTCAATTTTCTTGTACACGTGGCGCTGGCCCGCGCGCGACGAGATGCCGTGCTTGGCGCCCGGATAGGTCATCAGGTCGAATTGCACGCCGCGGTTGACCAGCGCGTCGATCAAACGCGTGCTGTTGCTGAACAAGACGTTATCGTCAGCCATGCCATGCACCAGCAGCAGCGGCGATTGCAAGCCGTCCAGGTGGGCGAACACGGTGCTGTCTTTGTAGCCGTCCACGTTTTCCTTAGGCATGCCGAGGAATTGCTCCGTGTAGTGGGTGTCGTACAGCGACCAGTCGGTCACGGGCGCCACCGAGACACCCATGGCGATCTTGCTTGATGCAGCTGACAGCAAACGCAGCGTCATGAAGCCGCCATAGCTCCAGCCAAACACGCCGATGCGCTTGGGATCGACGAAGCTTTGCTTGCCCAGCCAGGCTATGCCGACCAGCTGGTCCGCCACTTCGGCTGCGCCCAGCTTGTGATAGATGGCGTCCGTGAAGGCGCGCTCGCGGCGCGACGAGCCCCGGTTATCGAGGCGGAAGACAACAAAGCCTTGCTGTGCCATGTACTGGTCGAAGTTGTTGCCCCAGCGGCGGGCCACGTGCTGCGAGTGCGGGCCGCCATACGTCGACAGGTAGACGGGATAGCGTTTGCTCGCGTCGAAGTTCGACGGTTTGACGATGGAATAATGGAGCGTTTGGCCATCGTCGGCTTGCAGGGTGCCGTACTGCGTCGGCAGGTGGTCCGCCTTGTACTTGAAATACGGATGGCTGGTGTTGAGCGCATTTTCTTCCAGCCAGCCCACCATGCTGCCGTCCGGGCGGTGAATGCTCACTTGCGGTGGCGTGGCCGGATCGGAATACGTGTCGACGAAGACTTCGCCATTGCGCGAGAACGTCGTGTCGTGCCAGCCGTCGGCTTTCGTCAGACGCTGCGGCTGGTCGGCCGTGCTGCCATCGAGGGCCAGGGCGTAGGTCTGCTTGTCGATCACGGCGTCGCGGTTCGACGAGACGAACACTTTGCCGGTTTTCTGGTTCACCGCCAGCACGCTGTCGATGCCCCACGCGCCTGAAGTGACCGGGTGCAGCAGCTTGCCGTGCATGTCGTACAGGTACAAATGGTTGCGGCCCGTGCGCTCGGACGACCAGAGGAAGGTACCGTTCGACAGGAAGCGCAGGTCGTCATGGATGCTGACCCAGGTTGTCGACTTTTCCGTCAGCAGCGTGCGCTGCGCCAGGGTGCTCGCATCGACTGCGACCAGATCGAGTGTCTTCTGGTCGCGCGATTGGCGCTGGTAGACCAGCGACTTGCCATCGAAGCTCCAGTCGGCGCGTACCAGGTAGATGTCCTGATTCGAGCCCAGGTCCACCTGGCGCTGCGCACCCGTTTCCGGCGAGACGATCAGCAACTGCACCAGCACGTTCGGATCGCCGGCTGCAGGGTAGCGCTGCTCGACGACGTCGGTGCGGTCGGCGAAGATTTCAAAGCGGCGCACGACGGGTACGGGCGCTTCGTCATAGCGTTTATACGCGATGGCGGAATCGTCGGGGGCCCAGTAATAGCCGGTGCGCTGGCCCATTTCTTCCTGTGCCACGAATTCGGCTTCGCCGTTGCGGATCGTGCCCTTGCCATCGCTGGTGAGCTGGCGTTCCTGGTTCGTCTTGAGGTCGATCACATAGATATTTTGATCGCGCACGAACGACACGTAGCGGCCTTTTGGCGAGATCTTCGGGTCCAGCACATTGCCCTTGGCGACCAGGCGTGCCTGCTCCGGGTGGGCTGCATCGACCAGGTACAGATTGCCGGCCAGCGGCACCAAGAGCTGCTTGCCATCGGGCGACCAGCTATAGCTGAGAATGCCGTTCAGGCTGGCCGTGCGCTCGCGTTCGCGGCGCGCTTGCTCTTCCGGCGAGATGATTTCATTCGGCACCAGCGCCTTCGAGTCGACCAGGCGGTGCGTGCTCTTGTCCTTGAGCTTGAATTCCCACAGATCGAGCTGGAACTGGTTGTCGGCGCGGCCGCGCAGGAACGTGACGCGCGCGCCGTCGGGCGAGACCTTCAGGTTGCGCATGCCGGGGCCGGCCAGCGCCGGATCGGCGTGGATGCGTTCCAGGGTCAGCTTTTCAGCCGATGCGGGAACGCTGGCCATCGCGGCCAGAAAACAAAGAATAAAACGCATGGATGTCTCGGTAGTTGGAAGAATGAATAACGCTGCATGCCGAACAGGGCATCCAGGGTCGAGCGTTGCCTAAGCCTAAGACGATACCAGAGCGTGCCTGTTTATGCGATAGTCCCTGCCACGGAATAAGACCTTCCTGACCGTATTTCCTTTGCCGAAAATATCCGACAGCCGCCCATTCCATGGCGCTTTCCCTAGTTCAGGCCAATATCGTACCTGCTATCACGGTCAGGCAGGCGCCACCTATCCAGGCGTGGTCATCGCGGAAATTGACGGACACGCGGCCGTCGCGCTGCAGGCAGGTGCCCTGGCGTACGCGGTAGTCGGCGCCTGCCAGCAGGTGCGCGATGCAGGCGTTGGCGCTGCCCGTGACAGGGTCCTCGACCAGCGCACCGTGCTCGCTGAGCAGCGCGCGCACTTCGTAATCGGCCGGTCCGTCGGCGCCGTGCGCGCCGTAGAGGGCAAGTCCGTCAGCCATTGACGCGGCCAGTAATGTCGTCAGTGCCGCGATGTCGGCATGGACAGCCAGGCAGGTCGCGGCGCTTTGCAGCGGCACGCACAGCCAGCGGATGCCCATGTCGACGATGGTGCCGCCAGCGGCCGCCGCGCCGCCCAGCGCTGTTTGCAGCAGCGGCAGCAGCGCGGGGGCGAGCGCGCGCGCGGTGCAGGGCGGCGCCTGGAACGCCAGCATGCCACCGGCGCCGCGTTCTATCTGCACCAGGCCGACGCCGCATTCCTGTACGATGCGCGCACCCTTGGGCCGCATGCCCGCATCGAGCAGGGCATGCGCCGTGCCCAGGGTCGGGTGGCCGGCGAACGGGAATTCCATCTCCGGCGAAAAAATCCGCACGCGGTAATCGGCGGCGGGATTAAGCGGCGCCAGCACGAAGGTGGTTTCCGACAGGCCGGTCCAGCGTGCGATCGCCTGCATCTGCGCGTCATCGAGGCCATTCGCATCGAGCACTACGGCCAGCGGATTGCCCGAGAAAGGCACCGTGCTGAAGACATCGACTTGCTTGAAGGGGCGTTGTTGCGGCATGGTGGTTTCCTCGTTGGATTATCGGGCCGCGCGCAGGCGCTGCAGCGACAAACGGTTTAAATACCAGCTTAGCAGGATGGCAGCCACTGTCAGGCCCGTGACCAGGCCTATCCAGAAACCGGCGGCGGCCATCGGTTCGCCTGGCGACCAGGGGAAGCCTTGCGGTGCCAGTCCCAGTACGTAGCCGATGGGTAGCGAGAAGCCCCAGAAGGCCAGCAGCTGGATCAGCATTGGCTGGCGCGTCACCCTGTAGCCGCGGATGGCACAGGAAGTGGCCACCTGCGTGGCGTCGGACAGCTGGAACAGGGCCGCAAACAGCAGCAGTTGCGCGCACAGCGCTTGCACCTGCGGATCGGACGTGTAGGCTTGCGCGATCTGGTGGCGGAAGATGGTGATGAGGGTGGCCGAGACGATGGCCGCCGTCAGCGACATGGCCACGCCCACCCACGAAATGAAGCGGGCGCGGCGCAAATTGGCTTCGCCCACGGCGTGGCCCACGCGCGTGACTAGCGCGATGCCAAACGTGAGCGGCACCATGAAGACGACGGACGAGAAATTGAGGGCGATCTGGTGCGCCGACACCTGGATCACGCCGAAGCGCGCCACCAGCAGGCTGATGACGCCAAAGGCGCTCGCTTCGGCAAAGTAGGTCACGCCGATGGGCAGGCCCAGGCGCAGCATGGGGCCGATGGACGACAGTTGCGGCCACTCCCAGTGCGTGAACGGATACGTGGCGTGGTAGGCGGGGGCGATCCTGATCCAGGCCAGCATGGCCAACAGCATCATCCACACGCAGCAGGTGGTGGCCACGGCGCAGCCCACGCCGCCCATCTTCGGCATGCCCCAGTGGCCATAAATCAGCAGGTAGTTGATGAGGATGTTCAGACCCAGCGCGGCCAGCGCGATGAGCATCACGGGCTTGGTCTGGTTGATGCTGGTGCTGTAGCCGTACAGCGCGCGATAGGCGGCGAACGGCGGCAGCGCGCAGCTGATGATGTGCACGAACAGCTTGGCCTTGGCCGCCACGTTTGCTTCGAGCATCAGGTGGTCGAACACCAGTGCCGCCATGTTCGTCAGCAGGCAAGCCACCAGGCCCACGAGCAGCCCCTTCCACAGCGACTGGCGCACGATGTGCGGCACTTGGTCGTGGCGTGCGGCGCCGATTTCGTGCGCCACCAAGGTATTGATTGCCATCATGACGCCGCTCACGGTGACCAGCACGATGGACCAGATGGCCGCGCCCAGCGACACGGCCGCCAATTCCTCGGGATTCGTATGGCCCGTCATCGCCACGTCGGCCGCGCCCATGCCGACGGTGGCTAGCTGGCCGATCAGGATGGGCCAGGCCAGCTTCCACAGTAAAGAAACTTCAGTACGGACGGCGGACAGGGTGAGCGAGGTAGTGTGTGGCATCGGCTGCAAACGTGGCTAAACGCGGGATTCTACCGGCATTCGCCGTGCTTGTCCGCCGCAGTGCCCTTGGTACCCAGGAGCGCGCTGACGCATGTGTGTTGATTCTGTGCGTTGATCAAGGCGCATGGCAATCACATGCTTGGTGCCGTCAGTGATTGCTTTTGGTAACAATATATTGTGCTTTTCAGATACTTTGTTACACCGTTTTTTCTACGCACGACTACACTGACAGTCGTTGTTATGGAGATCACTTGTCGCTGGATGAAGTTTGACGCCGTGCAGACGACAAGGCCTGCGCCGGCGCGGTGTTCTTGCGCTTTTCCATGGCCTCGTATTTGTTACACTAGCAGCCTGGCGCAACGGCCAGGATCATCATCATCCAAGAATGCACAATGGAGTTAATCATGACGGGCCCTTTGAAACACGCGTTGGCATGCGCTACGACCTTGCTGCTCTCGCTGGGGGCGCATGCGGCCGCCCATGCGGGCGATATCACCTTGTTCGAACATTCTGAGTTTCGCGGCCGCGCCGTGAGCCTGCGCGAGACGACGGACGATCTGTCGCGTTTTGGTTTCAATGACAAGGTGTCGAGCATTCTTGTGCGTTCGGGCACCTGGGATGTGTGTACCGATTCCGGCTTCCGCGGCAGATGCAAGACCCTGGGACCAGGCGAATACAGCGCGATGCCGGGCATGAACGATGCCATCAGTTCGGTGCGCGAGTCGGCTCGTGGCGATGGCTACAATCCGGGCCGGCCGGGGCGCGATCCTGATCATGGCAATGGCGGTTATGGCCGCGGCGGCAGCCTGGAAGTGTATTCGGGCGCCGGCCAGAATGGTGGCTCGGCGCGGCTGAATCGCGATACGGACGATTTTGTCAGCATTGGTTTCAACGACCGCACCACCAGCATCGTCATCCACAACGGCTACTGGCAGCTGTGCAGCGACGCGAACTATAACGGTGTGTGCCGCATCTTCGGGCCCGGCCGCCACGACGACCTGGGACGCGGCCTTGATGGGCGCGTCTCGTCGGCGCGCATGCTCGACGAGCGCGAAGTGCGGCGCCAGCAGCAGTATGATCAGCCTTACCAGCAGCCACAATATCCGCAGTACCAGCAGCCACAATATCCGCAGTATCAGCAGCCGCAATACCAGCAGCGTGGTGCCGTCCTGCTGTTCCCCGGAGCGGGCATGCGCGGCGAACCGCTGGCGCTGGACCGCGATGCGGAAGATCTGGTGCGCTACAACTTCAACGACTGGGCCTCGTCCATCGTCGTCAACGAAGGCCAATGGGAAGTGTGCAGCGATTCGAACTTCCGTGGTCGCTGTGAAGTGATTGGGCCAGGCCAATACGGCCACTTGAACAGCATGGAAAACCAGATTTCCTCGCTGCGCCGCGTGCGCTAGGGAGCCGCTGGTCAATTCGCTTTCTTAGTCGGTAATCGGTAACTGTGCAGTCGGACGCCAACGCCAGCAACGTTGATCGATTTTTGGCGCGCTACGACAGCAATTTGAACCGATTTGACGCCCCATCGGGCGCCTTTCGCCGATCAAGACGCTCTTCGGGTTTCGGTGACGGTAAAGCGCCTGCCGGCGAGCACCAGAAAGGACTTTTGCAGGGGCGGTGTCGGGCGATGAACGTAGCGTAATCGTCACAGGACGCGGCACCGACGTGAACGGGGGGCGAATAAATCAGTGCTTCCTTAGCTATCGCCGAGTATCATGGAGTTGTAAGCGGACTGTCTATCCGTGAGGTGCGATGGCTTGCAGCGGGAATGGTTATGTTGTACCGTCAACTCTGGACTTGTCTGGTAGGGAACGTCAATACTCTACCTTGCCTGGCGAGCCGTTGCCCCAATACGAAAGGACTATCGCATGCTTGATCCGGCGTCCACGATTCCCGAATACGTGCTGGATAAATGGCAGCATACCGTCGATGTCATGGCCGAAGTATTTGAGGTGCCAGCTGGCCTGATCATGCGGGTGCGGCCGGGGCAGATTGAAGTGCTGGTGGCCGCCCAAAGGGTAGGCAATCCATACCACGCCAACGAGATGGCCGTGCTTAATACGGGCCTCTATTGTGAGACGGTGATGGAAACTCGCGCCTTGTTGTACGTGCCTAATGCGTTAGACGATATTGACTGGAAGGACAATCCCGACGTCGCGTTGGACATGATTTCGTATCTAGGCGTACCTTTGCTTGCGCCGAACCAGAACGTGTTCGGCACTATTTGCGTCCTCGATAACAAAACTCGTAGCTACCATGAAAAGTACGTCGAGCTGATGTGGGAAATAAAAAAGAGTATCGAGCGCGATTTAGAGTTAATGGAGCAGCAGCAAAGGCTCATAGAGCAGCAAGAGCAGCTTAAGCGAAGTAATATCGAGCTGACCGCCGCCATTGCCCGCCAACACAGCGATGCCGAGCAACTGCAGCGGTCAAATGAAAAACTCAATCTGGCACTTGCCACGCTGACAGCGATGCAATCCGAGCTGTTGAAATCGGCCAAGAATGCGGCCCTGGGTGCGCTGGTGGCCGGCGTGGCGCACGAGCTTGGCACGCCTATCGGTAACAGCATGCTGGTGGCCAGCACAATCCAAGATCAGGCATCGGCTTTTCGCGACAAGATGGCGACGGGCCTGACGCGTACTGACCTAAGCAGCTTTTGTGAAGCGATGCATGACGGCACCTTCCTGCTGACGCGTAACCTGGAGCGGGCGTCGCAGCTGGTAGCGAGCTTCAAACGGATTTCCGTGGATCCGACGGATATGACGCCGAGCCACTTCAAGCTGCGTCATACTGTCGAGACTGTGGCCGCCGCCGTGCCAGGTTTGCGTCTCGTCAACACCGTCAACGAAGACCTTTCGATGACCGGCTATCTCGGCGCTTTTGCCGATGTGCTTGCCGAATTGTTGGAAAATGCTGCACGTCACGCATTCGTTGGTCGCGCCCCGGGCAATGTCACGGTCGCTGCCCGCATGACGGATGCACGCTGCATCGAATTGACAGTGAGCGACGATGGCGTTGGCATATCGGCAGCTGACCAAAGCCGTGTATTCGATCCGTTCTTCACGACGCAACTAGGTCAGGGCGGCAGCGGCCTTGGCTTGTATACTACATACAACCTGGTCAGTACCGCCATGCGAGGGACGATAGTGCTGGTCAGCACCCCGGGAGTTGGTAGCTGCTTCTCCGTGACGATACCGGACAGCGCATACTAGTGGCGGTAGCATTTTTCTTCATGGCCACATGCAAGGTCACGGATTTGCCTGGAATATAGGGGCGCTTTCGACGACTCGCGGCCCGCGTCGATGCCGACGACGGCGCCAATGGCCTGGCTGTCGTAAATCGCATCCGCAATGCCTTCGTCGGATAAACCGAAGCATAGCAGGCTCACAAACACGCGCTGCAGGCGTGCCAAGCCGATCGGCGGCCGACTCGCATCCTCGACTTTGGGATAGAACGGTTCGACCGCTTGTGAAACTCAAGCAACGCGTCACGCTATCGATCTCAGCCAGGAATCGGTCTTGCCGCGTGCGCTTTTCTTGGCGGCGTATTCGAGACCAGAGAGGGACTTTGGCATGCGCCATGTCGGCGCTGAACGTGGCGCAATCGTGCCCGCTCGCGGCCCTGACGGGAAGGGGGAGACGAATAAATCAGCGTTTCCCTAGGTGTTTTGCTTATTCCTTGCAGCGCCCGCTTGAGCGATGTTTTGCGGGTGCTGTTGTATAGCCTGTTGTATAGCCTGTTGTATTGCGCGCGCGCTGTGGCCTGGCCAATTCGTGTACCCTTCCCACAGGCACTTCAACCATGGGGAGCAAGCACGGTGGAATACAAGGACTATTACAAGGAGCTCGGCGTCGAGAAGAACGCTACCGAGGCCGAGATCAAGAAGGCGTACCGCAAGTTGGTACGCAAATACCACCCCGACGTGAGCAAGGAAGTGGACGCCGACAAGCGCACCAAGGCCCTGAATGAGGCTTACGGTGTGCTGGGGGATGCGGAAAAGCGCGTCGCCTATGATGAACTCGGGCGTCACCAGGGCGCCCAAGGGCAGCCGTTCCGGCCGCCGCCGGGCTGGGGCTCGGGCTACGAATCTGCGGGCGCCGACGACAGCGACTTCTTTGCCGACCTGTTTGCCCACGTGGGCGGGCGTCGCCGCGCCGGTGGCAGTTTCCAGATGCCGGGCGAGGACAGCCACGCCGCCATCAGCATCGATTTGCACGACAGTTATCACGGCGCCAAGCGCCACATCGTCATGCGCGTGCCTGAAGCTGACGCGCAAGGCCAGGTGGTTACGCGCGAGCGCACCCTGGAAGTGACGCTGCCGAAAGGCGTCACGGAGGGCCAGCAGTTGCGCATGAAGGGGCAGGGGAGTCCGGGCAGCGGCGGTGCACCCGCCGGCGACCTGTATCTGGAAATCCGCTTCCAGCCCGATGCGCGCTACAAGGTGGAAGGGCGCGATGTGTTCGAGACGGTGCCTGTCACGCCTTGGGAGGCGGCGCTGGGCGGCGAAATCGCCGTGCCCACGCCATCGGGCACGGTGGCCGTCAGCGTGCCGCCCAATTCACAGACGGGGCGCAAGTTGCGCCTGAAGGGGCGCGGCATTCCCGCCGCCCAGCCGGGCGACCTGTATTTGCTGCTCGAAGTGGTGCTGCCGCCGGCGAACGATGACAAGGCGCGCGCACTGTATGCAACCATGGCACGCGAGATGGCTTTCAATCCACGCCAGAAGCTGGGAGGGTAAATCATGGCAAACAAGATAATTGGCGAACTGCTCGAAGATCGTGCCCTGAGCCTGGAAGAACTGGCGCGCGCCTGCGCCGTGGAACCGGACTGGGTGGTGCAGCATGTGCAGACCGGCGTGCTGCTGCAAAATGGCCAGCCAGCAGAGCATCTGACGGCCTGGCGGTTCACCAGCCTGGATCTGGTGCGCGCACGGCGCCTGCACGAAATCGAATCCGTGTTCGACGCAAACGCCGAAATGGCCGCGCTGGTGGTCGATTTGTCGGAAGAAGTGGCGCGCCTGCGCCGCCGCCTGTACGTGCTCGGCGTCGAGTAGCCCTTATGCGGGCTCGCCGTGGCGTGTCACGGTGAGCCTGGCAATATAAAATTGTCCATCAACGACGACACGGTGCGGGATGCCGGCCACGTCGAAGCCGGGGCCGCCGTCTTCCATCCAGTCCTGCGCCACGCTGTCGAACTGCTGCGGCGTCATGCGCAGCATCTGCGCCGTGATGACGAAGCGCGCGCCAGGTTTTTGTTTGTTGACGAAGTCGTCGATGCCGGCCATGGTGGTTCTCTTCAAGGTTGTGTCTGAAATAGGGGGCAGACCCGTCGGGGCAACCCGTCCCAATGGGACGGGTTGCGATCCCGCAGGGACTGACCCCAGCAGTTGTTTGGGGCTTGCTGAGGCATGATACCTGTCCGCGCGCGCTTCTAAAACCCCTGCACCAGCAACGGCAGTTGCTCCGCAAAGCGCTCTGTCAACCACTTGCCTGCCTGGCCGGACGGCGTATCGGCGCGCTGGATCAGGTAGATCGGATAATTTTCGCCCTTGTCGACGGCCAGCGTCAAATGCACCAGGCGCCCGGCCTGCAGGTCGTCGCGTACCATCGCTTCGGGCATATTGCCCCAGCCCAGTCCTGCGCGCAGCAAGGCGTGCTTGGAACCGAGGTCGCCCAGGCGCCAGTTGCGCAATCCCAGCACGCCGAAATCCTGGCCCTGCGTCAGGTCGCTGCGGTCGCTGAGCACCAGTTGCACGTGTTCGCGCACCACGTTGGAGGCGATCGGCTGCGCCAGTTGCGCCAGCGCGTGGCTGGGTGCGGCCACGGGAATGAGGCGCACATGGCCGACGGCCAGGCGCTCGAAGACGCCGGCCGTGGTCGTCATCGAGCCACCGAGGCCGATGTGGCAGCTGCCATCCATCACCAGTTGCGCTACGGCGCCCATGGCTTCGATGCGCAGGCGCAGGGCAACGGTGGGGAACTGCGCCTGGAAGGCTTCCAGGACGCGCACCAGCACGCAGGTGGGGAACATCACGTCGACCACTACCGACACTTCCGCCTCCAGTCCGCCGGCCAGCGCCTTGGCGCGCGCGCGCATGCCATCGACCTTCAGGGCCACGGCGCGCGCATCGGCCAGCAGCGCCTTGCCCGCGTCCGTCAGGGTGGGCTTGCGCTTGGCGCGGTCGAGCAGCACCACATTCAGTTGTTCTTCCAGGTTGGCGATGGTGTAGCTGATCACCGACTGCGTGCGGTGCAATTGGCGCGCCGCGTGCGCGAAGCCGCCCGCGTCGATGACGGCGACGAACACGCGCAACTGGTCGAGCGAAGGTTGGCCCGGTTCTCTCATGCTGGCTCCATATCTAAAAATTCGATGCTAAACATTGGCATTTACACGGTTTCATCGATGGTAGACCCGAACTATGCTGTTTGCAAGGGCTGCAAGGGCTGCAACATGGCCCAAGCCCACCCCATTTCCACAGGAGCAATTCACGAGCAGGGTCTGACACATCATTAGCCGCGTGCGCAACAGCGCCTACCTGTTGCGCCAATTGTGTGGCGAATTCGCGGCGAAACTGGCAGCGCAGCGCAGGCGGCTGCGGCCGTGCAGTTGTCCGATGCCTTGGTCGATGAATTGCTGGCCGCCTGCACTCGATCTTCAAGTGGATTGCTAATTTGCTATGCTTGACATAAGCTTGTCGACGGCACGCCCCCGTGCCAGCCCGGCGAACGGTTCGCCATGAAAGTTTTCCATGCACAAGTTGGCAAGCGCAGTACTGTTCGGATGTTCCCTGTTGGCGGCCGGCGCGGCGCAGGCGCAGACTGCGCCGGTGGCGCCGCCCTATGTGGGGCGTCATGCTTCCACGCCCGAAGATATCCGTGCCATCGAAAAAGTCGTCGCCGACTTCCAGGCGGCGCTGCTCGCCAAGGATATCAAATTGCTATCGTCGCTGATGCTGCATACGAACATTTTGTTCGCCGCGCCGGCCGATGACGGTTTTATCAAGAAAATGCGCGACACGACGGATGTGCATTTCGATGGCGTCCAGGCGGCCGGCTATGTCGGTTTCGCCAACTTTATCAAGCGCGAACCGCAGCGCACGGAAGAAAAATTCTATAACGTCAAGATCACCCAGGACCGCCATGTGGCGTGGGTCAACTTCGACTATGCATTTCTGGTCGGCGACAAATTGTCGAACTATGGCGTGGAAGCGTGGCAGATGGTCAAGCGCGACGGCGAATGGAAAATCCTCAGTGCCGTCTGGTCCATGCATCCCGCAGCCGAGGCAGAAAAATAGGTGCCTGCCATGGCGTGTCAGTCGCACGGCAGCGTGCAGATGTTAGCCTGCCACCTGCGTTCAGTACGCGGTTTGCGACTAATAATTCTTTTGCATCGTCTATACTTTCAGTCTGCACACGTAGATAGTCTGATAAGTGTGGCATGCGTAGTCCGGCTCGGCCCGACTCGTGTCGTCATGCATGAAGATGCCTTAGTCATGCATCCTTTTTTCTGTGCCGCGCGATCAAAAAGAGAGCTGAGTTGAATAGCCTGAGCGATCGCGCGTGCATGGTTTTACCCTCACCGCGCCAGTCCGTGGAGACAAGCTGTCCGGCCATGTCATTTTTGGAGCGTACATCGTGCCGATAAAGTATGTTGATTTTTATGAGGTGAATTACACGGCAGAGCGCTTGCAGGGCTGCAAGCTATGGGGCGCGTACGTCGCCATCTATGCCCCCTCGTCCAACCCCATGCATCGCTTGAATCTGCTGCGCAAGCGCCGCGTGTCGGCCGATCACCCGTTTGCCACGGCGGCGGACGCCGTGGCGCAAGCGCGCGAGGCGGCTGTCAAGCTGGTCGAGCAGCGCCAGCGCCGTTATGTCTTCCACCCCTGATGCCATAGCGTCGCATCTTGCAGCGCGCGCCATGGCAGCATTTGCACGCGGCCGGAATGTACCGCTTCCAATTCCACATGCGTGACCGGTTCATCCGGTGTGGCCGTTGCGCATAGCTTGACGACGAGGAAGTGTTTTTCCTTGTTCGCTGGCGTGACTGCCGTCCATTTGCTGTTGAGTAATTTATTCGGACGCACGTTATTGTGATTGAGAATGTTCATGGCGGCTCCTGGTTTGGCACGATGGCGATGTTGCCATTATGATGCAAACTCCGCCACGCACGAGGACCGCCATGAAACGCCAGCTGCACCTGCTTGTCATCGACCCGCAAAACGATTTTTGCGACTTGCCCGCCACCTGGCTGCCGCCGGATGGCGCACCTGCGCTGGCCGTGCCAGGGGCCCACGCCGACATGTTGCGCGTGGCGCAGCTGATTCGTGAAGGCGGCGGCGGCTTGACGCAGATTAGCGTGACGCTCGACGCCCACCACCGCTACGATATCGCCCACCCCGCCTTCTGGCGCACGGGCGAGGGCGCTGCCGTCGCGCCGTTTACGCAGATCAGCGCGCAGCAGGTGCGCGACGGCCTGTTCTTGCCGGCCGCCAGCGGCGCCTTGCCGCGCGCGCTGGCCTACCTTGATGCCTTGCAGCAAGCGGGGCGCTATCAATTGATGGTGTGGCCCGTGCATTGCGAGATTGGCAGCTGGGGGCAGAATGTCCATGCGGCCGTGCGCGCCGCCTACAATGCCTGGGAAGTGCAGCAGTTGCAGGTCGTTGCCAAGTTGAGCAAGGGGGCCAATCCCTGGACCGAGCATTATTCGGCCGTCATGGCAGAAGTGCCCGATGCGCAGGATGCGGCGACCCAGCGCAACCTCGATTTCCTCGCCACGCTGCTGCCGGCGCAGCAGATTTATATCACCGGCGAAGCGGGCAGCCACTGCGTGAAAGCGAGCACGGAAGACATCGCCGACTATCTGCAGGCGCAGCAGGGCCCGCAGGCGTTGGCGCGGCTGGTGCTGCTGACCGATTGCATGAGCCCCGTGACGGGCTTCGCTGCGCAGCAGTGCGATTTCCTGGCCGCCATGCAGGCGCGCGGTGCGCGCCTTGCCACGTCCGCCGAGGTCTTGCCCGAATTGTTGGCCAACGCGCTGGAGCAACCGGCTGCCTGAGCCAGTGTCCAATTTGCGCTGCTGAAATGCTTGCGGTGGCGTACTATTCTGGCTTCAGGAAGTTGGAGAACACACACATGACCCCGATAGTGCGCAGTTTGCTGGAAACCGATCTGTATAAATTTACAATGTGGCAAGCATTGCTGCACGGTCATCCGAACACCCATACCGAATACGAATTTGTTTGCCGCAGCGCGACCGCCTTCCCCTTGGCTGAACTGAAGGTCGAGCTGGAAGAGCAGCTCGACCACCTGTGCTCGATGTCGTTTGCCGACGACGAACTGGCCTATTTGCGCACCTTGCGCTTCATGAAGAGTGACTTCGTCGATTTTTTGACGGTGTTTCGCTTCCAGAGAAAATTCATCGAAGTCAGCACCGATGGCGACACCTTGCTGGTGCACGCGGCCGGACCGCAAGTTCATGTGATGGGCTTCGAAATTTTCGTGCTGTACATCGTCAACGAACTGTATTTCCGCCGCTTCGACCTCGATGCGGCCATGCGCGAAGGGCGTCACCGCCTGGGCTTGAAAGTGGCGGCCGTGAAGGAATTCGGCAAGTTGCCGCGGCGCAAGCATCCGTTTGAATTTTCCGATTTCGGCGTGCGCCGGCGTTTTTCCGGTGCCTGGCACGACGAAGTGGTGCAGTGCCTGGCGCAGGAAGTGCCCGAATATTTTAAAGGCACGTCGAATGTGTACCTGGCGAAAAAGCTGGGCGTCGTGCCGATAGGCACCATGGCGCATGAATATATGCAGTCATTCCAGTCCTTCGGCGTGCGCCTGCGCGATTTTCAAAAGGCGGCACTGGAAGACTGGGTGCAGGAATACCGCGGCGACCTGGGTATTGCCCTGACGGACGTGGTGGGCATGGACGCCTTCCTGGCCGACTTTGACCTGTATTTCGCCAAGCTGTTCGACGGCTTGCGCCATGATTCGGGCGATCCTGTCGTTTGGGGCGAGAAAGCCTTGGCCCACTACGCGGCCCTGCGCATCGACGCCAATACCAAGCGCCTCGTGTTTTCCGACGGCCTGGACCTGGACAAGGCCTTCGCCCTGTACCGGCACTTTGCCGACCGCATCATGACGGGCTTTGGCATCGGCACCAATCTGACCAACGACGTCGGTTTGACGCCGCTCAACATCGTCATGAAACTGGTGCGCTGCAATGGCCAGTCGGTGGCGAAATTGTCGGATTCTCCGGGCAAGACCCTGTGCAAGGATGAAACTTTCCTCGCTTACTTGCGCCAGGTGTTTCACCATCCTGCCGTCGAAGTGCCGCGCTAGAAGCCTGCGAGCACCGTGTCCATGTGCTCGACCTGGGGCGGGGCGGCGAAGAATTCGCCGACGAGACCGCGCCAGGCTTGGAAGTCGTCGCTGCCACGGAAATGCACGGTATGGTCTTCCAGCGTGGCCCAGCCAACGACCAGGCGATACGCATCGCCATTTTCGATCGAGCGCTCCAGGCGCATCGATTCGCAGCCGCGCGCGCGCTGGAACAGGGGCACGGCTTTGGCGACGGCCGCCTCGAAAGCGCCATGCGTGGCCGGTTTGATCTGGATGTGGGCAATTTCAAAAATCATGGCAAGTTCCACTGTGGAATGAAAGAAACTTGATCTTGCCATAATTTTGCGCATGCGTGGGAGGGCGTCAGCGCTTGCAGCGCCTGCGACGACGAGGCGTAACAGGCGGTACATCGGCCAGGTTTCACCTGCGAGCCTGTAAAAAATTCCGCTTCAAGCGATAAAATCCGCGATCAAGGCGCAAAGCTTGCTTGAAATATCCGGTATGGCTGCCAAGTCGCGCTAAGATACGCCTTGCGGTGCATGCTGCAGGCATACGGGGTCTATCTTGCGGGGTCTATCTTTTATAGGAGAACTACATGGCGGCGAAGAAAATTCTGTTTTTGACCGGCGATTTTGCAGAAGATTATGAAACGATGGTGCCGTTCCAGGCCCTGCTGATGCTGGGCCATACCGTGCATGCCGTGTGTCCCGGCAAGCAAAGCGGCCAGACGATCAAGACGGCGATTCACGATTTCGAGGGCGACCAGACTTACACGGAAAAGCCCGGTCATTTGTTCACCTTGAACGCCAGCTTCGACGAGATCGACCCGGCCGACTATGACGCCGTGATGATCGCCGGTGGCCGCGCCCCCGAATACCTGCGCCTGAACGAGAAAGTCATCGCCGCCGTGCGCCATTTCGCCGACGCGGGCAAGCCCGTCGCGGCTGTCTGCCACGGCGCGCAATTGCTGGCCGCCGCCGATGTCATCCGCGGCAAGCGTATTTCCGCCTATCCCGCCTGCGCGCCCGAAGTCAAGCTGGCGGGCGGCACGTATGCCGACATCGCCGTTACGGACGCCATCACCGATGGCCAGTTCGTCACGGCGCCCGCCTGGCCAGCGCATCCGGCCTGGCTGGCGCAGTTCGTCAAGCTGCTCGGTACCGAGATCCGTTTGTAACGTCATACCTGCCCGGCCTGCCAACATGCCGGGTATTTTTCTTCTCTAAAATCGATTTGAGTCTTTCATGCATGCGCCGCGCAGTCAATTTTCCCGTAAACAACTTCCAGCGTCGCGCTGGCGCCAGCGCCGCCTGGCGCAAGCCGAATCGGGGCTGAGCACGGCGCAGGAACGCCAGCTGGCCACCCTGCATGACATTTCCACCCTGCTGGCAGGCCAGCACGCCATCGATGCCTTGTGCCGCGGTTTCCTGCACCATGTGATGCAGTTCGCGCAAGCCCAAGGCGGCACCGTGCGCATCCTCGATGCGCAGCACGATACCGTGCACATCATCGTGCATGAGGGTATTTCGGATGGCATGGTGGAAGAAGAACATTGCATCCGCAATAACGATTGCCTGTGCGGTGCAGCCGTGGCGCAGGGCGTGATCCAGATCCGCGATTTCCGCCAGGTCGATGCGCTGCAGCGCTTTCGCTGCCAGGATGAAGGTTTTATCGCCATCGCCGTCTTTCCCATCCTTGCGCGCGAGCAGGTGGTGGGCAGTTTTTCGCTGCACTTTGCGCGTCCGAAAGCCGTGCACGCGCAGCAGCAGGGCTGGCTGGAAACCCTGGGCCAGAGCCTGGGCATCGCCATCGAGAACCAGCGCCTGATCGCGCGCGAGAAGGAATTTGCCGTAGCGCGCGAACGCAGCCTGCTGGCCGAAGGCTTGCATGACAGCATAGCGCAAAGCTTGAACTTCATCAGCCTGCAAGTGCAGATGCTCGACGACTCCGTGCGCCGGGGCCAGCTCGACGAAGCGGCCGAAGTGCTGCCGCTGATGCGCATGGGTGTCGAGCAAAGCTATCAGGATGTGCGTGAATTGCTGGTCAATTTCCGCACGCGCTGGCATGGCAGCGACCTGGAAAGCAAGCTCAACGAAGTGCTGGCCAAGTTCAAGTTGCAGACAGGCGTCGCCGGCACGCTCGATATGCGCGGCAATGGGGCGCCGCTGGCGCCCGAACAACAGTTGCAGATCCTGTTCATCGTGCAAGAAGCGCTGTCGAATATCCGCAAGCACGCGCAAGCGAGCAACGTGGCCCTGTGTGTGGAAAACGGGCGCGATTTTTCGCTGCGAGTACGCGACGATGGCGAAGGTTTTGCCGCCAATGTGCGCGACAGGAAAACGGAAGTGCAGATCGGCTTGCGTATCATGCAGGAAAGAGCCGAGCGGCTCGGTGCACAATTTACCATCGATAGCACGCCCGGCGGAGGCACGACGATCTCGCTGGCCTTGCCGGCCGCCCGGCGCCAGGCCGCGTAACAGAAGATTCATTCCTACCAGGTAAAAGATACAAATACGTGAACGCTCCAATCAAAATCCTGCTGGTCGACGACCATACCTTGCTGCGCAGCGGCGTCAAGCTGCTGCTGCAGCGCAACCCTCTATTCCAGGTGGTGGGTGAGGCATCGAACGGGCTCGACGGCGTACGCCTGACGGCCGAGTTGCTGCCCGATGTGGTGCTGATGGACTTGAATATGCCCGGCATGAGCGGCGTCGACGCGCTGCAACTGATCTTGCAGGACTTGCCGCAGATGGTGGTGCTGATGTTGACCGTGTCCGAAAACGCGGCCGACCTGGGCGCGGCCTTGCGCGCAGGCGCACGCGGCTATTTGTTGAAAAATATTGAAGCCGAACAACTGGGGCAGGCCATTTGCCGCGCCGCAGCCGGCGAATCCGTGATTGCCGATGCCATGACGGCCAAGTTGGTGTCGCAGTTTCGCGCGGGGCAAAACGCGCCCGAGGCCGACTATGACAAATTGACGCCGCGCGAACGCGAAGCCATGGCTTGCCTGGCGCGCGGCCAGAGTAACAAGGAAATCGCGCGCCAGCTGGACGTGGCCGAAAGCACGGTGAAAATCCACGTGCAAAACATCCTCAAGAAGCTTAAGCTCAGCAGCCGGGTGCAGATCGCCGTGTATGCGGTCGAGCGTGAGTTAGGTAAATAGAGATCAAGCAAAGCGCAAATAAACCCAGGCAATGCGCGATTATTTGATCTGTATGCCGCTCCGGCCTAGACAACCCTAGTTCCTTTGACGTATGGCCTTGACGCTACCTGCCCATTACACTATTAGCCATTCGCTAATCTAATAAGAGAGTGTCATGCATAAGGTCAACGTCGATGGCTTGCTATCGAGCCAGGCTCTGTTCCGCCATATTTCCCCTTCGCAATTAGAACAATTGCGCCAGGATGTCGTGCGCGTCGAAGTGGAAAAAGGCAAAGTGCTGTTCCGTAAGGGCGAAGTGGCGGAAGGTGCTTATGTCGTGGTTTTCGGCCTCGTCAAGCTGAGCGTGTTTTCCATGGAAGGTACCGACAAGGTACTCGAACTGATCCGTCCGGGCCAGAGTTTCGGCGAAGCCATGATTTTCCTCGATGAACCGTACCCGTTCTGCGCCGAAGCGCTTGAGCACTGCCTGCTGCTGCGCATCCCGCCGCACGCGCTGCTGCGCCTGCTGGACCAGTCGCCGCGCATCGCGCGCCAGATGATGAATAGCCTGTCGCACCACCTGATGGGTTTTATTCGCAACGTGGAACGCTGCTCCGTGCAGAACGCCACCCAGCGCGTGGTCGAGTATCTGTTGCAGGCGTCGGACCAGCAGCGTTCGAACGAGGTCAAGCTGGACTTGAAGAAAAGTTTGCTGGCGTCGTTTTTGAACCTGGCACCCGCCACTCTGTCGCGCGTGCTGCACCAGTTGACGGACTTGCATTTGATTAAAGTCAGCGGTTCGCTGATCCAGATCCAGCCCGATGCCTTGAAGACCTACCGTCACGGTGCGATCACGCCGGTGTTGAACTAATTCTTTCAGTAGGCAAGGTCCGCCGCCAGAACAACAGGGCGAGCAAGCTGACCGCCGCACCGAGCGCGCATACCCCATGCCAGCCCGCCAGCGCATACACGCTGGTGGCGGCAATCGCACCCGCACCGCTACCCACCGCATAAAACAGCATATAGCAAGCCACCAGGCGGCTGTGCGCGTCGCTATCGTGCTTGAAGATCAGGCTTTGGTTCGTCACGTGGATGGCTTGTCCTGCCAGATCTAAGGCGATGATGCCGATGATCAAGGGCCACAGGGCCGTACTGGCAAAGCCGAGCGGCAGCCATGCGGCCAGCATCAATAGCAGGGCTGCGCCCGTCGTCCACTGGGCGCGGCCCTTGTCGGCCAACGCCCCGGCACGCGCCGCGCCCAGCGCGCCGATCACGCCCACCAGGCCAAATGCGCCGATGGCCGCATGGCGATAGCCTTGGGCCGTCAAGGGCAGCACCAGGGCACTCCAGAAGATATTGAACACGGCAAACATCAGCAGGGCCAGCATGCCGCGCACGCGCAGCACCTTGTTATGCATCAACATGGCCAGCATGGAGGCGAGCAGGGCACCGTAGGCCAGCTTCTGATGGGATGGCTGCGCTGGCGGCAGCTTGCGCCACAGCAGCAACAGCAGGGCGCCAGCGATGGCCGCCGAGACAAAATACACGGCGCGCCAGTCTGCCATATCGGCCACCACGCCGGACAGGGTGCGTGCCAGCAGCAAGCCTATCACTACGCCGCCCTGCGCCACACCGACCACGCGGCCCCGCTCGTGGCTGGCCGCCGCACTGGCCGCGTAGGCGATCAAGCCCTGCGTCATGGCCGTGCCCAGCAAGCCGACCATCAGCATGCCGCCCAGCAAGGCGGCCGTGGAACGGGCGCAGCCCAGCGCTGTCAGGCAGATGGCAAGCAAGCCCAACTGGAACAGCGTCAAACGGCGTCGGTTGAGCATGTCGCCCAAGGGCACCAGCAGCAGCAGGGCCAGCGCGCAGCCCAGTTGCGTGGCCGTGATGACCATGCCGCTGGCGGCGTCCGTCATACCGAATTGCTGCGCCAGGGTGGCCAGCAATGGCTGGGCGTAATACACATTGGCCACGCTGAGGCCGGCTGCCGTGGCAAACAGCCAGACGAGGGAGGGGGGAAGTGCTGTCGTCAGGGGAGGGTTTGTATCGCGCATGGAATGGTAGGTAAGTGGTTTTAAATTAAAACCACTTGGAGTCTACGCCGGGAAGTTTTAAAATGCAACCACTCAATCGTGGAGACTGCCTGTGGCCAAGCGCAAAAGCCTGAAAACCGACCCCTGTCCCGTGGCGCGCGCGCTCGACGTCATCGGCGAGCGCTGGTCGCTGCTGATCGTGCGCGACGCCTTCGACGGCATGCGCAGGTTTGGCGAATTCCAGAAAAGCCTGGGCGTGGCGAAGAACATCCTGGCCGACCGCTTGCATACGCTGGTGGAAGAGGGCATTTTTACGGTCGCGCCCGCCTCGGACGGCACGGCCTACCAGCAATATGTGCTGACGCAAAAAGGGCTGGCGCTGTTTCCCGTCGTCGTCGGCCTGCGCCAGTGGAGCGAGGAGCAATTGTTCGAGCCGGGGGAGGCCCATTCCAGCCTGCTGCAGCGCGGTTCAGGCTTGCCCGTGCGTCGCATCGACGTGCTGGCCGAGGATGGACGCGTCTTGCAGGCGGGCGATACCGTCGTGCACAAGGTGGTGCCCGAATGACGCGCGTGGCCGTCATCGGCGCTGGCATCACGGGCGTCACCACCGCTTACGCGCTGGCGAAACGGGGCGTGGACGTGACCTTGATCGAGCGTCACCGCTATGCCGGCATGGAAACGTCGTATGCGAATGGCGGGCAATTATCGGCCTCGCACGCGGAAGTGTGGAACCACAGGGCGACGCTATGGAAGGCCTTGACATGGATGGCGCGGCGCGATGCACCGCTGCTGCTCAATCCGACTCCCAGCTGGCACAAGCTGAGCTGGTTTGCGCAATTTCTCGCCGCCATGCCGCACTACGAACGCAACACCATCGCCACGGTCCGCATGGCGATCGCCGCGCGCGAACATCTGTTTGCGTGGGCGCAAGCTGAAAACATCGCTTTCGATCACCGCTGCGCCGGCATCTTGCATATCTACCGGGACCGGCGTGGCTTCGAGCGGGCGGCCGGCGTGTCGCGCTTGCTGGCGCAGGGCGGCTTGCAGCGGCGCGCCGTCACGCTTGCTGAAATGCGCGTCATTGAACCGGCCCTGGCCGGCGACTTTTACGGCGGCTATTACACGGACAGCGATTCCACGGGCGACATCCACAAATTCACCAGCGGCCTGGCCGACGCCTGCGTCCGCCTGGGCGTGGCCTGCCGCTACGGCGCGCAGGTGAAGACGCTGGCGCGCGAGCATGGCAAGGTGCGCGTCAGCCTGGGCGAGGATAGCACCCTGTTCGATGCCGTCGTCATTTGTGCGGGCACGGCCAGTCGTGCCCTGGCAGCAATGCTGGGCGACCATGTGAATGTGTATCCAGTGAAAGGTTATTCGATTACCGTGCAGCTTGATGACGCAGCGAGCCGTGCTGCGGCTCCTTGCGTCAGCTTGCTCGACGACGCTACCAAGCTGGTCAGCAGCCGCCTCGGCGAGGACCGGTTGCGGGTGGCGGGCACGGCGGAATTCAATGGCGATAACCACGACATTCGCGCCGACCGCATCCGTCCGCTATTGCAATGGGTGGAGCAGTGCTTTCCTGGCGTCAATACGCGCAAGGTGGTCCCGTGGGCGGGCTTGCGTCCCATGCTGCCCGCCATGCTGCCGAAAGTGGGGCCAGGCAAGGCGCCCGGCGTGTACTACAACACCGGCCATGGCCACCTGGGCTGGACCCTGGCCGCCGCCACGGCCGAGATGGTGGCGACGCTGCTGACGAGGGCGGTGGCGGCTAGTTCTTCGGCAACAAGTCGCTGAGCGCGACGCGGCCCTTGGCGGTGAGTAAGGAGCTTACCTTGCTGTCGTCTTCCACTGCGCACGATGCGCTGCACCTCAGCTATGCGCCGGGGCGTTCCTGCGCCACCACGGCCATCGCCGCACCCAGGTATTGCAGCATGGCCGCGTCGACGAAGCTGCCTTCCATCAAACGCGGTTCCTGCTGGTGCGCCTGGCGCAATTTGTGCTGCGTGGCCGGGTCCGTGCCCGCATATGAACGGAACAGCTCCAGCCACTGTCGCGCCAGTTGCAGCACGGCCGCATCGGTGGGTGGCGTGCGCGCATCCATGGCCGCGCGTACGGCGGCGATCAGGGCCGGCCACTCGCCCGAGCGCTTGCCGTAGTTGGCGGCCAGATATGCGTATTCCTGCTCGTTGAGGAAGGGCTGGTACAGCGCAATGCGCGAGGCATTGAAGGCGGCAATGATGAATTGCATCAAGTGCGCATCGACGCTGGTCGTCGCTTGCATGGTCGGCTCCTGCGCGTGCATGTCGTTCAGGCGCGCGAACAGGCCGGGATGGGCGCCCGTGTCGCGCACCAGCTTGACCATCCATTGCGTGGCCAGGGCCTGTGCCTGGGCATCGCCGGGGGCGGCGCCCGTCGCCTGCAGTGCGCGCACGCTTGCCACCAGCGCTTTCCATTCCTGTTCCACGGCTGCGTCCGATAGCAGCGGTAGTTGTTGCAGTTCTTCAGGGCTAAAGTATTTATCGTACATGGTCATCAACTCCATCGTGGTGAGCCAATCGGCCAGTTCCGGGGCTTGCCCTTGCGCCAGTTGCGTCTGCAAGCTGCACAGGCGCGCGCGCAGGGTGGACGCCTGTGCGATCTGGCGCTCCAGCATGGCGATCTGCTGCGCCACGATGGTGCTTAAAGGCAGCTCCGGCCCGGCGAGTGCGTTGGCGATCTCGGCCAGCGACAGCCCGAACTTGCGCAGCGCCATGATCCGGTGCAATCGGTCCATGTCGCCGTGCTGGTACAGGCGGTAACCAGCGGGCGTGCGCGTCGAAGGCGAGAGCAGGCCGATGCTGTCGTAGTGGTGCAGGGTGCGGATAGTCAGGCCCGTGAGCCTGGCCAGTTCACCGATTTTCAATAGCATGGCTTGCTCCTTGTTTGGCGCGTACAGACAGCATCGACCCTGACGCAGCGTCAGGGTCAAGCGAAATGTTCAATGGAGTCAATCGATCGTCAGCCGCTGGCGCAGTTCCTGCAGCAGGGTGCCGGTCTTGGGCCTTAGCTGGCGCGCCAGCGGCCAGGCCAGATACAGCGGCAAGCCTGGCGTGGCCAGTGCCGGCAGCACTTCCACGATGGCGCCCGTGGCCAGGTATTCTTGCACCAGCCAGGTGGCCAGCTGCGCCACGCCCAAGCCCGCCAGCACGGCGGCGGTGCGCGCTTGCGCGTCGCCCAGCGTCATGCGGGGCGACGCCAGCCGGTATTCGACCTGCGCGCCCTTGTCATGGCCTGGGAACAGCCATGGCATGGGCGAAGCGTCGCCGCGCCCGTAGGCGATGCAGTCGTGGCCATCGAGATCGGCGATGCAGGTGGGTGTGCCGCGCCGCGCCAGGTAGGCGGGCGCCGCGCACAGGATCAGCTGTTCGTCGCCTAAGTGCATTTGCCCCAGCGCAGCTGGCCAGTGCGAGGGTGCGCCGATGCGCACGGCGATATCGATGCGCTCCTCGAACAGGTCGACGAAGCGGTCGCTGAAGGCGATCGACGGCTGCAAGCGCGGATATTGCGCGCACAGGTCGAGCAGCGCGGGCATCACGCGCAGACGGCCATACGAGGCCGGCACGCCGATGCGCACCTTGCCCGCCAGTTCTGTCGCGTGTTCGGCCAGGACGTCTTGCGCATCGGCCAGTTCTTGCAGCACGCGCTTGCAGGTGGCGTAGTAGGCGCGCCCAGCATCGCTCAGTTTCAGCCGGCGCGTGCTGCGCTCGAACAGCAGCACGCCCAGCCGTTCTTCCAGGCGCGCCACACTCTTGCTGACGGCCGAACTGCTCAGGTGCAGGCGCTCGGCCGCCTTGGTAAAACTGCCCGCGTCGGCCGTGGCGAGGAAGGGCGTGAGGCCCTTTAAATGTTCCGATGAAAACATGATTCGAGAATTTTATTCATGAATAAGATGAAATAGTATCGCGGATCAGAATTGATGTCGCGTATATGATGATTTTTTCTTTTGGAGCTACTCTCTCATGCAAAAACACGCCCTCATCATCGGCGCCAGCGGCGTCATCGGCAGCAACTTGGCCACGCATTTGCTGGCGCAAGGCTGGCAGGTGACGGGCGTCTCGCGCGGCCGCACGCCCGTGCCTGCCGGTTGCGTATCGTTGCAACTCGATGCGACCGATGGCGCCGCCGTGGTCACTGCGCTGGCGGGCCTGGACGTCAGCCACGTCTTCTTCACGGCCTGGGCGCGCCAGGACAACGAGCAGGAAAATATCCGCGTCAATGGCGCCATGGTGGCCAACGTGCTGGCAGCGCTGGGTCCGAAGGGCCACTTGCGCCATGCGGCGCTGGTGACTGGCCTCAAGCATTACCTGGGGCCGTTCGACGCGTATGCAAAGGGCAGCGTACCCGTCACGCCGCTGCGCGAAGAGCAGGGCCGCCAGGAGGTCGAGAATTTTTACTATGCACAGGAAGACCGTTTGTTCGAAGCGGCCACACGCTATGGCTTTACGTGGAGCGTGCACCGCCCGCACACCATCATCGGCTATGCGCTGGGCAATGCCATGAACATGGGCTTGACTCTGGCCGTGTATGCCAGCCTGTGCAAGGCCAGCGGCCAGCCTTTTGTGTTTCCCGGTTCATCCGCACAGTGGCATGGCCTGTCCGACATGACGGACGCTGGCCAGATCGCGCGCCACCTGGCGTGGGCGGCGCACAGCCCGGCCGCGCGCAACGAGGACTTCAATATCGTCAATGGCGACGTGTTTCGCTGGAAGTGGCTGTGGCCCCGTCTGGCAGCGTACTTTGGCGTGGCAGCGGCGGACTTGCCGGAGGCCATGGCGCCACTGGCCGGGCGCATGCACGATGCGCCTGCACAATGGCGTGCCATCGCGCAGCAGCATGATCTGGTGGAAACGGATATCAGCCGTCTCGCTTCCTGGTGGCATACGGATGCCGACCTGGGACGGCCGATGGAAGTGATGACGGACATGGGCAAGAGCCGCAAGGCGGGCTTTCTTGACTACCAGGATACACCCGATGCCTTCTGCAATCTGTTCGAGAAGTTGAAGGCGCAGCGCATCATTCCCCGCTGACCTTGTTCGTCGCGGCAGGCGGTGGCGCCGCTGCTGCTGCTGCTGCTGCCGCCGCCGCATTCGCCGCATTTTCCGCATTTGTTTTATGCTGCTGCGCCCGCTGCCATTCCAGGCCCGGGCGGTCGACACGAAATTGCAGCAGGCGTCCCTGCACCACTTCCGTCACATACGCCGTGCGGCCATCGGGGCCGCCGAAGCTGATGTTGCTGGGCTTGGCGCCGGGCACGCTGATCTCGCGCAGGATGCGCCCCTGCGGCGACAGTTTGACCACGCTGCCCTTGCCGTAGCGCGTCACGTACAGGTTGCCGTCGACGTCCACGCGCATGCCATCCATGCCGAAATCGTCAAACTTGATCAGCAATCGCTTGCCACTCAGGCTGCCGTCTGCGGCGATGTCATACATCCAGATATTGCGCTGCACGCTTTCATTGACATACAACATCTTGCCGTCCGGGCTCACTTCGATGCCGTTGGCCGTCCCCATGGTATCGAGCGCCAGTGTCACCGTGCCATCGGCCGCGATGCGCCACACGCGGCCCGTGTTTTCTTTCCAGTTCGGGTCGCTCGCATACAGCACGTCATCGGCAGTGATGGCGATATCGTTCGGCTGCGTCATGCGCGGCTCGCGCGCGTGGATGGACAGCGCGCGCGTGGCCGGGTCCACCCGGTAGATCGTGTGCTCGACATAGTCGGCCAGATACATCTGGCCCCGGCTGCCGAAGCGGATGCCGTTGGCGATGCTGGTGCCGGGCAGGCTCAGCCACACTTCGCCGCTGCCATCGGGGCGCACCTTGCCGATGGTTTGCTGGCGCGCAAAGTTGACGGCATAGATATTGCCATCCGCATCCACGGCCGGGCCTTCGATGCCCTTGGTAAAGGAATGTGCGGGCGTGAAGGTGGTGGTGAGGAACAGCGCTTCGTGCGCGGGCGCGCTGGCGCAGGCGGACAGATTGAGCAGCGCGGTGGCTATCACGGCGCTGCGCAGCCAGCGCAGGGTGGTTCGGGAATCGGGCATGATGGATCTCTGTATAGCAACGGTGGCCCATGTTACCCGACGCGTACTGGCTGCGGCGATCCCTGGTCTATGTGAACCATGGAGTAATGCAGGCAAGGGTATCGAGGGGCCATATTTTGCACGCGATGCCGACCGCTGCCCATGCGCGCGCTACCCTTGCGGCGGCCTGAGGCGCATGTAGTTGATTTAAATGAAAATTCACGCCGCATTGCGGTTACACTGGGGCCGCCTATACTGCAGTAGCAGCCTTGGGGCTTGTTCACGGTGGCGCTGGCAATGCCGCGCAGACCCGCTGTCGTAGGCGAATCCCACCATCTATGATGGGTTCCCGGGCTCGGCCCATGCCTGCGAATCTCCCGAGGGTTGCTGGCAGGGACAGTTGGTGCTGAGTAAGTGTGGCTTTGACGATGTCCGGCAAGCCAGTCTGGAAAAATGCAGCACGCGGCACGCAGTACGCGGCCTAGCAATCGGCCTTGGCCATGGGGGGCAGTTCGCCAATGACGTGCTGCCCATGCGCACCGTTGACGATAAGTAGTCGCATACTTGTATTTTAGAGTATTGTGCTAAATGAGAATGTAATACACCGTAGGCAGCAATAGAGCTGGCGTGCGCGGCGATGTCTGAGTGAACGCTGCGGAACGAAGAGTTGTCCTTGAGGCCGGCCCTCACAAGCCGTACATCGTTACCATGCACCACACAGCACTCTCGCCCGATCCTGATGATGCGCCCCAGCAGTTGACCTCCGAGCAAACTCTGCATGCCTCGCATAGCCGCGAAGTCAAGCTGCTGCGCGACACAATCAATCAATTGTTGATCATGGCCAAGATGCAGGTGCAGGAAAAGGATCAATCCGACACCTTTGGCCCATTGATCAAGCAGTTGCGCGAAGCCAATCAAAATCTGGTACTGGCGACGTTTGGCGCGCAGGATATGCAAGCTTCGGCCGAAGCGACGACCTTGCGCCAGACGGAATTCCTGGCCATGCTTGCGCATGAATTGCGCAACCCCTTGCAGCCGCTGGCGATGGCCAATGACTTGCTGGCTAAAAAGGTCGACCTCGACCCCCAACTGGCGCATGTGCATGGCGTGATCGGCCGCCAGGTGGCGCACATGGCGCGCCTGATCGGCGACTTGCTCGATGCCTCGCGCGTCAGCAGCGGGAAGATCACCTTGCAGCTGGCACCCATCGCGCTAAGCGAAATTATCGCCAGTGCCGTGGAAGTGGGCCAGGCCAGCATCAGCCAGCGTCAGCAAGTGCTGAGCGTGAGCATGCCGAAAGAAGCGCTGGTCATCGAAGGCGATCTGGTGCGCCTGACGCAAGTGTTTGCCAACTTGCTCATCAATGCCAGCAAATTTACGCACGAGTTTGGCCACATTGACATCGTCGTCAGGCGCCGCGATGATGTGGTGGAAATTACCGTCAGCGACGACGGCGCCGGCATCGCTCTCGATATCCAGCCCTTCATCTTCGACCTGTTTACCCAGGGCTACCGTTCGCTGGAGCGGGCGCAGGGAGGCTTGGGCATCGGCCTGTCGCTGGTGCGCATCATCACCCAGTTGCATGGCGGTACCGTGGATGTGTTCAGTGCTGGGGTTGGCTTCGGCAGCCAGTTTGTCTTGCAGCTGCCCTTGTCCTCGCTGGCGCTGCCGTCGCAAGACATGCACACGCAAGCTGCGGCGTGCGCACTGCCACGCCGCGTATTGCTGATCGAGGATAACGCCGATGCGGCCGAAATGCTGGCGCTGCTGCTGACGCAGGACGGCCACCATGTCGACGTGCGCAATGATGGCCCCAGCGGCTTGCGCGCCGCGCTCGATGCGCCCTACGATGTCATCGTATGCGATATCGGCTTGCCTGGCATGGATGGTTTTCAGCTCATCAGTGCGGCACGCGCGGCGTTGTTGCCGCCACTGCCATGCTTTGTCGCTGCATCGGGCTACAGCCAGCTTGGCGAGTACGACCGCGCTGGCGAGGCAGGGTTTGACCATTATCTGGTTAAGCCTATCAATATCGACGCTTTGTCGAAAATAATCACGGCAACGGTTCCCCGCTGATGGGCGAGGAAATCCTGATGCTTTTGTTTAACATGGTCCAAGTACCGAAAACCGCAGAGAAAAGATCCGATTATGGCCACAGCCCATGCACAGCGGCAGCGCAGGATAGAGCGCGCGCTGTTACGCGACCCAGGTGTGGTGGTAGACGTCAGTATTCGCCTGTGGGAGCAACTGGCCGCTGAATTGAATCAAATCATTGGTGAGCGCGGCGTGGAGTCGATGTATGCCCGCAGTCTGCACCAGAGTCAGAAACAGTTCAGCTGGTTGACGCCCCATTCGCCGCAAGCACTGGATGCCGCCATGACCGCCTTGCGCGCCAGCTTGCAAGGACAGGCGGACAGCGTCGCTTGCGCGGCAAGCACGGCGATGTTGATGCACTTTATCAACACCCTTATTTTATTAATTGGCGAACTCTTAACGAATAGCATCCTCCTCAAAGCCTGGGGTGATGACGTTGTGAATAATGCTGGAACGGAGCCGAACGAATGAACAAAGTTACCATCCAACGCCTGGCCACTGGCGTGCCGGGCTTGGACGAACTGCTGGGCGGCGGAATACCGGAATTCTCTTTTAACCTGCTGGCGGGCACGCCCGGCAGCGGCAAGACGACGCTGGCGCACCAGATCATGTTTTCCCTCGCCACGCCGGAGCGCAAGGCGTTGTTTTTTACGGTCCTGGGCGAGCCACCGCTGAAGATGCTGCGCTATCAGCAGCAGTTTCCCTTCTTCGATGTGGACAAGATCAACCAGTCGATCAAGTTCGTCAATCTGTCGGCGGACTTGCTGGATGGCGATTTCGACCGCGTGCTGGTGCGCATCGCCGAAGAGGTCGAGGCATTCTCGCCTAGCTTGGTGTTCGTCGATTCCTTCCGCTCCGTGGTGCAATCGGCGAAGGCCATGGATGCGGGCGCTGCCGGCTTGCAGCATTTCGTGCAGCAGTTGGGCACGCAAATGACCAGTTGGCTGGCCACGACCTTCCTGATCGGTGAATACCTGGCGCCCGAGGCCGAGTCCAGCCCTGTGTTTACGGTCGCCGACGGCATCCTGTGGCTGTCACAGCTGGTGCATCGCGATGCCATGGTGCGCAAGATCCAGGTGGTCAAGATGCGCGGTCAGGCGCAAAGCCTGGGCGTGCACACCTTCCGCATCAATGACGATGGGGTGGAAATCTTTCCCCGCGCCGTGCTCAAGAACAGCGGCATGGAAGGGGGCGCGATTTCCGGTAATGAGCGCCTGTCGCTGGGCGTGCCGGAACTCGACGTCATGCTGGGCGGTGGCTTGCCGGCCGGCTATTCGCTGCTGCTGGTGGGACCATCCGGTTCTGGCAAGACCGTGCTGGCCACGCAATTTCTCACCGAGGGCGTGCGCTGCGGCGAGCCTGGCGTGATTGCCGCTTTCGAGAAGAGCCCGAACCAGCTGCGCAGCTACCATATGAATACGCTCGTCAGCTCCGGCCAGGTCGGCGTGATCAACACGCGCACGCTCGATCTGTCGCTCGATGAAGTCTTGCATGACTTGGTGAGCATGATTACCCGCATGAAGGCCAAGCGCGTGGTCATCGATTCGCTGTCCGGCTTTGAAATGGCGCTCGCCTCCATGTTCCGCGAGGATTTCCGCGAATCGCTGTACCGCCTGGTCGCGACCTTGACGGACATGGGCGTGTCGGTGCTGATGACGGCCGAACTGGAAGACCAGTACACCATGCTGCGCTTTAGTTCCTACGGCAATGCCTTCCTCGCCGACGCCATCGTCATGCAGCGTTATATCGAGCTCGAAGGCCAGTTCAAGCGCGTGGTATCGGTAGTGAAGGTGCGCGGTAGCGGTCACAGCAAGGATATCCGTTTCTACGATATCGATGCCGGGGGACTGAAGATTGGCAGCACGCTTAGCCAGTACCAGGGCATCCTGTCGGGCGAGCCGTACCGGGCTTAGAGGCGATGCCACCAGTGGGTGCATTTATTTACTGGCGTAGGCTCTTGGGCGCGGGCGGTTGGTGACAGCTGAGTAAAAGCGTATGATGAAACTGCAGCCATGCCGCTGGCGCTGGCTGTCACCAGAGGGGACGGAGGATGCGTCTTCCGTGTTTCCGAGCCGATCAAGAGGAGATATGATGGAAAAACCCGAATTTATCCTGGCCGCGAAGGCCATGGAAACGCTGGAAATGTATCAGACCTTCTATGGCCATTCGCAGCAATACCAGGAGCATCAGCAGGAAGTGTTGACTCTGCTGCGCCACAAGGGCGCCTCCTTGCTGGTGTCGGAACATGGCCAGGCGAAGTTCTTGCTGGCCTTTGCCGATGCGCTGGAAGCGGCCAGCTTGCCGGGCGAGTATGTACCGTTGAGCCGGCGATAGGGCGACAGGGCGATAAGACGCTAACGCGCCTAGCCTGGCGCCGTCTGACGGCGCCAGGCAAAGCCGTGCTAACAAACCGCTCACGCGATGCGATTGCCGCTGCGCGCATTGACGCCGGAGTAGCCTACGTAGCCGTCGCGCTCAGGCGTGCACGAGCTTGCCTGCATGGCCTGTGCGTTCCCTTTTCGCTGTCGTTCGCCAATCAAAGCCGGTTCAAATTGCACCAAAGCCGCATGACCAAGAGCAGCAGATTTGCCTTTGGCGAGTCTGCGCCTGCAGGGCATAAGCTAAGTTGACAGGATCAGTATTGAAGATCTGTCCCTGGGCCAGAGTGCCGCCTGGAAAAATTTCAATATGTGTTTATCCCACAAAATGCAGCTACCGCTGACGAGGCTAGAATTGTTCCCAGTCATCGGATAACGACGCGCGTGGCTTTGCCGCCGCCGGCGGCACTGGCGGGCGCTGCGCCGCAATGCGCACCGGAACGGGTTTCTTCGTTTGGAGGGCAGCGCTGGCCGGGCTTGGCTTTGCACGTTGCCGCACGGCTGGCGATGCTGCAGCCGCAGCGGGCACGCGATCGAGCCTGAATACCTGCACCACCTGCTCAAGATTTCCGGCCTGGTCTTGCAGTGACTCGGCGGCAGCAGCGGCTTGCTCGACTAGGGCGGCGTTTTGCTGCGTCACTGTGTCCATCTCGGTGATTGCCTGGTTGATTTGCAAGATGCTGGCTTCCTGTTCCTGGCCCGCCGTGCTGATCTCGTCCATGATGTCGGTGACCAGTTTGACGCTGGCCACGATCTCTTCCATGGTGGTGCCTGCTTGGCTGACCAGCTTGCTTCCAGCCTCGACTTTTTCAACCGAGTCCCCAATCAGCAGTTTGATTTCTTTCGATGCAATAGCGGAGCGCTGTGCCAGGTTGCGCACTTCGGACGCAACGACCGCAAAGCCGCGCCCCTGTTCGCCGGCTCTTGCCGCTTCGACCGCCGCGTTGAGCGCAAGGATGTTGGTCTGGAACGCAATACCGTCGATCACGCCGATGATGTCGACAATCTTTCTGGCCGAAGCATTGATCGAGGCCATCGTCTCGATCATCTCCGTCATCACGGTACCGCCCTGGACAGCGACGCCGGAGGCGGAGATGGCCAAACGATTGGCCTGGCGTGCGTTGTCGCTGTTCTGCTTGACATTGGAGGTGAGTTCTTCCATCGACGCGGCGGTTTCCTCCAGCGAGCTCGCTTGCTGTTCGGTGCGCGCGGAGAGGTCCAGGTTGCCGTTGGCGATCTCGCGGCTCGCAACGACGATGATCTCGACACCTTGCTGCACACCAGCCATCGCCCCGTGCATACGCTGCACCGCCCCTTGCAGCAGTTTGGCGCTGGCGCTTTGCGCCGGCTGGGCCGCCATGCGCAGATCGACAGTGCCGTCGTCGCCACCGGTCAAGGTGGCAACACTAATCGTCAGTTCGGCAGCCTGGATGGCATCGCGGTGCAGCATGACGGCGATGTAGCACAAGACGCTCGATTCAGCCACGACATAGAAGGCATGGATGAGGATGAGGCCGGTTGCCGGCTGTGTCAGGCAACGCACGCCGTAACCGAGTTCCTGCAAATAATTGAAGCTCAAATGATGCGCTGCAATGACCGCTGCCGCGACCACGATCACGGACCAGTCGCGATAGCACAGGAGAAAAGCGAGCAGCACAAAAATGCCGAAATGGGCCTCGGTCATGCCTGCTGCCTGGTGGATATGTAATGCAGCCATGATCATCAGCGCGGCGCCGATAAACTGCCGAGTGAGCCTTGTCCCGCCAGCGTACAGTACCAAGGCCGACGCGATCAGGACGGTAGGCAGCCCGGCGAACAGCGCCCATTTCAGGGTGTCGTGCAAGCTAGCCAGTCCCAGGGCTGCGATGAACAGGCCCCACAGTACGCACAACATCAGCCTGTCGGCGCGGCGATAATTGATTTCAAGGAATGAATTGAGGGCGAGCACTGGCTTATCCTATTGTAGAAATTGATCAGGGCGCGCAGGAACGATGGGCCTTCACTGCGCTGGTAAAGTGTCGATTATGTGCCTGTTGATGTTGAAAAATGTTTCCCTAGAAAATGTTCTTAACATGCGCGCATTGGAAGGCCCACGACTGGAACGAAAGCCCGTTTGCACAGAATTCATTACCTCCCAATTTAACCGGTGTTCCACGGCACATCACACCGCAATAACAGAACAATAGCAGCAGGGGACGCCTTGGCGAAGCGAACACCTGCTTAGGGCGGAAGCGCACAGAGCCGATTAGCGCGCTCAATCGCCACCACTAACTTCAGACCGCGATTTTCAGCGCGGCAATTTATACCTGACCAACAGCGTCGGTCCTTTGCCGCCGGGTGGCGTCAGCAGTATCTCGTCACCGGGCAGCATCTCTTCATACATCACCGTGCAACAGGTCGGCATCGAGTGGCCGCGCGCGGGATAAACGCCAACGTCGGTATGCAGGGTCGCAGCGCGTACGTCCACGCTGGTTTCGCCGGTCTTTCCTGCTTCTTGCAGCTGTTTGCGCAGTGCGGTGACGAAGTCCCCTTTGCTGAGCCTGGCAGGTGTTTGGCTTGCCTGCGGGCGAGCGCTTGCGTCGTTTTTCATGGTAGTTCCCTTCAGTGTATACATTTCCGCCACTATATCATTGGCCTCGAATGTTGCATGATGGTCAGCCGGTAGATTTTAGCGGGTAGGGCCAGGTCCGTCATCCTGACACGACCTGAGCGGCTGATGTCGTTGCTAGGAAAAACCGCCTGCGGCGCAGCTCCAGCGGCTTGCATCGACCGCAGCCGGCTAAAAGCGGTCGTGGCGAATGGCACATAAGGCCGCGTGCCGGGAAGGGCGATACGCGACTGGTCTAGCTGACCTTTCTACTGTAAGTGAGTGCAGCAGAGACAATTCGATTCATGTCCGGCCCGGCATTTTGGCAATTAGCTAAATGTATTATTGATGTACGGTTCTGGGGTAGGCTACGGTCTTTCCCGTTTGCCGAGCGCCTCCAAGAGCGCGAGGCGCCTGGCTGTTGTTCGCGCTGGCAGCGGTCGCCGATACCATCTACGCGCAGTATGGCGTGATGATGGTCGCTACCATTGCCTCGCCGCGAACAAGGGCGCGATCCCGACCGAGTGATGCATCAGCCATCCGGCAGCACGGCGCTTTGGACATCGTCAGCGTTACGCTGAACGAAAAAGGGCTCGGTTCTGCATCCGCAAAACCCAGCCCGTAGCAATCTGCGAGACTTTAAGACTTACTTAGGCATGACGACAGTGTCGATGACGTGGATCACGCCGTTGTCGGCTACGATGTCGGTCTTGGTGACGTGGGCCTTGTCGACCATCACTTTGCCCTCTTTGACGGTGACGGTCAGCGATTCGCCTTGCACGGTCTTGACCTTGCCCGACTTGACGTCGGCGGCCATCACTTTACCCGGCACCACGTGGTAGGTTAGCACTTTGGCCAGCGCGGCTTTGTCCTTGAGTAGCGCGTCGAGCTTGGCCTTTGGAATCTTAGCGAAGGCTTCGTCGGTCGGCGCGAACACGGTGAACGGGCCCGGACCTTTAAGCGTGTCGACCAAACCTGCCGCTTGCACTGCGGTCACCAGCGTGTTGAACGAGCCAGCCGATTTGGCGGTGTCGACGATGTCCGCTGCGCTTGCCGCGCCAAAAGCCATGGTAAAAGCTGCTGCCATCAAGATCTTCTTCATGTGAATCTCCTTTGAGTGAACGGTGTATCGAACCCGCATGTGCATAATCTATAGGTAAATATGAATCTTGTCCGTTAGTTGGCGTACTGTGCGCTGGTCTATACCGTTCATTTTACGGCGGCAAGGAACGAGGTCCGTCATTTGCAAGGAACGAGAAGGAACGAGGGTCAGGTCCGGCATTTGCACACAGCCTGAGCGGCTGATGTTGTTGTTAGGAAAAACCGCCTGCGGCGCAAGAGCCAGTCAGAAGAATCGGGGAGCCGTTGCGCTGCAGCGCAACGTCGCTGCGCGGGCGCCTCGCATGCGAGGCAAATTCCCCGCTGCGCCCCGCGTCCGTACCGGACGCGGATTCGGTTCCGGCCGTTTCGTCGTTGGATAAAAAAGTAAGGGCCCCGTCGCTTGCGCTCGGGGGCCCTTACTTTTTTATCCAGTGGTGGAGACGGCGGGAATCGAACCCGCGTCCGCAAGCACTCTACAGACAGTTCTACATACTTAGCACTATCATTTAATTTAACTCAGCCAGCACGGATGTGCACGTTATGGGCAAGCGAGTTACCTATTATTTAGTCGGACGCTAAGTAACCCAGCATACGACGAGTCCCTGTAAATGACTCTAGAGCTTTTAACGGCCCACCCCAGGGACGAGGTGTTCTAGAGCTAACAGCAATTAAGCTGCCAGTGCGTACGAGTTATCGTTTGCAGTTAAGTTTTTTCAGGTTGTATTTACGAGGTAGCCCGCCCTCGGTATGCCCTGCGCTGCTTTGCAACCCACGTCGAAACCAGGTCGTCCCCACAGAACCTTCATTGTAGCGCAATCTGCCCACTCTTGCATGATGCTTTCGCGCTATCGAAGCAAGGGGGCTGGTCTAATGGGGCAGTCCGGCGTGCACTACGGGCAGGGGCCTGGTTCAAGCCGCCAGTTGCCGCTCCTGCGCCGCCTTCACTACGCCAGTCACCAGCTCGAGCAAGGCTTGCGGCGTGTCCAGCAAATGGTCGGCGTTCCAGTGCAGCGGTTCGACGGGGCCGCAGTAGCCCCAGGCGCAGGCCACCGTGCGCATGCCGGCGGCGCGGCCGGCCTGGATGTCGCGCAGGTCGTCGCCCACGTACCAGCAGTCTTCCGGCGCCAGTTGCAGGCGGCGCGCCGCTTCCAGCAGGGGGGCAGGGTGCGGCTTCGGGTGCGCCATGGTGTCGCCCGAGATTACGCAGCCGGCCGCGCCCAGTCCGATCTGTCCCACCAGTGGGTCGGTGAAGCGGGCCGCTTTGTTGGTGACCACGCCCCAGGCCAGGCCCAGCGCTTGCAAACCGTCGAGCAGGGCGGGGATGCCGTCAAATAAACGGCTTTCCACGGCCAGGGCTGCTGCGTAATTACTCAGGAAGCCTTCTTTCAGGGCTTCATAGTCGCTTTCGCCAGGTTGCACGCCATACGACGCGCCTATCATGCCGCGCGCGCCGGACGAGGCAGTGGGGCGCAGGATGGCATACGGGGTCGGCGCCAGGCCGGCGCGCGCGCGCAGCAGATTGATGGCCGCTGCCAGGTCGGGCGCGGTATCGGCCAGGGTGCCGTCGAGGTCGAACAGGATGGCGCGCGGGGCTGGCAGATGGTCTGTGGTCATGGCGGGAAAAGTGTGTCAAATAGGAATGAAAAATGGCGGCCGCAGCCGCCCTGTATTGTGCGTGATGGTTACAGCGGCCGGGTGCAAGCCACCAAATAATTGACGCTGGTATTGTTATTAAGTGAGTAAATCTTGGTCAGCGGATTGTAGCCCATGCCGCGCATGCTGTTGACGTCCAGGCCGGCGCTGCGCAGGTAGTGCGACAATTCGGCCGGGGTGATGAATTTGTCATAGTCGTGCGTGCCTTTCGGCAGCAGGCGCAGAATGTACTCGGCGCCCAGGATGGCGAACAGATACGCTTTCGGATTGCGGTTCAGGGTCGACAGGAACAGGTGTCCGCCCGGCTTGACCAGCGTGGCGCAGGCCTTGACGATGGCGGCGGGGTCTGGCACGTGCTCAAGCATTTCCATGCAGGTCACGACGTCGTACTGGCCCGGCTCTTCTTCGGCCATGGCCTCGGCGGCAATGAGCTTGTAGCGTACCTTGACACCCGATTCCAGGCTGTGCAGGTCGGCCACTTTCAAGGCCTTCTCGGACAGGTCGATGCCCGTCACGTCTGCACCCTTGCGTGCCATTGCTTCGGCCAGGATGCCGCCGCCGCAGCCGATGTCGATCACGCGCTTGCCGGCCAGCGGTACTTTCGCGTTGAGCCATTCGAGGCGCAGGGGGTTAATTTCGTGCAAGGGACGAAACTCGGAAGTGGGGTCCCACCAGCGGTGGGCTAGCTCACTGAATTTTTGGATTTCAAGAGGGTCGGCGTTCATACATTGAATAATAGCGGCATTTTGACAATCGGGTATCTGCGGGCGAAAAAAAACCCCGCCTTGGCGGGGTTTTCCTTGCTGTCCTTGACTTGCGCGACGACTTGCGGCAAGTCCGGGAGGCTCAGCTATTACTTGTTGCGGGTACCAACAACTTCGATTTCCACGCGACGGTTTTTCGCACGGCCTTCGGCAGTTTTGTTATCAGCAACAGCTTGCTTCTCGCCTTTGCCTTCGGTGTACACGCGGTTGCTTTCAACGCCTTTGGTGACCAGGTAGGCTTTGACAGCATCAGCACGACGTACCGACAGTTTTTGGTTGTAAGCATCGGTGCCGACGGAGTCGGTGTGACCCACAGCGATGATGACCTCCAGGTTGATGCCACCCAGTTGCGCGCTCAGCTCGTCGAGCTTGGCTTTGCCTTCTGGCTTCAGCGTGGCTTTGTCGAAATCGAAGAATGCATCAGCAGCGAAGCTGACTTTTTCCGAGGTAGGAGCAACAACGACTGGTACTGGTACGACAACGGCTGGTGCCGGTGCTGCTGCTGGTGCGATTGGCGCTGCTGGGGCCACGCATTTGCCATCTTGCAGGGTTTCTGGTGCTACGCACAGTGGCACGTCGCAACCTGGCACCGCGTCAGCAGGTGTCCAGTAGCCGGTGCGCCAGCAAAGACCGAATGGATCGCGCACGATCACGCCGCGGGCATCTTGCACGTAAGCGCTTTTTGGGCTTGGTGCCTTGATGTCAGTGGTTACTGGCGCGAATGGTGCCGAGGTTGGGGTTTGGGCCGAAGCCGAGCCAGCAATCACTGCGGATGCAGCGAAAAACAGCGTTACAAATTTATTCATTCTTTTTTCCTTTCGGGGGGTGATATCCGCAGAACAACACTGCGCTACTGGTACTACGTGCCAAGATTTTATCATGTAGACCATATGCGCTCGTTTCAGATTGCGAAACTAGCAATTAACTTCTCAGCCATTTTGCCACACGCATCAAGGGCGCACGACCGTGGTTAAATCAAAGCTGGCTCGATTTTAGATTGCGCGTTGTTTTCGCGCAACGAAATAGCCTGTTTGTAACAGATCTGTAACATTTGATCACTTTTTTTGCCACTTTAAAGGGCTGGTGTCTTGAACTGGTGTTGCCATTGTGCACTATCGCTAGGCCATGCGTGCATGGTCCCGGTGCAATCTGACAAGATTGTCGGCCTGGCCAATTTGTACAGGTAGCTGGGCGCGCATGCTAAAATCGTGTGCTTGACTGTTAAGAGTGTCGAGCAAATGCCCACGGCGGCACTGCATGGCCCGGACGTACCCCTGCGGTACGCTTACTCGCCGTGCTGCGTGTCAGCCGATTTGCTCGGGCACTCTGCGACATGGAAGCCGGGCCGGGCCAGCAGCGCGCGGCGCGGCGTCCACGACGACAGCCGCCTAGGATATGCAGTATTGCGTCATACATTGCGTAACAGATTAAGTTAACCACAGCCTGAGATCAGTCGAACCGCCAATGGATCAATTCGCAAAAGAAACAATTCCTATTTCCCTCGAAGAAGAGATGCGCAAGAGTTACCTCGATTACGCCATGAGCGTGATCGTCGGTCGTGCCTTGCCCGATGCGCGTGATGGCTTGAAGCCAGTGCACCGCCGCGTCTTGTTCGCGATGCATGAAATGAATAACGTGTGGAATCGCCCTTACGTTAAGTGCGCCCGCGTGGTCGGCGAAACCATGGGTAAATACCATCCCCACGGCGATGCCTCGATCTACGACACACTGGTGCGCATGGCGCAAGATTTTTCGCTGCGCTACATGCTTGTCGATGGCCAGGGTAACTTCGGTTCCGTCGATGGCGATGGCGCCGCAGCAATGCGTTACACCGAGTGCCGCCTGGACAAGATCGCCAGCGAACTGCTGGCCGATATCGACAAAGATACCGTCGATTTCCAGCCCAACTACGATGGCAAGGAAAAGGAACCGACGGTCTTGCCGACGCGTATTCCGAATCTGCTGATCAATGGCTCGTCCGGTATCGCCGTCGGTATGGCGACGAACATTCCGCCACACAACATCACCGAAGTCATCGATGGCGCGCTGCATGTGCTGCGCAATCCCGAGTGCACGATCGATGAATTGATCGAAATCATTCCCGCTCCCGATTTCCCTACCGCCGGCATCATCTATGGCGTGTCGGGCGTACGCGACGGCTACCGCACCGGCCGTGGCCGCGTCGTCATGCGCGCCAAGACCCACTTCGAAGAATACGGCAAGGATGGCGGGCGCATCGCCATCATCGTCGACGAGCTGCCATTCCAGGTCAACAAGAAATCCTTGCTGGAACGCATCGCCGAGAACGTGCGTGACAAGAAGCTCGATGGCATTTCCGACATCCGCGACGAATCCGACAAGTCGGGCATGCGCGTGGTGATCGAGCTGAAGCGGGGCGAAGTGCCGGAAGTGGTACTCAACAACCTGTACAAGCAGACCCAGTTGCAAGACACCTTCGGCATGAATATGGTGGCCCTGGTCGATGGTCAGCCGAAGTTGCTGAACCTCAAGCAGATGCTGCAATGCTTCCTGTCGCACCGCCGCGAAGTGGTGACGCGCCGCACCGTGTTCGAACTGCGCAAGGCGCGCGAACGCGGCCATGTGCTCGAAGGCCTGGCTGTCGCGCTGGCCAACATCGATGACTTCATCGCCATCATCAAGGCCGCGCCGACGCCGCCGATCGCCAAGGTCGAGCTGATGGCCAAGGCCTGGGATTCGTCCGTGGTGCGCGAAATGCTGGCCCGCACGGGCGACGGCACGACGCCGGGCGGCATCGATGCCTACCGTCCGGAAAACCTGCCGAAGCACTATGGCATGCAAGCAGATGGCCTGTACAAGCTGTCGGACGACCAGGCGCAGGAAATTTTGCAGATGCGCCTGCAGCGCCTGACCGGCCTGGAGCAGGATAAGATCGTCAACGAGTACAAAGACGTGATGGAACATATCGCCGACTTGCTCGACATCCTGGCCAAGCCGGAACGCGTTACCGTCATCATCACCGATGAAATGACAGCGGCGAAGAATGAATACGGCGCCGGCAACAAGGACGTGCGCCGCTCGCAGATCGAGCTCAATGCGACCGACCTGGAAACGGAAGACTTGATCACGCCGCAAGACATGGTCGTGACCCTGTCGCACACCGGCTACATGAAAGCGCAGCCGATTTCCGAATACCGTGCGCAGAAGCGCGGCGGACGCGGCAAGCAAGCCATGGCGACCAAAGAGGAAGACTGGATCGACCAGCTGTTCATCGCCAACACGCACGATTACATCCTGTGCTTCTCGGATCGCGGCCGCATGTACTGGCTGAAGGTATGGGAAGTGCCGCAAGGCTCGCGCAATTCGCGCGGCAAGCCGATCGTCAACATGTTCCCGCTGCAGGACAACGAAAAGATCACCGTGATCCTGCCGCTGTCGGGCGAGAACCGCACGTTCCCGGAAGACCATTACGTGTTCATGTCGACCAGCCTGGGCACCGTCAAGAAGACGCCGCTGAAGGACTTCAGCAATCCACGCAAGGCCGGCATCATCGCGGTCGACCTGGACGACGGCGACTTCCTGATCGGCGCGGCGCTGACCGACGGCCAGCACGACGTGATGCTGTTCTCCGATTCGGGCAAGGCAGTGCGCTTCGATGAAAACGATGTGCGTCCGATGGGCCGCACGGCACGCGGCGTGCGCGGCATGAACCTGGAAGAAGGTCAGCACGTGATCGCCCTGCTGGTGGCCGAGAACGAGCAGCAGTCGGTGCTGACGGCAACCGAAAACGGCTACGGCAAGCGTACGCCGATCACCGAGTACACGCGCCACGGACGTGGCACGAAAGGCATGATCGCCATCCAGACCAGCGAGCGCAACGGTAGAGTGGTTGCCGCGACCCTGGTCAATACCAGCGATGAAATCATGCTGATCACCACCGGTGGCGTGTTGATCCGTACTCGCGTGTCGGAAATCCGCGAGATGGGCCGCGCGACGCAGGGCGTAACCCTGATCGCAGTGGAAGACGGCACCAAGCTGTCCGGCCTTCAGCGCGTGGTGGAAACCGATATCGACGAAGTCGAGCTGACGACGGAGGCGGGCCTGGAAGCCGCCGCTGCGCCGGTAGCGGCTGAACCAGCCGATCCGGCTGCGGTCGATCCGGTCGACCCGGCCCAGCCGGAGTAAGATGATTGGGGCTCTTTCGGGAGCCCCAATTGCTATTGGCGCGCCAGGTGCGACGCGGACGGTCGTTAGGTCCGTAGGTCGGCTTAGCCCAAAGGGCGTAAGCCGACAAGCCTCCCGGGCGCAGCCCATTTACCCGTCATTCAACATCGCGCATGCCATGAGAAAAATTCTCGCCACTTTCTTTGCCGCGTTTTCGCTGGCTTTTCTTGCGACCTTGCCGGCCCTGGCCCAGGGTGCGCAAGCCATGCCTGCGCACCAGGCGGCGCCCAGCGCTGCCATGAAAGTGGCCGTGCGGCGCATGCTCGATGCGATGCAGTTCGCGCAGCTCACGCGCAGCATCTTCGAGCAGATGCTGCAATCGATGCCCGCCATGATCCGCCAGTCGGCGCAGCAGCAAATCAGCAGCAACCCGAATCTGGATGAGCAGCGCAGGGCCCGCGCGCTGGCCAGCGCCGAGGAAGAAATACCCTTCGCCATGGCCACCCTGACACAGGTACTGGCCGATCCGACCCTGATCGATGAACTGAGCGCCGAAATAGTGCCCCTGTACGCGCGTTTTTACACAGTGCCGGAAGTCGAGCAGCTGACAGCCTTCTACAAGACGCCGCTGGGGCGCAAGATGCTGGCCACGATGCCGCAACTGTCGGCCGAATCGATGGCCATCAGCCAGCGCGTGCTGATTCCGCGCGTGAATGCCGTACTTGAGCAGGTCATGCGGGCGGCCACGCAGTCGCCTCAATAATTCCATTTTTCCAAGGACCGTATCGTGACCCCTCAAGCCTCAAGCCCTATCTACAACTTCTCCGCCGGCCCCGCCGTCCTGCCCAAGGAAGTGCTGGCGCAAGCTGCCGCGGAAATGCAAGACTGGCATGGCAGTGGCATGTCGGTGATGGAAATGAGTCACCGTGGTCCTGAATTCATTTCCATCTACAAGCAGGCGGTGGCCGACCTGCGCGAACTGCTGGCCGTGCCCGAGAACTACAAGATCCTGTTCCTGCAGGGCGGTGGCCTGGGCGAGAACGCCATCATTCCCATGAATCTGGTGGCTCTGGCGGCGCAGCAGCCGGCCACCATCGACTTCGTGCATACGGGATCGTGGTCGGGCAAGTCGATCCAGGAAGCGGCCAAGTACGCCAACGTCAACGTCGCCGCGTCGTCCAAGGCCACCCATTTCACGGGCGTGCCGCCAGTGTCCGAGTGGAAGCTGACGCCGGGCGCCGCCTACCTGCATATCTGCACGAATGAAACCATCGATGGCGTGGAATTCCAGCAGGCGCCAGGCGTGCCGGCCGGTACCACCATCGTGGCCGATATGTCCTCGCACATTTTGTCGCGCGTCATCGACGTATCGCAATACGGCGTCATTTTTGGCGGTGCGCAGAAAAATATCGGCCCGGCCGGCCTGACGCTGGTCATCGTGCGCGAAGACTTGCTGGGCAAGGCGCTGCCGATCTGCCCATCCGCTTTCGACTGGAGCAACGTCGCTGCACATGAATCGATGTACAACACGCCGCCCACCTACGGCATCTATATTGCCGGCCTGGTTTTCCAGTGGCTCAAACGCCAAGGTGGCGTGGCCGCCATAGAACAGCGTAATATGGACAAAGCGGCGCTGCTGTACGCGGCGCTCGATGCGGACGACTTTTACCAGAACAGGGTCGCCCCGCAATACCGCTCGCGCATGACCATCCCGTTCTATCTGCGCGACGAAAGCTTGAACGACGCATTCCTGGCCGGCGCCAAGCAGCGCGGCCTGCTGCAACTGAAGGGCCACAAGTCCGTCGGCGGCATGCGTGCATCGATCTATAACGCGATGCCGATCGAGGGCGTGCAAGCCTTAGTGAATTATCTGAACGAGTTTGCCGGACGCTAGCATGCCTGCCAAAAAGTCCAGGGTGTTGTTGCATTGCCTTGCCGTACATTTGTACTGCCAGCGGCAACGTGCCTAGCCCTGATCATTTTGTCCGGCATTCTCATGCATAAGCGCGCCGGCCCGCCGCCGGCGCAGGCCGCGCGGCCATGATTGAAGTACAGCTGACGAAATACACCGACATGACTGATAAATTGAAACCGCTGCGCGAACAGATCGATGCGATCGACGCGCAAATTCTCGAACTGCTGAACCGGCGCGCGCAAATCGCCCAGCAAGTGGGCCACGTGAAAGCCGAAACGCAGGCGCCCGTGTTCCGTCCCGAGCGCGAAGCGCAGGTTTTGCGCGGCGTGGCCGAACGTAATCCCGGCCCCATGGGTGACCGCGAAGTGCAGACCATCTTCCGCGAAATCATGTCTTCCTGCCGCTCGCTGGAAAAGCGGGTCACCGTGGCATATCTTGGCCCGGCCGGCACCTTCAGCGAACAAGCCGTGTACCAGCAGTTCGGCAGCGCCGTCGAAGGCTTGCCGTGCGCCTCCATCGACGAAGTGTTCCGCTCCGCCGAGGCGGGGACGGCCGACTTTGGCGTGGTGCCGATCGAGAATTCCTCGGAAGGCGCCGTCAACCGCACGCTCGATATGATGCTGCAGACTAGCCTCATCATCAGCGGCGAGGTCGCCATTGCCGTCCACCATAGCCTGATGACGAAGAGCGGCAGCATGGATGGCGTCACCGCCATCTGCGCCCATTCGCAGGCGCTGGCGCAGTGCCAGGTGTGGTTGAACCATCACTACCCGCACATCGCGCGCCACGCCGTGGCCTCGAACGCCGAGGCGGCCCGCATGGCCGGCGAAGATGGTACGCTGGCGGCGATTGCCAGCGAACTGGCGGGCGCGCAGTATAAACTCGGTGTGGTCAAGGGCCATATCCAGGACGATCCGCACAACCGCACGCGCTTTGCCGTCGTGGGGATCTTGCAGACGGCGCCATCGGGCCAGGACCAGACTTCGCTGGTGCTGGCCGTGCCGAACAAGGCGGGCGCCGTGTACCAGTTGCTCGCGCCCCTGGCCAAGCACGGCGTATCGATGACGCGTTTCGAGTCGCGCCCGGCGCGCATGGGCAGCTGGGAGTATTATTTCTATGTCGACGTGGAAGGCCATGTGCACGACGCGGCCGTCGCCCAGGCGCTGGCCGAGCTGCAAAGCAATGCGGCGTTTTTCAAGGTGCTGGGGTCGTATCCGGTCAGCTTGTAACCCGGCAAAGGCGGGGTCGGACCCTCAGGGTCCGACCCCGGTCACTGCTTTTTGGGTTCACCAATCATTCACCAACTTTTAAAGAACACCATGTCTAAAAATATCGGTCCAGAATACGTTCGCGCCATCGCCCCTTACCAGAGCGGCAAACCGATCGCGGAAGTCGCGCGCGAATTCGGCCTCGACGAGGCAGCCATCGTCAAGCTGGCGTCGAATGAAAACCCGTACGGCATGCCGGAATCGGCCAAGCAGGCGATGCTTGCCGCCATCGATGATCTGGGGCGCTACCCTGACGCCAACGGCTTTGACTTGAAAGCCGTGCTGTCGAAGCGTTATGACGTGCCAGCCGACTGGATCACCCTCGGCAACGGCAGCAACGACATCCTGGAAATTGCCGCGCACGCCTTCGTGCAGCACGGCCAATCGGTGGTGTACTCGCAGTATTCGTTTGCCGTCTACGCGCTGGCCACGCAAGGCATGGGCGCGCGCCACATCGTCGCGCCGGCGCAAGCCTATGGACATGATCTCGACGCCATGGCGGCGGCGATTGCCGACGATACGCGCCTGATCTTCATCGCCAACCCGAACAACCCGACCGGCACCTTCCTGTCGGCCGCGCAGCTCGAAGCGTTCCTGCAAAAAGTGCCACCGCACGTGGTGGTGGTGCTCGATGAAGCCTACAACGAATTCCTCTCGGCCGACGAGCAGTACGAATCGACGGCGTGGGTGCGCCAATATCCTAACCTGGTAGTGTCGCGCACGCTGTCGAAGGCGTATGGCTTAGCTGGCCTGCGCATCGGTTTCGCCATCGCCCAGCCGGTGCTGACTGACTTGATGAACCGCATCCGCCAGCCGTTCAATGTCAATTCGCTGGCGCAGGCGGCCGCGATTGCCGCCCTGAACGACCAGGCATTTCTTGCGCAAAGCGCGCGCAACAATGCCGCCGGCTACCAGCAGTTTACGCAGGCGTTCACGCAACTGGGCCTGCAATTCGTGCCTTCGCACGGCAATTTCGTGCTGGTCAAAGTGGGCGATGATGACGGCGCTGGCGCGCGCGTCAACTTGGCACTGCTGCAACAGGGCGTGATCGTGCGCCCCGTGGGCAGCTACGGTTTGCCGCAATGGCTGCGCATTTCCATCGGCCTGCCGCAGGAAAACGCCGTCTTCATCGCCGCGCTGACGAAAGCGCTGGCCTGACGCTATGACGACGCCTGCACTGAACAAGGTAGTCATCTTTGGCGTGGGCCTGATCGGCGGCTCTTTCGCGCGCGCCTTGAAACATGCGGGCGCGGTAGCCAAGGTGGTCGGCATGGGCCGCTCGCGGGCATCGATGGCGCGCGCGCTCGACCTGGGCATCATCGACGAGATCGGCGGCGATATGTCTGAGGCCTTGCTTGGCGCCGACCTGGTGTTGCTGGCTGCGCCCGTGGCGCAGACCGGCGCCATCCTCGCCTCCATCGCGCCCCACTTGCAGCCTGGCACCATCGTCACGGATGCGGGCAGCACGAAAAGCGACGTGGTGGCGGCCGCGCACGCGGCGCTCGGTGGCAAGGTGGGGCAGTTCGTGCCCGGTCACCCGATCGCGGGGCGCGAGACGAACGGGCCTGACGCGGCCATCATCGATCTGTATCAAGGCAAGAAAGTGGTGCTCACGCCGCTGGCCGAAAATGCAGCTGCCGATGTCGAGAGGGTGGCGGCCGCCTGGCGCGCCAGTGGCGCCATCGTGCACACATTGACGCCCGAAGAACATGACAAGGTGTTTGCCGCCGTCAGTCATCTGCCGCATTTGCTCGCTTTTGCGCTGGTCGACGACATCGCCAGGAAGCCGCATGCGGGCCTGCTGTTTCAATATGCGGCCAGCGGCTTTCGCGACTTTACGCGCATCGCCGGCTCATCGCCGGAAATGTGGCGCGATATCAGCCTGGCCAACCAGCCGGCGCTGCTGCACGAACTGGACGCCTACCTGGCGCAGTTGAGCACCTTGCGCGCGCACTTGGCGGCCAACGACGGCGTCGCCATCGAGGCCGTGTATGCGAACGCCCAGCACGCGCGCCAGCAATGGAGCGAGGCGATCGAAACGGCGGAAATTCCAGCCGCGCCCGCAGAATAAATACTCAAGGATTCCAGCATGACCCAGACTAAGCACTACCCCCACCATATCGACTTGAAGCCGGTGATGCACGCCGAAGGCACGGTGCGTCTGCCTGGCTCGAAAAGCATTTCCAACCGCGTGCTGCTGCTGGCCGCGCTGGCCAAGGGCACGACAAAGATCATCGACCTGCTCGCCTCCGACGACACCTTCGTCATGCTCACGGCATTAACGTCGCTGGGCGTCAAATGGAAGCAGGATGACATGACGGGCGACCCCGCCACGGCGCACCAGGTACACCACGTGGAAGGCTGCGCTGGCGTGTTCCCGCACCACGCGGCCGACCTGTTCATGGGCAACGCCGGCACGGCCATCCGCCCGCTGACGGCGGCGCTGGCTGTCATCGGCGGCGACTACACCCTGCATGGCGTGTCGCGCATGCATGAGCGCCCCATCGGTGACTTGGTCGACGCGCTGAACGCCGTCGGCACGCAGATCGAATACACGGGCGAGCAGGGCTTCCCGCCGCTGCGCATCCGCCGCGGCCACATTCACGCGCAGCGCATCGCCGTGCGCGGCAATGTATCGAGCCAGTTCCTGACGGCCCTGCTGATGGTGGCGCCGCTGATGGCGCGCCAGCATGCGGTGACCATAGACGTGACGGGCGAGCTGATCTCGAAGCCGTACATCGAGATCACGCTGAACCTGATGCGCCGCTTCGGCGTGACGGTCGAGCATGACGGCTGGCAGTCGTTTACTGTGCAGCCGGGCCAGCAATATCAAAGCCCCGGCACCATCCACGTCGAGGGCGATGCTTCTTCAGCGTCGTATTTCCTGGCAGCCGGCGCCATCGGCGGCGGTCCCGTGCGCGTCGAAGGCGTGGGACGCGACAGCATCCAGGGCGACGTGCGCTTCGTCGAAGCCTTGCAACAGATGGGGGCCACCATCACCATGGGCGAGAACTGGATCGAAGCCCGTTCGAGCGGCGTGCTGAAAGCCGTCGATATGGATTTCAACCACATTCCCGATGCGGCCATGACGATCGCCGTGGCTGCCCTGTACGCGGACGGCACCTCGACCTTGCGCAATATCGCCAGTTGGCGGGTGAAGGAAACGGATCGCCTGGCTGCCATGGCGACGGAATTGCGCAAGCTGGGCGCCGAAGTGGAAGAGGGCGCGGACTATCTGCGCGTGACGCCGCCGGCGCAGATTCTTGCCGCCAGCATCGACACCTATGACGACCACCGCATGGCCATGTGCTTCTCGCTCGCGGCGCTCGATGGCGCCGCGCGTCGCGGCAATACAATGCGCATCAACGACCCGAAATGCGTGGCCAAGACCTTCCCCGAGTATTTCGCCGCGTTTGCGGGGATTGCTAAGGATACATTGATATAACCTAAGACAAGTGCCGGGGTCGGACCCTCAGGGGGAATGCCTTCCAATGGAAGGCATTCCGATCCGCCAGGACCGACCCCAGTCTTCGTTTTGGGTCTCGTTTTTAAAGTGACAAAATAATGCCAACCTCTCATATTCCCGTCATCGCCATTGATGGCCCCACCGCTTCCGGCAAGGGCACGGTGGCGCACCGCGTGGCCGATAAGCTGGGCTTTCATTACCTGGACTCGGGCGCGCTGTACCGTCTGACTGCCTTGACGGCGCTGCGCCGTGGCACGGATTTGCGCGACGAGCACGCGCTGGCCAAACTGGCCGAACATTTGCCCTGCCATTTTGCGGGCGGCGAGATCCTGCTGGCGCAAGAAAACGTCAGCGAGTTGATCCGTGCCGAAGAAGTCGGCAATACGGCGTCAAAAATTGCTGTGTTGCCAACCGTGCGCCATGCATTGGTAGGCTTGCAGCTGGGTTTTCGCAAGACGCCTGGCCTGGTGGCAGACGGACGCGACATGGGCACGGTGATCTTCCCGCACGCGCCTTTAAAGGTGTTCCTTACCGCGAGCGTTGAGGCGCGCGCGCAACGCCGCTACAAGCAATTGATAGACAAGGGTTTTTCTGCTAATATGGAAGACCTTCTGATGGATTTGCAAGCGCGGGACGAACGTGATACTCACCGTGCGATTGCGCCGCTGGTCCCTGCGGAAGGCGCGCATGTCCTCGATACCTCGGCGATGACGGCAGATGATGCCGTCGAAACCGTGTTGAAATGGTATGCGTCATTAGTGAAATAGTGTGATTTCCATGCTATGTGGTGCCCGTTGACGGCTCCTGGCCTGTCCGGGTGTGTCAAAAACCTAACCCAGTTTAAGTCGCATGGTGCGATCTCTGCTGGATAACCTGTGTGAACCCTATGTCTACTGTTACAACTAACGAATCTACCGGTATGGAAAGTTTTGCTGCGCTCTTCGAGGAATCGTTGTCGCGTCAAGATATGCGCTCCGGCGAAGTTATTTCCGCTGAAGTCGTGCGCCTCGACCACAATTTCGTGATCGTGAACGCTGGCCTCAAATCCGAAGCATTCATCCCTGTCGAAGAATTCAAGAACGACCACGGCGAACTGGAAGTCAAAGTTGGTGACTTCGTTTCCGTGGCGATCGAATCGCTGGAAAATGGTTTCGGCGATACCATCCTGTCGCGCGATAAAGCCAAGCGTCTGGCTTCGTGGCTGGCTCTGGAAAAAGCGATGGAATCGGGCGAAATCGTCGTCGGTACCGTCAATGGTAAAGTCAAAGGCGGTCTGACCGTGTTGACCAACGGCATCCGCGCATTCCTGCCGGGTTCGCTGGTTGATACCCGTCCTGTTAAAGACACCACCCCATTCGAAGGCAAAACCCTCGAATTCAAAGTGATCAAGCTCGATCGCAAGCGTAACAACGTGGTTCTGTCCCGCCGCGCCGTCATCGAAGCTTCGATGGGCGAAGAGCGTCAGAAGCTGATGGAAACGCTGAAAGAAGGCACGGTCGTGACCGGCGTCGTCAAAAATATCACCGACTACGGCGCGTTCGTGGATCTGGGCGGTATCGATGGCTTGCTGCACATCACCGACTTGGCATGGCGCCGTGTACGTCACCCGTCGGAAGTACTGACGGTTGGCCAGGAAATCACCGCCAAAGTCCTGAAATACGATCAAGAGAAGAACCGTGTTTCGCTGGGCGTGAAACAACTGGGCGACGATCCTTGGACCGGTCTGTCCCGTCGTTACCCACAAAGCACCCGTCTGTTCGGTAAAGTAACGAACCTGACCGACTACGGCGCGTTCGTTGAAGTGGAACAGGGTATCGAAGGTCTGGTACACGTTTCCGAAATGGACTGGACGAACAAAAACGTTGCTCCTAACAAAGTTGTCCAACTGGGCGACGAAGTAGAAGTGATGGTTCTGGAAATCGACGAAGAGCGTCGTCGTATCTCGCTGGGTATGAAGCAGTGCAAAGCCAACCCTTGGGATGACTTTGGCGTGACCCACAAGAAGGGCGATAAAGTCCGCGGCGCGATCAAATCGATCACCGACTTCGGCGTGTTCATCGGCCTGGCCGGTAACATCGACGGTCTGGTGCACCTGTCCGACCTGTCCTGGACCGAAACCGGCGAAGAAGCCGTGCGTCGCTTCAAGAAAGGTGACGAACTGGAAGCCATCGTTCTGGCCATCGACGTTGAGCGCGAGCGCGTTTCCCTGGGCGTCAAGCAACTGGAAGGTGACCCATTCAACAACTTCGCAGCCATGAACGACAAAGGCTCGCTGGTAACCGGTACCGTGAAATCGGTTGAGCCTAAAGGCGCCGTGATCCAACTGTCCGAAGAAGTTGAAGGCTACCTGCGCGCTTCCGAAATCTCGCGCGACCGCGTTGAAGATGCTGGTACGCACCTGAAAGTCGGCGATAGCGTCGAAGCAATGGTGTTGAACATCGACCGTAAAGCCCGTGGTATCCAACTGTCGATCAAAGCGAAAGACAACGTTGAAACCCAGGAAGCCATGCAGAAAATGGCCGCTACCGACAACAACGCAGCTTCGGGCACCACCAGCCTGGGCGCTTTGTTGAAAGCTAAGTTCGATAACAAGAACTAAGACTGCGGATACGGCAGATGACAAAGTCCGAGCTGATCAACCGCCTCGCTGAGCGTTATTCTCAGCTGGTGGCGAAAGATGCGGAGTATGCCGTCAAGACCATTCTCGATGCGATGACCAACGCCTTGGCGACCGGCCAGCGTATCGAGATCCGCGGTTTTGGCAGTTTTGCCCTGAACAGCAGACCACCGCGCATCGGTCGCAACCCGAAATCCGGCGACAAGGTGATGGTGCCCGAAAAACGGGTGCCCCACTTCAAACCGGGCAAACAGTTGCGCGAGCGGGTGGACGCGATGGTCGGGCAACCGATAATCGAGGATTAATCGTCTGCTGGAAGGCGACATAGAAAGCGGCGTCCTTGGATGCCGCTTTTTTTTGTTAATATGCTGAGAATACCTGACATACGCTACTGCGCGTCGCGCTTTGCGGCCTGCGATGCTCACCGTACTTCAGTACGGTTGCGCTTCTCGGCCACAAATCACTGACGCTCGCTACGCTTCTGCCAGGCATTCCGAGGTTGTGCCATACGGCATTTTTTGTACTTTCTGGGCGTATCGATGAAAATCATCTCCACCATCGTTGGCTGTGTTCTTTTCGTCCTGTTCTTCAGTTTTGCGCTGAAGAATGCGCAGGTTGTTGACCTGCATGTTTTCCTCAATTATGAAATTCGTGGCCCTCTGGTCTTGATGCTGCTGGGCTTTTTTGTCGCCGGCGCCAGCCTCGGCGTACTGGCCCTGACGCCGACCGTGTTCCGTCACCGCCGCGAAGCGAACAAGCAAAAAACCACCATTGCCGCGCTGCAGACTGTTGGTGTGGCCAGCAATGTCCAGCCGCAACCGGACAGCGTGAGCGCGCAGTAATCGGCGCCGTCGCTCCTATTTCTCTTACTCGAATAAAAACAATCGCATGGATTTTGAACTCTGGTGGCTATTGGGTATCCCGGTGTTTTTCGCGCTGGGCTGGATTGCCGCGCGTGTGGACATTCATCAACTGGTGTCTGAATCGCGCAGCCTGCCGCGCAACTACTTCAAGGGCTTGAATTTCTTGCTCAATGAACAGCATGACAAGGCTATCGATGCCTTCATCGAAGTCGTCAAGCTGGACCCGGAATCGGCCGATATGCACTTTGCGCTGGGTAACCTGTTCCGCCGTCGCGGCGAAACGGAGCGCGCCATCCGCGTACACCAAAATTTGCTGGCGCGCCCGGACTTGCCGCTGGAGCAGCAGAGCCATGCCGCCTACGAATTGGGCATGGATTACCTGAAGGCGGGCTTGCTGGACCGTGCCGAAGAAACCTTTAACAGCCTTGTCGATACGCAATATGCGGCCCAGGCGCGCCGCGCCCTGCTGGAAATCTACCAGCGCGAAAAGGAATGGTCGCGCGCCATCGAAGCGGCCGTGGGGCTGCAGGAATCGGGTGCTGGAGCGCGCCAGAAGGAAATCGCCCAGTTTTATTGCGAGCTGGCACATGACGCGCTGGTGCATATGAAGCCCGACGAGGCCATGCCGCTGTTGGAAAAAGCCCTGCAAACGGACCGCAAGAGCGTGCGCGCCACCATCCTGACCGGTGACGTGCTGCTGGCGCGTGACGACGTGGAAGGTGCGCTGACCACCTGGCGTCGCGTGGAGCAGCAAAGCGTGCCGCACGTGGCCTTGGTGGCACAGCGTCTGATGGATGGCTACAGCAAGGTGGGCCGCGCACAGGAAGGCGTCAATCTGCTGCGCTCCTATCTGGAAGAGGCGTCGTCGATCGACTTGATCGAAGTGGTCTTCAAGGCTGTCATCGAACTCGACGGCGTGGAAGCGGCGAAGCTGCTGGTCAGCGCCGAGCTGCGCCGCACGCCGACCTTGCTGGGCCTGGACAAGCTGCTCGAGGCTCGCATGATGGATGCGCCGGCCGCCATCTGGTCCGAGCTGTCGATGGTAAAAAACCTCGTGCACGGCTACACGCAGAAGCTCGCGCGCTACCAGTGCAGCCACTGCGGCTTCAAGGCACGCCAGTTTTACTGGCATTGCCCGGGCTGCAACAAGTGGGAAACCTACCCACCACGCCGCACGGAAGAGTTAAATGTCATGAACTGATTAATCGTACACGCCACCTTGCCTTGCGCAACGTGGCGTGTACTCGTATGTAACACCTATATTTCAGAAATACGGCACAACCATGAAAATTACCATTATCGGCACGGGCTATGTGGGCCTCGTGACGGGCGCCTGCCTGGCGGAGCTGGGCAACGACGTTTTTTGTCTCGATCTGGACGTACAGAAGGTAGCCTTGCTCAACAGCGGCGGCATCCCTATCCATGAACCGGGCCTGGAAGAAGTCGTGGCGCGCAACCGCGCCGCCGGTCGCATGACCTTTTCCACCGATGTCGAGGCTGCCGCTGCGCACGGTGTGATGCAATTCATTGCCGTCGGCACGCCACCCGATGAAGATGGCTCGGCCGACCTGCAATACGTGCTCGCTGCCGCACGCGGCATCGGCAAGTACATGACGGGCTTCAAGGTCATCGTCGACAAGTCGACCGTGCCCGTAGGCACGGCCGAAAGAGTGCGCGCCGCCATCCAGGGCGAACTGGACGCGCGCGGCGTGACCGCCACGTTCTCGGTGGCGTCGAACCCGGAATTTCTCAAGGAAGGCGCGGCCGTCGAAGACTTCATGCGCCCGGACCGCATCGTTATCGGCGTCGATGCCACGGCGGACGGCGAGCGCGCGCGCGAATTGCTGAAAAGCCTGTACGCGCCATTCAACCGCAATCACGAGCGCACCTACTGGATGGATGTGCGCTCGGCCGAATTTACGAAGTATGCTGCGAATGCCATGCTGGCCACGCGTATTTCCTTCATGAATGAACTGGCGAACCTGGCCGACAAGGTGGGCGTCGATATCGAAGCCGTACGCCACGGCATCGGTTCCGATCCGCGCATCGGCCATAGCTTCCTGTACGCGGGCTGCGGCTATGGCGGCTCGTGCTTCCCGAAAGACGTGCAGGCGCTCGAACGCACGGCGCGCGGCCACGGCCAGGAATTACTCATCCTGCGCGCCGTCGAAGCCGTCAACGACCGGCAGAAGCAGGTGTTGGGCGGGAAAGTGGTCGCGCGCTTCGGTGCGGACCTGACGGGCCGGCATTTTGCCGTATGGGGACTGGCCTTCAAGCCGAACACGGACGATATGCGCGAAGCGTCTGCGCGCGTGCTGCTGGCGGACTTGCTGGCGCGGGGCGCCACGGTAGCCGTCTACGATCCTGTTGCAATGACCGAGGCAAAGCGGGTGCTGCAACTGGACTTGACGCCGGAGCAATTGGCGCAGGTGCGCTTTGCCGACAGCCCGCTCGATGCCCTGACGGATGCCGATGCCTTGGCCATCGTGACTGAATGGAAAGCCTTCCGTAGCCCGGATTTCGAGCAGATCAAGGCGCGCCTGAAGCAGCCCGTGATCTTTGACGGGCGCAACCTGTTCGAGCCGGCCATCATGGTCGAGGCGGGCATCGAATATCACGGGATTGGTCGCTCGATCCTGACACGCGCATGAGTGCCCACGCGGTGGCAGCCTTGACGGCGCCGGCCGCGCTGGCCCAGGTGCGCCTGCTGGTGGTGGGCGATGTGATGCTCGACCGTTACTGGTTCGGCGAGGTCAGCCGTATTTCGCCGGAGGCACCGGTGCCTATCGTACGCATCGAAAAGCGCGAAGAGCGCCTCGGTGGCGCTGCCAACGTGGCGCGCAACGCGGCCGCGCTGGGAGCGAAGACGAGCTTGCTGGGCGTAGTCGGCGACGACGAGGCTGGCAGCGAAGTCGAGCGCCTGCTTGAAGGTGGCGGCATCCACAGCTATCTGCAGCGCGATGCGGCCATTTCCACCATCATCAAGTTGCGCGTGATCGGTCGCCAGCAACAAATGCTGCGCATCGACTTCGAGGATGCGCCCAGCGATACGGTGCTGCGCGACAAGCTCAAGCAGTTCAATGCGCTGCTGCCGCACTACGACGTGGTGATACTGTCGGACTACGCCAAGGGCAGCCTGGTGAATGTGTCCGAGATGATCAAGGCGGCCAGGGCCGCTGGAAAGATCGTCATGGTTGACCCAAAAGGTGATGATTTTAATCGCTATGCGGGAGCGTCAGTGCTCACTCCGAACAAGTCCGAACTACGCCGCGTGGTTGGAAACTGGAATACGGAAGAGCAATTGACGCAACGCGCGCAGCAGATGCGCGCGCAACTCGGCCTGGACGCTTTACTGCTGACCCGCTCGGAAGAGGGCATGAGCTTGTACACGGCCGATGAGGTGCTGCACATGCCGACCGATGCGCGCGAAGTGTTCGACGTTTCGGGCGCTGGCGACACAGTGATCGCCACCATGGCGGCCATGCTGGGCGCCGGCATGGGCCTGGGCGATGCCGTGCGCACGGCCAACCGGGCCGGCGGCATCGTCGTCGGCAAGCTGGGCACGGCCACCGTGACCCGCGAAGAGTTGTTCCCGCAGTAATCCGCCTTTGTATTGCCTCTCCGGCCTGCGCCCGCTGTTTGATCTGGCGCAGGCTTTCTGTGCCTTGCGCGGTGCCGTCTTGTCAACCGTATCACGTCCCAGCCGTTAAAACGCTCAAGGCGCTGTTCCTCCTTTGCGTTCGAGTTATCTTGCAACCACACCACGGAGAGATACCCATGTTCAAAAAAATATTGTTGGCCATCGTCACCCTGATCGCGACAATGGGATTTGCTTTTGCCCAGGTCGATGTCAACAAGGCGGACCAGGCAGCACTCGACAGCGTCAAGGGCATCGGCCCCAGCACCTCGAAAGCCATCGTTGATGAACGCAGCAAGGGCGGCGCCTTCAAGGATTGGGCCGATTTCGAAAGCCGCGTGAAGGGCATTGGACCGAAAAGCGCCATGAAACTGTCCGAGGCGGGCTTGCAGGTAAATGGCCAGGCCAAGTCCGGCGCGCCAGCGGCGCCGATGGCGAAAGCTGCTCCGGCAAAAGCTGCTGTGAAGGACGTTGCAGCGAAAGAAGCCGCAGCGAAGCCAGCTGCTGCGATCGACACCGCTGCGGCGCCAGCCAAGACAGCCGCTGAAACGAAGAAGGAAGCCAAGGCTGCCGCGGCGGCTGCGAAGAAAGAAGCGAAACTCACTGCAGCCGATGCGAAGAAGGCTGAAGCCGAGAAGAAGTAACTGTGTAGCTGTCAACCGTATAGCTGTCAAGCGTGTTGTGTGGTGGTGCCGCGCAACACGTGCAGAAAACCCCGTGTGGTACCGGCCGCGCGGGGTTTTTTATTGTGTCCGCCTTGCGGCTGATCGGTGGTGTCGGCCGCATACTGGCAGACCTTGCCGTCGCGCTACGCTGACGACAGGGAAATCTGCTGCATACGGGCCTGGAGCCCGAGGCGACTGGCCTGGGCTGGCTCGTCTGGGTGGCTTCGGGCATGAGTTGGGCCGTGCTGCCGGGTATCACTGATGCATGGACTGAATAAGCAAATTACTAAAATAACTAATCGCCACGCGTCCAGCGCAGGCGCGTGCAGCCAGCTGGAACAGCGTGCGCGGCAAGCTTTGCATGGCGCAAAGCCAGGCGCCATGCGACCTGGCACGCGGCTGGGTGGAGCCGGCGTTGCCTGGCAGCACGGCAGTTTTTAGCCATGCGCCGTCCAGCATCTCATATTAGAATGGGTCTTTGTTGACATGACTCAAATAGACACGATGGCTTACAAGACACTTGAAGATACGATAGGCAATACCCCGCTGGTGCAACTGACGCGCTTGCCGGGCGCTGATGCGATAGCGCGCAACAATGTCATCCTCGGCAAGCTGGAAGGCAATAACCCTGCCGGCTCCGTGAAGGATCGCGCCGCCATGTCCATGCTCAAGCGCGCTGAAGAGCGCGGTGCCATCAAGCCAGGCGATACCTTGATCGAGGCTACCAGCGGCAACACGGGCATCGCGCTGGCCATGGCCGCCGCCTTGCGTGGCTACAAGATGCTGTTGTTGATGCCGGACAATCTCAGTGTGGAGCGCCGCCAGAGCATGGCCGCCTATGGCGCCGATATCTTGCTAACGCCGAGGACCGGCGGCATGGAATATGCGCGCGACCTGGCCGAGCAGATGCAGAAAGATGGCCGCGGCATTATTCTCGACCAGTTCGCCAATGAAGATAATTCGCGTGCGCACTATGAAAGCACGGGCCCTGAAATCTGGCGCGATACGCATGGTCAGGTGACGCATTTTGTGAGCGCCATGGGCACGACGGGCACCATCATGGGCGTGTCGCGCTATTTGAAGGAACAGAATCGCGCCATCCAGATCATCGGCGCACAGCCCGAAGATGGCTCGCAGATTCCTGGCATCCGTAAATGGCCGGAAGCGTACTTGCCGAAAATTTTCGAAAAGTCGCGCGTGGACCAGGTGGAATACGTGAGCCAGGGCGCGGCCGAGCGCATGGCGCGCAGTCTGGCGGCGCAAGAGGGCTTGTTCTGTGGTGTTTCGGCAGCCGGCGCCTGCGAAATCGCGTTGCGCATCTCGCAAACGGTGGAAAACGCAACGATCGTGTTTATCGTCTGCGATCGCGGCGACCGCTATCTCTCGACCGGTGTCTTTCCGGCCTGAGTACGCACGCCCAGGCAAACCCACTGCGCGGCGCACCGCCTTGGTGCATCGGCTTGGCTGCCGCGTGCGGCTGCCCGCTGGCGTTTCTTGGTCATATATCGCCGCCGCTCGCTACGCTTCGATTGCGCGTCGGTACAGCGTGGGGGGGGGGGGGAGCGGATATTGGCCAGATCGGCCTGAGAATGACGAGAAATACCCCCTCCCCACGGCAGGGAGGGAAAACCTGCGCAAGCGGCAGGATCAGCCTTGTGACGTTTCGCCTTCTTTTGGCTTGAATTGCTTGTCGCTGATGCGGAATTTATTACGACGGTCACCCATCAGGTAACGCAGGTCGCGGATGCTCAGGTCGCTCACTTCGTGCATGCGGATCAGCAGCGATGCGCCGACAGGCAGGCGGTGGTGACGGATTTTGCTGATCACCGGTGGCGCCACTTCCAGCGCGCGGGACAGCGCTGCGTCGTTTTTCAGGCGCAAGTTTTCGATCAGGGTATCGAGCAATCTGTTTGGGTTGTATTGGAGCAGATCGTCGGAGTCCGAATCGCTGTTCATATCAATGCCGACTTGGTTTGTCATGATGTTAATGTTCCTTCTGTAGTTGCACTGCAAAGTAAAAAACACTCGGAGCTCGCTCTTGCTGCGTTCATGTTCATTCTTTACTAAAAGGAACGAATTCACACACGGGACGATCCGGGATACAGTTTTTCATGATATATACACAATTGTACAGCAGGATTCAATTTCAGACTGGAAAGTCTCAAAATCTTGCTTTGTATAAAATAAGTGTTGTCTTGCTGCAACAGATATTTATTCTTTATTATGCTCTATGGTAGAGCAAAAATTGTATTTTTAAATAAGTTAATTATAAGGTAATTTCTGTATCCGGCGTCGCACAAAGGCTGGCGAGCGAGGCTGGCTCATGGTATCGGCCCCACCATAGACTTATTTGCTGCTTGCTTCAACATCGCTTACGCTTTCTTACAAGTAATATTATAACCTTAGACTGACTTTCGGTTAGCGTGCGCGTACTTGGCTGATGGCCTTGCCCAAGTCGATCACGGACATGGCATAAAAGTAACTTCTATTGTACTGAGTTATAGCAAAGAAGTTATTGCTTGCCAAGTGGTACTCAGTTGCTTCTGAACCATTTTGCAGGTCAATCAAGCCGAACAGCATGTTGCGAGGCGTGGATGTCATGCTGCTCACGCCGGCCTCTTGCAGTTCTTCCAGCCGGTACTTCGCTTGCAAGCCTTGGCCGATGAACTTTTCCCACGCGTGGCTGGACGAGACGCTGACGCGGTACGTGCTGATGGCCGGGTCATCGCGCCGCCAGCCGTGTTCGACCAGGAAATGTGCCACGCTGCCGATGGCGTCGGCGGTAGAATTGCGCAGGTCGATATGGCTATCGCCATCGAAGTCCAGCGCGTATTTCATGATGCTGCTGGGCATGAACTGGGGCAGGCCGATAGCGCCCGCATACGAACCGAGCAGTGTCAATGGATCGATGCCATCCTTGCGCGCATACAGTAGCGCGTTTTCCAGCTCTCCCTTGAAAAACTCCATGCGCGCAGCGCGCGTGGGGCTTTCCGGGTAGGAAAACGCCAGCGTCGTCAGCGCATCGAGCACGCGGAAACGACCGGTGTTGCGTCCGTACACGGTTTCCACGCCGATGATGCCGACGATGATTTCGGCTGGCACGCCATACTCGCGCTCGGCGCGCGCCAGCGCTTCCGCGTTCTCTTCCCAGAATTTCACGCCCGCATCGATGCGCACGGGCTCGATGAAGCGCGCGCTGTAGGCTTGCCAGTTCTTCGGCTTGCCCGGCGGCGCTGGCTTCATCAATTGCGCGGTCGACTCGACGTAGCGCACTTTGCCAATCAGGGTATCGAGTTCGGCGCGGTCAAAGCCATGCTTGGCGGACATCTCGTCGAGGAAGGCGCGTACTTCTTTCCAGTTGGCATAGTCGACAAACTCGCCTTCGAAGTCGAATTTAGCCGGTGTTTGCTTGGCCGTCGCCTTGCTGGGCGGCGCCTTGGCCGCGCGCATGGCACGGGCGCGGTCGGCGGCAGAGATATTGTTGTTTTCGCTAGCGTGCGCCGTTGCCAGGCACAGCGGGAGGGCGAGGAGCAGGCACAGGGCAGAGGTTTTGATCGGTAACAAGGAGCGTCTCATCGGCATTGGGTTGGCAGGCGGCGCAAGCTGCGCCGCACGCGGCATTATTTATCTGGGTTGGCATCACCATACTGCATCGTGGCATAGATTGCCAGAACCTGAGTGATGGTGGCGTGCGCCCCGGTTTTGCTGTCATCGAGGCCGGCCAGGGCGCAGCAGGGCGGGCGCTGCCGCAGCGCTGCTCGCACCCGGTTGGTGTGCACGGCGTGAACAGTTCGCTGGTGTATTTTTAAAAGCGTAGTATTTTTATCACAGGAGCATGGATTATTTAATTTACAATCGCTTTGACCAGGTCAAACGGCGCCGACCGCGCGCCACGCGCTCGTGGTAGATTAGCATGACAGCAAAAGTGGCAAGGAAGGCATAGACCAGCCGGTGATTGTATGCGAGAACGCGCCAGGCAGGAATGCCTTGCAGCGATTCCGGCGCGCTTCCCGGCATGGATAGAGAGCAGAGACAGAGGTAACCAGTACAGCGCATGAGCACAGCCATTTATACCCATCCCGATTGTCAGCGCCACGAAATGGGCGACTGGCACCCTGAATCGCCGGCCCGCTTGCAGGCCATCAACGATCAATTGATACTCGCGCACATCAGCGACCTGGTCGAGCACCGCGACGGCGCGCGCGCGCAATTGTCCGATATCGAGCGCAATCATAGCGCCATGGCCATCGGTCTGGTGCGCGACAACGTGCCGTCCGAGGGCGATTACTATCCGCTCGACGGCGATACCTTGCTCAACGCACACAGCTACGACGCGGCGCTCGCTGCCGCTGGTTCGGCCGTGACTGCCACGGATGCCGTCATCGATGGCGAGATCAGCAACGCCTTTTGCGCGATCCGCCCGCCCGGCCACCATGCACGGCCCAGTGAACCCATGGGTTTCTGCCTGTTCAACAATGTCGCTATCGCTGCCAAGCATGCGCTCGACGTGCGCGGCCTGGAACGCGTCGCCATCGTCGACTTTGACGTGCACCACGGCAATGGCACGGCCGAATCCGTGGCGCACGATCCACGCATCCTGATGGTGAGTTTTTTCCAGCACCCTTTTTATCCCTACAGTGATGTCGAGTCTTACACGGATACGCGCGTCAACGTGCCGGTGCCGGCCCGCTCGAAGGGCGATGCGGTGCGTCAGTTGGTGCTCGACCACTGGCTGCCGGCGCTGCACCGGCAGCAGCCGCAGATGATTTTCATTTCCGCTGGTTTTGATGCCCACCGCGAAGACGACGTGGGCGGCATGGGCTTGGTGGAGGCCGACTATACTTGGCTGACGCAGCAGATGATGAGCGTGGCCGATCAGTATGGTAAAGGCCGCATCGTCAGCTGCCTCGAAGGAGGCTATAACCTGTCGTCGCTGGGCCGTAGCGTGGCCGCGCATGTGAAGGCGCTGGCGGAGCTATAGGGATTGGGCTATAAGGCTCGGGCTGTAATGCTTGCGCTGTCCTGCGTATGCTGTCACTACAGCAAGCTGGGCAGGCTGCGCGAATGCGTGTGGCGGTGGGTCTGGTAGTCGAGTGCGTCGCCGGCCATGAAGCGGTGCCACGCTTGGGTGTAGACGAGCGATGATTTCTCCGCGTCGAAGCTGTCGAGCTGCAACATGTCGCGCTGGTGCTTGATTTCATTGACCAGCTGGTCATACAGCATTTGCAAGCCATAGCTGTCGGCGCTCTGGCGTTTCAGGCGCTCTTCGAGTTGCATCACTCGCTGCTGCCACTGCCGGCATTGTTTCTCCCACTGCTGCATGCTGCCATGGCGCGGCACGGCCTTGGCGGGGCGCGCGCTGGCGCCGTCGCATTTCGTGTGCGTCGCTGGCGCCACGCCAGTGTGTTCCATTATCATCATATCGAGCTTTACCCAGCGCGTATTTCCCTGCACCTGGTGTCGCTAGCCTGGAAATAATTGCTTTTAATTTAAGAGGCGATATTAGAGCACACTTTTTTGTTGCTTGCAGTAAATATAAAGATCCTTGCGGAACTAATCGACTTGACTTCCCTGCTGCGTATCACTGGCGCAGCGGTGCTTTGATGGGCGCTGCGCGGGCCGCTCCAGTCATGTTGCCGTCGTCGGCGTACGTCATGGTCAGCAAGGTATTGTCGTCCCAGTTCAGGTCATGCAAGGGCGGCACATAGCGCTGGCGGTCTTGCGTGACGTGGATATCGAGCGTGCGCTCGCCCGAACGCGCCTGTACCGCAAGCAGCTTGCGCAGTACGGGAAACGGCACCTGGATCAGCGACGAGTGGCACGGCCCGCCTGCCATGCGGAACAGGTTGCGCTGAACAAAAGACAGGCCATCTTGCTCGACGGCCCAGCGGATTTCGCACTCCAGGCGCAAGTCGCCCAGGCGGCGCACGTTCTGCGCCAGGCCCGGCGTGTGGATGTCGGGGCGCCAGCGCAGCGTGTCGCGTTTCTTGTTGCTGAGCAGGTCAGCATTCGCGTCGTAGGCAGTCTTGTCACGCGTCAAGGTGAAGCTGCCGTCCGCCGCCAGGGGCACGGGGATAGACAGCTTGTCGGCCGACAGGTGCAAGGTCACGCCATCGAGCCTGGCGTTCGGCGTGGCCGGGAACAGCATGAAGCGCAGCGGCGCGCCCGGCGCCAGACGCTGGTGGTCGGCATACGCGTCGAGTCCCTTGAGCATGGTGCGGTAGGGGCGCAGGTCGGGATCGCGCGTACCTTGCACCTCGACAAGTTGCTGCACTTCCTCGCCGGCCGTGTCGGCGGGCGCCGCCGCTTGTTCCTGGGCCATGGCCGGCAGCAGGCAGGCACAAAGGGCGGCGAGGACGGGGAAATGGGAGAGATGCATGGAATGCGTGCCAGGTTGAGCGTGCAATGGGGGAAACCGGCCAGGCTGGACGGACTGTGGATATTATCATTCAAGTAACTGCTAAATTATCACCAATTGTCTCGTCCGCGTCGCATGGCCGGCGCTGGCGGCGGAAAATGGGACGTCGTGGCGGCAACCACGTAAAATAGCGGATTGATTGAACGAACTGAAGGCAAGAGCATGGCGATACAATGGTACCCAGGACACATGAACGCGGCCCGCAAGAAAGCGGCCGAGACCATGGAAAACACCGACCTGGTGATTGAAGTGGTGGATGCGCGCCTGCCGGCAGCCAGTTGCAATCCCATGGTGGACGAGTTGCGCCTGTTCCGCCAGCGCCCTTGCCTGAAGATCCTCAACAAGATCGACCTGGCCGATCCCGCCGCTACTGCCGCGTGGGTGGCCTATTTCAATGCCCAGGATGGCGTGACCGCGTATGCGATGACGACCAAGAAGCCGGGCGACGTGGCGCGCATTCCGGACCTGGCCAAATCGCTGGCGCCGCACCGCGGCGTGCCCACGAAGCCACTGCGCATCATGATCATGGGCATCCCCAACGTGGGCAAGTCGACGCTGATGAATGCGCTGCTGAAAAAGCGCGTGGCCAAGGTGGGCGACGAGCCGGCCGTGACCAAAATGCAGCAAAAGCTGTATCTGGACAAGAACACCATCCTCGTCGACACGCCCGGCATGCTGTGGCCGAAGATCGCCATCCCTAGCGACGGCCTGATGCTGGCGGCCAGCCACGCCATCGGCTCTAATGCGCTGATCGAAGAGGAAGTGGCCGTGTTCCTGGCCGAGGAATTGCTCAAGCGCTATCCGGACATGCTGGCAACCCGCTATGGCACCAAGGTTGGCGAAGTCGACGCCATCGGCGTGGTTGAAGGCATTGCCGCCAAGCGCGGTTTCCGCATCAAGGGCGGCGACTACGATTTCGAGAAAGCCTCGCATACCTTGCTGCTCGACTATCGCAGCGGCATCCTTGGGCGTATCTCGCTGGAAACGCCGGACACGCGTGCTGCCCTGCTGGCCCAGCACGCCGCCGAAATGGCGGAAAAAGCGGCGAAAGCGGCAGAGATAGCGGCCGAAAAGGCCAAGAATGCGGCGCGCGGCAAGCGCGGTACCTAAGTTGCCGCCCAAGTTACCGCTTCACTAAGGAAAACGCCGCGACATGGCTGTCGCGGCTTTTTTTTTAAGCGGCGGCGCCTTCTCCGAACCTGAAACTGCTCACCGCCAGCGCTCCAAAAAAATCCTCCTCGTGGTACACCACGTGCGCCGCTTCTTGCTCGGCCGCACCGAGCGCCACCATCAGGGGCAGCAGATGGTCTTCCTGTGGATGGGCCTGGCGCGCACCGGGCGCGCTTTCCCAGGCCAGCAGTTGTTCCAGCCTCTGTGCCGGCGGCAGGGCCATCGCCTGGCGCAGCCAGGCGTCGAACTGTTGCGAGGCGACGGCGCCGGCCTGGCCGAACTGGCGCAGATTATGGTAGGACAGGCCGCTGCCAATGATCAGCACGCCCTGGCTGCGTAAGCTCGCCAGCGCGCGGCCCACCTCGACGTGCGCCAGCGGATCGTAGTCGTGCTGCAGCGATAGCTGCACCAGCGGCATGTCCGCCAGTGGATAAATGGGGAACAGGGCGCTGAAGGTGCCGTGGTCGAAACCGCGCTCGTGGTCCAGGCGCGCCGGATGGCCGGCCTTGTCGAGCAACTGTTTTACCTGCGCCGCCAGTGCCGGCGCGCCGGGCGCCGGGTACTCGATTTGATAGGTGTGCGGCGGGAAGCCCGAATAATCGTAGATCATGCCCGGCTGCGGACTGGCTGAGACGAGGAACTGCGGCCCTTCCCAGTGCGCCGTGACGACCAGGACCGCTTTCGGACGCCTACCGATCTGGCGCGCGATGTCTTGCAGTGATGCTTCGAGCACGGCGTAGCGGTCGCCGAACTGGTCTTTCATGAATGGCCACGGGCCGCCGCCGTGCGACACGAAGTAGGTGGGGAATGTGTGTTCTTGCATGGCGGCTCCTGAGGGTAATGGCTGATGCTGTCGATGATAGTCATGCAAATTCAGTTGATCAAGATCGAAATTATTCAGATATCATTTCCATTTTGTTGATGATGGGGTGCTCATGGATACCTTGCGCAGCATGCGCGTATTTCGCGCCGTGGTGGAGCTGGACAGTTTCGTGCGCGCCAGCGAGCGCCTCGATCTGTCGCCGGCAATGGTCAGCAAGCATGTGATGCACCTGGAGCGCCATCTGGATGCGCGGCTGCTGAACCGCAGCAGCCGCCACCTGAGCCTGACGGAAATCGGCAAGGTGTATTTTGAACAGTGCCGCGACATGCTCGACACTCTCGACGAGGTGGAAGCGACCGTGGGCCGCACGACGGTGGTGCCGCGCGGCATGCTGCGTCTGAGCGCCCCCGTCTGGTTTGCCAACGCCATCTTTACACGCACCCTGGTAGCTTACCGCGAGCGCTACCCGGCAGTAACGTTTGACATCGACTTGAGCGGGCGCGTGGTCAACCTGGTGGAAGAGGGCTTCGATCTGGCCCTGCGCGTGAGCCAGGCACCATCGCCGACGCTGATCGCGCGGCCCATCGGCAGCATCGCCTTTCACCTGGTGGCGGCGCCCGCCTATCTGGCGCGCGCCGGGCATCCACAGTCGCCGCAAGACCTGGCGCAGCATGCCATGATCAGCTATTCCTTGTTATCAAACGGCAACGAATTAAGGTTTGACGGCCCACACGCAAGCGTGACGGTGAAGTTTGAGCCCGTGCTGCAATGTAATAACGAAAGCTTGCTGCACGCCGCTGCGCGCGATGGCATGGGCATCGCCCTGTTGCCATCGTGGCAAACGGAGGCGGACCTGGCGGCGGGGCGGCTGGTGCGCCTATTCGATGATTTCAAGTTGGCCGGCGGCAAGGTCTACGCCGTCTACACGAGCCGCCGCTATCTATCGTCGAAAGTGCGTACCTTCATCGACTTCTTGGCCGATGAAGCTCGCCTGGGGACGTAACGCTAACGCCAACGCTAACTACGTGAGCGAGCGCTTGAGGCCGATCAGCGCGCACAAGCGTGCGCTGCGCGTCCGCGCCAGCACCAGCGCCGCCAGTTGCGTCGCCAGCAGCGGGACGCCGATCTTAATATAATAATAAAAATTCTAAATAATCAATAAGATAACGGTACTTGAAAAGTACCGTTGGGCTGGTGCTTGCGGTACCGCGCGCCGTGCGTATAATGTTTTTCCTTTGCCATCCCTTCATCTCTCCATTGCGCTACCGTGCTGCGGCAGCGCAGCGAGCTTTCTATCATGATGCCAGCCCCGTCCGCCCTGACCATCGCCACGCGCATCTTGCTGCTGTGCGCTCTGGCCATGCCGGCGCGCGCGCAGGAGCGTGTGGCGCCAGCGGCGTCGCCGGGGGACGGCGCGGCTGGCGTCACGCATGGCGACTTCTACAGCGAACTGGGGCAGGGCGGCCAGCATAGCGTGCGCGGCGCTCTGTCGCGCGACCAGGACGGCATGTCGCTTGATGCGGCCATCGAAGGGCTGCGCAATGGCAATTACCGCGATGGCAGCGTGTTCCACCAGCGCAGCGTCAACCTTGGCGCGGAATGGAAGCTGCGCCAGGGCCGTTTCGGTTTCAGCGCCGATCAGCTGAACCAGGATACCCACTACCGCGCGCCCGAGGCGCCGTTCCTGGCCCTGCTGGCGGCCCGCCCGGAAGACCTGTATCGCTATGAAGTGCGGCGCGCCAGCGCCTTCGTGCAGCGTTATGTGGGTAATTTTGAGCTCGGCGTGGAACTGTCGCAGCGGGAAAAGTACGCCACGGCCTACTATGCGGGCGCGAACGGCAGCAGCGAATCGCGATACAGCAGCCGGCGTCGTCAACTCGCGCCCCGCATGCGCCATTACGGCAAGGTGGGCGGCGTGGGCACGGATACCGAAGTGGGCCTGGACCTGATGCAGTGGGAGCGGCGCTCGGGCCGCGATGGCGATGCGCAGCGCCGGCAGTATTCGCGCGCGCTGTTGCTGCGCGAAGAGCTCGCTTTCGGCGGCGCGTATGCGCCGCGCCTGCTGCTGGGCTTGCGCCATGAACAGTTCCAGCTCGATCCGGCCGACCTGCCCGCCGCTGGCAGCGATTGGGAAAACCAGAACGCCTGGGACTTGCAGGGCAGCTTGCAGCTGCACCCGCAATTGAGCGTGTACGCCAAGGCCGCATGCAGCTATCGCATCGATGATGATGGCTATACCAGCGCCGGCTACCGCCCGCTGGCGGGACAGCAGCGGCGTGAAACGGAAGTGGGCGCTACCTTCGGCGACGCGGCGCGCAGCGCTTCCGTGCGCGTTTTCAGCGAGCGTCTGAGCAACCAGATCGTCTTCGACCACAGCCTGGGCCAGCTCGGTTTTGCTGGCAATCTCGACCCTTCGCGCCGTGACGGCATCGCCATCGAGACCAGCATGGCGCTGGCGCCCGACTGGCGCCTCGACGTGGAGGTGCGGCAAGTGCATGCGCGCTATGACGACTACGCCTACGACGGTCCCGATATCGCTCTGGTGCCCAAGACCCTGGCCAGCCTGCGTCTGTACTGGACGGGGCACGCTGGCGCCAGCTTTGATGCGGGCGTGCAGTGGCTGCGCGCCCTGCGCTATGGCCGCGATTTCGACAATAGCTGCCTGGCGCAAGTGCCCGCGTTTGCCAGCGTGGACGGGCGTTACGTGCGCAAGCTTGGTGCGTGGGAGCTGGAACTGGCCGGCAGCAACCTGACCAACCGCCACCATTACGGTGCTGCGCCGGGCTGCCGCTCCAGCATTTATCTCAGGGATGCGCGCCAGCTGCGCGTCTCGGCGCGCTACCATTTCTGAGGCAGACGCGTAACGGCGCTTAAGAGTGGCTTAATCAGGCGCAAACGGAGCGCGTAAAGTGTTATTTTTCCACCGCAGCTTTATCGCCCAGTGCAAAAAGTGGTAATCTGCCACCGTTCACGACCACTTTATGATGAAGGATTAATATGCGTTTTCTGCGTTTCTTGCGTCCCCTGTTCGCCGCCGTCACCCTGGTAGCGGCCACCGGCGGCGCCATGGCGGCCGATACCGGCTTTACCACCCTGTCGACGCCAGTGCGCACCGACACGGGCAAGAAGGTGGAAGTGGTCGAGTACTTCATGTATTCCTGCCCGCATTGCTATGCGCTCGATCCGCTGATGCACGACTGGGTCAAGAAACAGGGGGACAAGATCGCCTTCCGCCGCATCCACCTGGCCTTCTCCGGCCTGAAAGACGCGCAGGCGAAGGCCTATGCCACCTTGGAGGCGATGGGCCAGCTGGAGCAGTTCCACGACAAGATCTTCCGCGCCATCCACGTCGAGCGCAATCGCCTGAACCGCGATGACGCCATCCTCGATCTGCTGGTGAAAAACGGCATCGACAAGGCCAAATACCTGGACATGTTCAACTCCTTCGGCGTGCAGACCAAACTGAAACGCAACGAGCAACTGATCGCCGCCAGCAAGATCGACAGCGCGCCGACCATCGTCATCGATGGCCGCTTCGTCACGTCGCCGGCGCAGCTGTCGCGTCCGGGCCAGTCCGAGCCGCAAACCCAGGCCGCGACCTTGAGCGTGATGGATGAACTGGTGGCGCGCACGCTGAAAGAGCGCGCTCCCGCGCCGGCGAAGAAGTAAGCGCGTAGCGCACCATGAAACAGCTGCCCTGGACTTTGTGCGCACTGGCCTTCGCCCTCCTGGCGTGCCTGGCGATCGCCATCGTCAACGTGGAAAACCAGCGCAATGCACTGGCCGGCAAGGCTTGCGTGGACCCCACGTTCAAGAACGAGATCGATGCGAAATGCCTGGCGTCGGTGCAGTCGCGCGAGCACTGGTGGCAGCATCTGGGCTACGCCATGACGCATTTCAGGAATTGAATGCGTTGCACGAAGAACCCGCCGCGCGCGGGTTTTTTTTTGGTCCGCGCAGGATGAAACCAGACTAGCATGCCGGGGCGTTGATGCCCGATAGCAGCCATGGCCATGCCGTCTGCGTCAACTATGCGTGCGAGTTGCTGGCTTGGACTCGCGTGCAGAATGGGGCGTGATGACGACGGTGCAAGTCGTGCCGGCCACCAGGGCCTGGTTCTTGTCTTGCTCGTCGATGTGGATGCGCACGGGCACGCGCTGCGCCAGGCGCACCCAGTTGAAGGTAGGATTGACGTCGGCCAGTAATTCGCGGCCCGTGGCAGCATCGCGGTCGGTGATGCCGCGCGCGATGCTTTCGATGTGGCCATGCAGGGTGGCGCCGCTCATCAGATTCATTTCCGCCTTGTCGTCCTGCGCCAGCATGCCTAGCTTGGTCTCTTCGAAGTAGCCGACGACATAATACGAGGCGCTGTCGATGACGGCCAGTTTGGCCGCGCCGACGGCGGCGAAATCGCCCTTGTGCACGTTCAGGTTGGTCACGTAGCCGCTGACGGGGGCGCGCACGGTGGTGCGATCCAGGTTCAATTGGGCCAATGCGCGCGCGGCCAGCGCCGCCTGCACTTGCGACGAGGCCGAACTGGCGGCAAAGGCCGCACTTTCGCGGCTTTCCGTCGAGATGATGCTGGCGTCGAGATTGGCGCGGCGCTGCGCCTCCTTGCCACGGCGGCCCTGTTCTGTCTTTTGCATGGCCAGCACGGCGTTGGCCTGCGCCAGCGCGCTGGCATAGCGTTCCTGGTCGACGACGAACAGGATGTCGCCCTTTTGCACTACCTGGTTGTCGCGCACCAGCACGTCGATGACGGTGCCGGCCACGTCGGCGCTGATGTTGACGATATCGGCCTTGATGCGCCCGTCGCGCGTCCATGGCGATTCCATGTAGCGGTTCCAGACGGTCTTGCCGGTCCAGAGGGCCGCAGCCAGCAGCAGCACGGTGATGGCATAGCGGGTCAGTTTGCTTACCATGTCGGTAGCCCTTCCTTGATCAGATTGAACATTTTTTTTGTTTGAACATCATTGGTACAGCGATAAAGCCAGCGCGCCAAAGATGACGACGAAGATGCATAGCCGCGCCAGTGACGGGTGCCACACCATGCGGTACACGCCCAGCGATCCGAGGATGCGGTCGAGCAGGGTTTGCAGGCCGATGCTGAGGATGAACAGGGGTAGCAGGGTAGGAATCAGAATGCCGAACAGGGCAAATTCACGCGTCATGACGGTCTCCGGCGCCAGGCGCCATGTTGTCGAGTAATGAGGTGTAGATCGAATGCAGGTCGACCAGGGCCGTGTGCAGGCGCAGGTCTTGCTCCTGTTGGTGTTCGGCTGTGGCAGCGGCGTCGGCCGCCGTGTCCTTTTGCGCCGCACGCACCACGGCGCCTGCCTGCAAGGTGGCAGCCAGTGCCCCCTGCAGTTGCGCTGCGCCACGCGTGTGCAGCCAGGCGGCGATGCTGTCCACGCAGCGTTGCAGCGCGTCGCGCGCGCGGCTGTTGGCGCAGGCGCTGGCGATCAGTTCGCGCAGATCGATCACCGAGTGGCCGATTTCCAGCAAGGTCAAAGCCTGGCGCACGATGGCGCGCGTGGCCTCGCCCGGCGCTGGCCCGGCCGCCGCATTGAGCTGGCTGAGCAGATCGCGCACGCGGTTGTCGAAGCGGTGTTTCACGCGGTGCGCAGGTGCCGTGCACGCCTGCAGCGCTTCGCGCCACAGGGCTGGACCGACATGGTCCTTGTGGCCCATGGTGTGCTCGGGCAGCAGCACGGCGAACACGAGGGCGGCCAGCATCAGGCCGACGATCAGCGCCATGCCCGTGTTCAGGAACGCCGCACCATCGATATGCATCAGGTTGCTCGGCGCCATCTGCGTGATGAAGGTCGACATGCCCAGGCCCACCCCCAGCTTGGCAGGATTGGTCATCAGGTACAGGCCCACGGCCAGGAAGGGCGCAAAACTGAGCACCAACATGGGGAAGCCGTCGCCATGCACCAGCACGCAATACACGCACACGAGCGACAGCGGCAGGGCGATCAGGAAGCCCGCCAGCACTTGGCGTATCATCATGATGGGGCGCGGCGAGGACGAGGCCAGAGCGCAGAACACGGCTGCCATCAGCATCGCCGTGCTGGCATACGGCCAGGCCAGGAAGTAGGCGCCCAGCGCCAGCAGAGCCAGGCTGATGCCGGCGCGCGCGCCACTGGCGATGACCAGCGCGGGCGGCGTCTTCGGCGCATACGCCTGAGGCGTGCTCAGGTTCAGCGGCGTATCGTGCGCCAGGCTGGAATACACTTCGTGAAAGCGGCTCATGTCGCGCGTGTAGCGTTCCAGCAGTTCGCACATCGTGTCGAAGTCGATACGCTGCGCATGCACGATGCCGGTCGCGTCGATGTCCGCGCGCGCCAGCGCCAGCGCCGCTCGCAAATGGCGCTGCATGGTGTCGAGCGAGCCTTGCGAGGGCGTTGCCTGCAGCGCTTCGGCGACGATGGCGTACAGCGGCGCGCAGGCTTGCAGCACCTGTGTCTCGCCGTCGCGCTGCAGGCGTTCGAACAGGCGGTGGAAGGTATAGAAAGTGGTCAGCGCCGTCATGAAGGTGGCGTTGAAGGCGTGCAGCTTGCGGTTTTGCGCGCGCGCGTGGCCCACGGCGCTGCTCACTTCGAACAGGGCGGCCGAGCGGCCCAGTTCCAGCGCCGCGACGTCGGCGGCAAACTGCAGGTGCGTCAATTCCACCTGCGCCGGCGTGAGCTTTTGCTGTAGTACGTCCTGGCAAAAGGTAAGCAATTTGCTGTAGCGCGCCTGCACCGAGCGCATCACTTGCGTGCCCTGGTGGCGCGGTAGCAGCACGCTCGAGACGACGGCCGAGCAGATGATGCCCAGGCCCACTTCGGCCACGCGCGTGACGGCCAGCGAAAATACCTGCAGCGGCTGCTCGATGGCGGGCAGGACGATCATGCAGGCGGTGTAGCCGGCCAGCACATACACATACGACTGGGCGTTGCGGTGCAGGGCCGAGCCGCTGGTGCACAGGCCCACCCACAGGGCCAGGCCGGCCAACAGCAGCACCGGTTGTTGCGGGAACAGACCGATCAGAGTCAGCGCGGCCGTGCATCCGAGCACAGTGCCACACAAACGGTAAAAGCTTTTTTCCAGCACCATGCCGCTGCTGGGCAGGGCCAGGATGATGGTGGTGGTCATCGCCGTGCTGGGCGAATCGAGTCCCAGCCGGTAGGCCAGCCACAGGGCGCAGAACGCGGCGACCAGGGTCTTGAGCACGTAGATCCAGCGTTCGCCTTCCGTCGTGTGCCAGTCTTGCAGCGCCAGCGCCAGCCAGCGGGCCGCCCGGCTCAGGGCGCCTGGCGTGAATGTTGTTGCTGTCGCTGGCGTCATCGATAGGCGATCAGTTCTGGTTGTTGAGATTGTTGAGGTTGCGCAACTGGCGCAGGTACAGCTTGTCGAGCACTTGCAGCTCTTCATCCGTGAAGCCTTGGTACAGGGCAGAGGTTTCCTGGTACACGTCGGGCAGTGCCGTTTCGATCAGCGCGCGGCCCTTGTCGGTCAGCGAAATCATCACCGAGCGGCGGTCGCCGGGGCGCGTGCCGCGGTGGATCAAGCCGCGCGTTTCCAGGTCGTTGCACACGCGCGTCAGATTGGCCGGCTTTTCATGGCAAGCCATGCCCAGGGTGCAGGCGTTCGAGGTTTCCTCGTCCGTGCCGTACAGCACGGCCAGCACCATGTAGCTGGCATCGACTAAGTCGTGCTTCTTTAACGCGGCATTGGTCAAGTCTCTCATGCCTTTTTGAATGTGGTACGTCATGCGCAACAGGCGCATCAGTTCCATGGGGAAACCTGGCATGCGCGTGCGGATGTTTTGCAGCCGCTTGGAGGTGGCGTCAAAAGCGGTCATGTCCTATTCCTTCATGTGTGAATAAAGTCCCGATTGTATCTTGTTGAGCCATGGCAATGCCAGGATTGCAAGTTTAGATTCCGCCCCCCAGTGCATTCATCAAGGAAACGTAGAGATCGAGCTCGCGCGCCCCATTTCGCGCCCGCTGCTGTTCTTCCGCCAGCAGCGCCACTTGCGCGTTGAGCATGTTAATGGCGTCGCTCATGCCCGCCTTGTAAGTCTTTTCCGCCATGTCGCGCGCACGCTGCGCCGTGCTCAGCGCCTGCAGCGTCAATTGCTGCTGTTTTTCCAGCGATTGCGCCTCGGTGACGGCATTCGCCACCTCTGACATGGCGTTGATGACGCTGGCGTTGTATTGCTCCACGGCAGCGTCGTAGATGGCTGTCTGGCTACCCAGTTGGGCGCGCAGGCGGGCGCCGGCAAAGATGGGCAGGCTTAGCGCAGGGCTGGCGCCGCGGATCTCCGAGTTGGTGTCAAGAAAGTGGCTGAAGCCGAAGGCTTGGAAGCCGGCAAAGGCTACCAGGTTGACGTTCGGGTAAAACTCGGCCTTGGCCGCATCGATGCGCTGCGCCGCCGCTTCCACGCGCCAGCGCTGGGCGGCGATATCGGGCCGGCGGCCGATCAGGTCGGCCGGCAGGGCGGCCGGGATGGCCAGTGGCTGGTCCAGGCGCAGCACGGGACGCGTGAGCGCCGCACCGGCGCCCGGGCCCTTGCCCGTCAGGGCCGCCAGCTGGTTGCGCAGCAGGGCCAGCGACTCGGCCGATTGCTCCAGTTGGCGGCGTCCCGCCGGCAAGGTGGTTTCGATTTGCGCTACGTCAATATCGGTGCCGATGCCGGCCGCCTTGCGCTGGCGCGTGATGTCGAGGATGCGCGCGCGCTGCGCCAGGCTGCGTTCGATCACGTCCTGCAGCTGGAATGCATACGCGAGCTCGATGTAGGTGCGCAGCAACGCCGTTTCCAGGGCCAGACGGGCCATCTGCGATTCGGCCGAGGCCATCTGCACGTCGCCCAGGGCGGCGGACAGGGCGGCGCGGTTGCGGCCCCACAGGTCCAGGTCGTACGCGGCGGTGACGCTGGCCTGGTTGCGCCAGGCGTAGTTGCCGGCCAGCGGCGCCGGGGTGCTGCCGTGCTGGGAATACAGCTCGCGGTTGAGGGAGACGGTCGCATCGGCTTGCGGACGGGTCTTGTCTTCAAACGCGCCTGCCAGCGCCTCGGCCTGGCGCACGCGCGCCTGGGCGCCGCGCAGGGTGGGGCTGTCCGCCAGCGCCTGCTCGATCAAACGGTTCAATTGGGGGTCGTGCAAGTCTTGCCACCATTGCGTGCGTGGCCACTGTATGGCGGCAATGGCAGCGGCCTGCATGGCTTTGCTGGCCTGCAGTTTGTTGGCGTCGAGCATGGCTGATTGCGGCGCGATATGAGCCATGTCGGCGCAAGCGCTCAAGACAAGGATCAGGCTGGCGGCAAGCAAACGGCGGTGCAGGGACATGCAGGAACTCCGGGGTGGCTAAGTGTAGGGGGTGTTGCTTGCAGCATCACGGCTCGCCGCAGTAAGCGCCGGGAGTGGCCCGGCCGGGGCAGGCTCGAGTGCTGCGCCACAACTGAGTGCTTACTGACGCAACACGGATGCTGGCTGGTTTCTTATTTCACGACGTGCTTGGTCGTTTGCGCTACATCAAAGTCCGCTTCCGTTTGCGCGATCAGGCCAGCCTTGCGGGCGGCGTAGAACTCGGCCATGACTTGCTCGCGCGTCACTTTGCTGGCGGCGGCGACCGGCGTTTTCGGGTAGTCGACTTCGCTGCTGGCGATTTCGCCGGCGTTGCGGGCGCGGATGTATTCGGCCGTGACCTGCTCGCGCGTGAGTTGCTCGCTGGCGGCTGGTGCGGCGCTTTGGGCGAAAGCCGAGGTAGCGGTGGTGATGGCAAACAATGCTGTGATGAGTGATTTGGCTTGCATGATGAAACTCCAATATGTGCATGATGGCTGGGTGCATGGGCCGGTTCGCCACGGACCGGTCGCTTCGGTGGCAGGGCGCTGGTGGGCGCCGTGCCGCCGATGAAGCAGTTTCTGGATGAGAAGATGCTTACTTAAGTTAACTATAGCAATGAATATTACATTTGTGAAGTAATTGATGAAAATAGTGCTGCGGTGCCGCATTTCCGCCGGGGAAAATGCCGTGCAGGCGTGCGCCGCTGGCCAGGTCAGGGGAGTAAGCTCATTTTTTATTAATGGGAGGCAGCCATGAGCAGCAGTTCACTCGATCCGGATAATTTGCCCGTCACCTCTGACCGCGTATTGGGCAGCGGCCATGGCAAGGGCGCGCTGGGGCCCAGCGACAGTTCCGACAGCGGCAGCGACATGCAGGGCGTGCCCGGCCAGGATGCGGAAGAACTCGACAGCGACAGCGATGCGGCCGGCACCGGCGAACGGGCCGGCGTGGAGCCGCATAACGCGGCGCCCGATGGCGGCGACATCGATGTCGATCATGTCGAGCGCCTGGCGCCCGTCACCCCGGCAGAGCAAGCCGAGGATGAAGCGCGCGCTGCTCCGGTGCCGCTGCCACGTCGCTGATGCCGGCGGTGGCGCATGGCCGCCACGAATTGCTGTCTCTGCTGCGCCATCAGCGTAAAATGCGGCCAAGGCGGTGTGCGCGCCGCCATGGCCAGTCGGCCGACACACGATAGGATGTCAGAGGATGCAAACGCAGATGTCGCAAGAGAAAGAAAAAGACTTGATGTTGATGTACCGCGAGACGCGGCCACGCGAGTTCTTTGGCGAAAAAAGTAACACGAATCACTTGGCCTGGAGTTTGCTGGTGGTGTTGCTGGCGCTGGTATTGTGGTTGGTCTTGGCCCTGGCAGCAGCAGAAAATCAGCGCTATGCGCTGGCTACGAACGCGTGCCAGGATCACGTGTTCCCTGCAGAAATCGACATGTCTTGCCTCAAGCAGGTCAAGTCGCGCGATCACTGGTGGCAGCATGTAGGACATGCGCTGTTACGCATGGGTGCCTGAGCCTAGCGCGATCCGGCTGAATTTGGTGGCGGCGAGGGCCGCTGCGGTGACAGGGCGCAGGAACTGCTGGAACTGCTGCCACTGCTGCCACGGCCCTTGTCGCCGCCGTATATGTCGTAGATGTCGTATATATCGTATATATTGTATATGTCGTACATGCTGTACATGCCCGACACTGCCCGCGATGGACCTTCCCAAAGGTGAATGTGGCCTTCCCGCGCCTGCACGTCGATGGCCGCCAAGTCCAAGGCTCTACACGCCAACTGCTGCAGCGCGGCCACGCTTTTGCGGATTTGCGCACCGTTGATGGCACCGGCCAGCGTCGAGGTGACGCGTGGATCGCGCAGTACTCAGGCCAGCGCCATCTGCGTTAGAGTCTGCCCCCGCTGTGCAGCGATCTGCTTCAGTGCGCGCACGCGGGCCAGGTTTTCCGCGCCCATCCTGCGGCACGCGCCTTACAATACATGATAGGCGATAGGCTATAGGCAATAGGCGATAGGCGCTGACGAATCTCACAAGGAGTGGGCATGGAAATCGAATTGAAATTGTTGCTGGCGCCGCAAGACGCGCCGCGCCTGCGCGCGCACCCCCTGCTGGCGCAGTCTGCGCAAGGCGAGCCGCAGGTGCTGCAGATGCACGATATCTATGTCGATACGCCCGATTTGCAGCTGTGTCGCCACCAGGCGGGCTTGCGCGTGCGCCAGGTGGATGGGCGCTGGGTGCAAACCTTGAAGGCGGGCGGCCATGTCAGCGGCGGCTTGCACAGCCGCCATGAATGGGAAAGCGAGGTGGCGGGACCGCAACCGGACCTCGCCGCGCTCGACTTGCTCATCGGTCGCAAGCAGCCCATCCGCGCGCTGCTGCGCCAGGATGCCATCCGCGATGCCTTGCAGCCGGTGTTTACCACGCGCATCGAGCGCACCGTATGGCAGTTGCGCACGGCGCAGGGCGAGCAGATCGAGTGCGTGCTGGACCAGGGTGTGATTGAAAGCGGTGTGGCCGCTGGCGATGGTGCCCTACGTAGCGTGGCCGTCAGCGAGATCGAGCTGGAATTGAAGCAGGGGCAGGCCGCCAGCCTGTTCGGCGTGGCGCTGGCCCTGCTGCACGACGTGCCGCTGCAGCTGGGCCACATGAGCAAGGCGGAGCGCGGTTACCGCCTCGCAGCGCCACAGCCCCTGCGCGCCGTCAAGGCGCAAGCCCTGGCGCTGCATGCGGCGATGTCGGTGGAGCAGGTGTTCCTGGCTATCGCCAGCAATTGCCTGGAGCAGGTCAGCAGCAACCAGGATGGCGTGGCAGCGGGCGAGGACGTGGAAAGCGTGCACCAGATGCGCGTAGGTTTGCGCCGTTTGCGCTCGGCGCTCGGGATGTTCAAGTCCCTGCTGGCGCTGCCGCAGGTCTTGACGCGCGAACTCGACTGGTTGGGTGAGGTGCTCGGTGAGGCGCGCGACTGGGATGTACTCGCTGGCGTTACCCTGGCGCAGCTCGATGGCGAGGCAGCTGCGGACGCGGCGGTGCTGGTAGCGGCGGCGCAGGCGCAGGCACGCCTGAAGCACGTGCAAGCGGCCCAGGCCGTCACCTCGGCGCGCTATACGGCTTGCATGCTGGGCTTGCAGCGCTGGCTGCAGGCGCGGGCCTGGCGCGACAGTTGTTCAGTGCGTCAAGTGGTGCGTCTCGACGCGCATAGCTGCCCATTTGTCCGTGCTACCGTGCGCAAGGATCAGCGCCGACTGTTAAAGCGGGGAAAAGACTTGCCGCAGTTGGCGCCGCCGGCGCGTCACCGGGTGCGCATCGCGGCCAAGAAAGCGCGCTATGCCACTGAATTTTTTGCATCCTTGTATGACGCCGGGCAAGTCAGGCGCTACGTGAAGCGACTGTCCGCCTTGCAGGACGAACTGGGCTGGCGCAACGATAGCGCTGTGGCGGACGCCTTGCTACGCGCGCTGGCCGAAATGCAGCCTGATCTGCTATCGCAGGCGGCCTATGTGCGCGGCTTCCTGGCGGCGCAATTGCAGGGCGGTGCAGGCAAGGCGCTGGCGCGGCCATGGCGACGCTACGCGCACGCCCCTTTGCCGTCGAAGGACAAGGCCTGACAAGCTTGTCCAGCCGTCCTGCCGTCGAGCCTGTCGCCATCGTGAGATATCTGTTCCGCTGACACTTTGCAAGAGTGCAGACGTCGTCGATCGTCGTCGCATGGCGCAGCATGCGAGCGGCGCTGCACAAATTTTTCCAGGTCCGTGAGCGTCAAGGGGCTGCTGAAGAAGTATCCCTGGTAGGCGCGACAACCGTAACGCGCCAGGAAATCACGCTGTGCCAGCGTCTCGACGCCCTCCGCGATGACAGCGATGTTCAGGCTGTGCGCCAGGGCGATGATGGTTTTGGCGATCGATGCATCGCTAGGGTCATGCGTCACGTCGCGGACAAAGGACTTGTCTATCTTTAACTGGTCCAGCGGCAAGCGCTTGAGATAGGCCAGGGAAGAATAGCCCGTGCCAAAATCGTCGAGTGAAAAACCGACGCCGTGCGCTTTGATTGCGGACATCTTGGCGATCACGCCACCGACGTCGGACACCAGCAGGCTCTCGGTCAGCTCAAGCTTGAGAAGACGAGGGTTGGCACCGCTGCTGGCCAGGGCGCACAGTACCTGATCGACAAAATTGTCCTGGTTGAACTGGCGCACGCTGACATTGACCGCGATGCTCAGATAGCGCATGTCCGGGTGTCCGGCCCAGGCGACCAATTGTGCGCAGGCCGTTTCAAGCACCCATTGTCCCAGCGGCAGGATCACGCCGATTTCTTCGGCCAGCGCAATGAAGTCGCTGGGCGGCACCAGCGCGCGCAGCGGGTGTTGCCAGCGTACCAGCGCTTCGACGCCGGTAACGTCCCCACGGTGGTCGATTTGCGGCTGGTAATGGAGTATCAACTGCCGGCATGGAATAGCGTCGCGCAAGTCCGTTTCCAGCGCGGCCCGTTCCAGCATGGCCACCTCCATGGCGGGATCGAAGAAGCGCAAGGCATTGCGTCCCACCGCCTTGGACTTGTACATGGCCAGGTCTGCCTGCTTGAGCAGATCGTCGATACTGGTCAGATTGCCCATGAAGAGCGTGGCGCCGATACTCGAGGTGCTGCGGTGGCTAAGCTGCTTGAGCCAGTAAGTCTGGCTCAGTTCTTGCAGTATCTTGTTGCCGATGATATCGACCTGGGCTGCCGCCTGTTCCGCATTCACATGCAGGTCCGTCAGCATGACGACGAACTCATCGCCACCCAGGCGCGCTACGGTGTCGCCAGCGCGCACGCAGCCGACCAGGCGCCGCGCGACTTGATTGAGCAATAGGTCGCCCATGCCGTGCCCAAGCGTGTCGTTGAGTGTCTTGAAATTGTCCAGATCAATGAATAGGACGGCGCCATGCTTGCCGCTGCGCATGCTCGATGTCTTCGCCTGCTTCAGGCGGTCCAGCAGCAAGATGCGGTTGGGCAGATTGGTGAGTTGATCGAAGAAGGCCAGTTGCTGTATTTGCTTCTCTGTCTTCTTGCGCTCGGCGCGCCGAAAGCGGTGCCGTTTTTGTATCAGCAGCAGCCCGAGCGTGCTGAAAACGGCGACCAAACCGAACAGGATGCTTTGCGCATACAAGCTCTGGCGCCACGGCGCGAACAAAATCTCGGTGTCGCGGCTCACGGCGATGCGCAGCGTCGTCCCGAAGATGGACGCGCTCGACGGCACGTCGCGCTCGGCGACCATGCGATGCTGCTCGGCGCTGCGCGCCAGGCCGGGCATCCGGGCGTCGGTCTGGCGCGAAGAAGCCAGGTACATCTGGCCGTCTTCGCGTGAAATCGAGCTATGCACATCGTGCGCATAACGAATCGAATCGAGCAGGTTGGAAAAATAGGCGGGCGCCAGGCTGACCATGACGATGCCGCCAAAACGGCCCTGAAACCCGCTGATGCGCCGGCACAGGCTGATCGCGCCGGGAACGGCGGTGTCGCCAGGCGGTGCGCTCACGTGCAGCAATTGCGGATCGGCGAGTCGCATGGCTTTTTGGAAGCAATCGTTTTGCCGGAAGCTTTCGGCCGCCATGTCGGCGTCGCTGCCCGCGACCACCTGCCCGTCAGGACCGATGACCAGGATGGGGCGGATGCCGATCAGCGTATCGTTGATCACTTTGAGCCAGTGGTTGGCCCGCCGCAGGTGATCGCCTTGCGCCTGCCAAGTGGCCAGTTCGTCGATGATGCTGTCGATCACCCGCTTGCTCAATTTTAATTGCGGCGTTAAATTCTTTTCCACGATTTCCGCCTGCATCGCCAGCCGCTCGTGTTCCTGGCGATTAATCCGGTGATATTCCTCGTACTGGGTAAATGCAATGAAGCCGGCCAATGCCGACAACACCATGGCGTGGATCAGCCATTGCTGGAGAAAGTGTTCATTTTTAATCTGCTGCGGTGCGGACATGGAAGGTATGCGAGGTTCTGGCGCGGCAACCCGTTGCCACTGGCTTGCTTCGATCCAGATGGCCAAATGCTTTTGTTGCGAATGAGAAAGTGTAGCGGGGCATGCGTAAGCAAAATGTAAATTGCTTAGTCGGGCATGTAAATGTTTCGTAAATTCTGCACAGATAAAAAAGGAAGTTATTACCTTTCGGTAAAAACTTCCTTTGGGAAAATATGACAATTTTCAAGTCATATTTTCATGTCAACATGTCGTTGACGTTGACAAGAGAGACGCGCTTAGGCGAAGTTCTTGGCAACGAATTCCCAGTTGACCAGGCCCCAGAACGTTTCCACGTACTTGGCGCGCAGGTTGCGGTAATCGATATAGTAGGCGTGTTCCCATACGTCGCAGGTCAGCAGTGGCTTGTCGCCGGTGGTCAGAGGGCAGCCGGCGTTCGAGGTGTTGACGATGTCGACGGAGCCGTCGGCTTTTTGTACCAGCCAGGTCCAGCCCGAACCGAAGTTGCCTATGCACGACTTGGTGAATTCTTCCTTGAACTTGTCGAACGACGACCATTTGGCGTTGATCGCGTCAGCCACGGCACCGGTAGGCGCGCCGCCGCCGGCCGGCTTCATGCCGTTCCAGTAGAAGGTGTGGTTCCATACTTGTGCTGCATTGTTGAAGATGCCGCCCGACGATTTCTTGATGATCTCTTCCAGCGACAGGTTCTCGAACTCGGTACCCTTGATCAGGTTATTCAAGTTGGTGACATACGCCTGGTGATGCTTGGCATAGTGGTATTCCAGGGTTTCTTTCGAAATATGCGGCGCCAGAGCGTCCATTTCATACGGCAGTGGTGGCAGAGTATGTTCCATGTGATGTCCCTTTATGGTGAGTATTCGGAGTCTTCCGGCCTGGGCCGGAGGGTTGAGCCTTGCGTGCTTGAACCAAGCATTCTTGCTGAACGAGCCACTATTGTAAAGCGGATGCGCCATTGCTGCAGATTCCGGCACGCGTGGCCGATGCTGTCGGCGTAGTGATTCTCGTTTAGCTTAAGTTGCGAGGAAATGGTCGCTGCCGCAAGCCTCAGCGGACGCTGGCGCACGGATAGCCTGCGTCTTGCAAGCCTTCTTCGACGCCATGCAGGCTTGCGTTGAAGAAGGGGCTGGACCTATCGTGCACCGTGCATCGTGCACTGTGAGGCGTGCACCACCATGCCGATGCTCATCGGGTGCTCTGTGTTACGTTAGCGTCGCCTGTACGCTGGCGATGCCGATCTGCGCGCTGCCTTCGGCCAGGCGCACATTGACGTTCTGGCGCGCCTGTAGCTGCGCCGGCGAGCGCACGATGGCGCCCTTTTCATCGCGCACGATAGCGTAGCCGCGCTCCAGGGTGCGCTGGGGATTCAATAGTTCCAGCTGCGCCGTCAGGCCGTCGAGGTGGTGGCGCCGCTGGCCTAGTTGCTGCGCCATGGCCGCGCCGCTGCGGCGCTGCATTTCCACCAGGCGCACGCGCGGCGCCGTGACGTCGGGCCGCAAGGCGACCCAGCGCGAACGCAAGCGCTCGAGCGCGAACTGCGACTGCTTCACGGGCGCGCGCGCCGCATGCGTCATGGCCGTCGACAGGGCCAGCAACTGCAAGCGCTGTTGCTGCAACTGCGCTTTCGGGTTGAGCAGGCGACGGCTGTGGCGGTCCAGCGTTTGCGCTGCATCGTCGAGGCTGCGGCGCATGGCGCGGCGCAAGGCTGCCGCATCGGCGCGCAGCGATGCCAGCCAGTCGGCGCGCGGCGTGGCCGCCAGTTCGGCCGCCGCCGTCGGCGTGGCCGCGCGCAGGTCGGCCGCGAAGTCGGCGATGGTGAAATCGGTCTCGTGCCCCACGCCGCTGATGACGGGCATGGAACAATCGGCGATCGCGTAGGCCACGGCTTCATCGTTGAACGACCATAAGTCTTCGATGCTGCCGCCGCCACGGCATACCAGCAGCACGTCGCACTCGGCCCTTGTCGATGCCGTGCGGATGGCTTGCGCGATTTTTTCCGGCGCTTGCTGGCCCTGTACGGGCGTAGGGTACACAATGATATTGATGTGCGGTGCACGGCGCTTGAGCGCGATCAGCACGTCGCGCAGGGCCGCCGCTTGCGCGCTGGTGACGATGCCGATGCTGCGCGCAAACATCGGAATGGGGCGCTTGCGTTCCTGCTCGAACAGGCCCTGTGCGGCCAGTTTTTCCTTCAGGCGCTGAAACGCTTCATACAGGGCGCCCACGCCGGCGCGGCGGATGGCTTCCACGTTGATCTGGTAATCGCCGCGCGCGCCATACAGGGTGACGAGGGCGCGCACTTCGACTTTGTCGCCTTCGCGCGGCGTGAAGCCGGCGTACTGGGCGCGGCCGCGGAACATCACGGCGCGCACCTGGGCGCCATCGTCTTTCAAGGTGAAATACCAGTGACCCGAGGCGGCGCGCGTGAAGTTGGAAATCTCGCCGGCGATCCAGGTCAGGGGGAACGAGCGCTCGAGCAGGCGCGCGACGGCCTGGTTCAGGGCGCTGACGGTCAGCACGGGCGGGGCGGCAAAGCCGCTGTCAGTCGGGGTGTCGGTCATCATGAAGTGGGAGAGGGAAGGGAACTGTCCACATATTATCGGCGAGGTCATGCTTATGTCATATATCGCGCAAAACAACAAGTTCTATTTCTAAGTATTTGATTTTATGTGGAATTCCTGTATGCCTGATTTGCGTGCACAGGGAAAAAATCCTTTAATATCAAGCACATCAACGCAGCCCCTGCCACTTACGCACAAAGTTATCCACAGAAAGTGTGCGGAACTTTTTTCCATGCACCAACGTTGCCGAGCAGAGCTGTTTTGGCGAGGAAAAATGCCTTGCTACATTTTTGCGCACGGCAATAAAATACTGAGGAATCAATCGCTTAGTCTGCCATGCATGGCCTTGCGCACAATCTTATCCACAAAAAATGTGCAGAACTCCGATTTGGCGTGTGAATTATCCACCGACATGCCCATGGCACGGCTTGCCTGAATTTTGCGCAGCATAAGAATATTCATATAAATCAATAGTTTAGTATCGCAGTGTATGCATTGCGCACAATCTTATCCACAGAATATGTGCAAAACTGCCTAAACCGTAGCGTCTCTTCGCCGGATTTTTCACTGCACGCGCGGGCTGTGAGTCTGCCTTATTTTTAAGCATGTAAAAAAAATCCTTTAAAATCAATGCTCTTCCAGGGAGTTAATCAGCTTGCTCACAATCTTATCCACACTTTATGTGTGGAACTGCACTGGCGCCGGAAAAGTACAGTATCGCAGCGAAACGCGGCCATCAAAATGCCGCTTTTCGGCTCCTGCCACATTTTTATGCAAGCTCAAAAAAACGATATAAATCAATGTACTTGGCGTCTATTCTTGCGCTTGCACACAATCTTGTCCACAGATTGTGTGTGAAACTTTGACGCTGACTAAGTCGCCTATTTTTCGCCGCCTGCCACTTTTTTGCGCATTGATTTAATCTCCTTTAAAATCAGGCACTTAATCGAATTACTTGGCTTTGCGCACAATCTTGTCCACAGTAAATGTGCAAAACTCTTCAACTGTTAATTTATTGGCATTGACTATGCTCGATAAACTGCTATGCCTGTATTTTACGCATACCGACAATACCCATGTAAATCAATGACTTGCATGCTGCACTTCATGCTTGCTCACAATCTTATCCACACAAAGTGTGCAAAACTGTGCACTGGCGCTATACGCCCGGCGCGTGGTGTGGGCCAGTGTGCAGTCAGTCACCACTTGCCGCCGACGCGGCAACGCGCTACATTGCGCCATTCCCGCGCCGACATGTCATCGCATTTCGGCGCTCGCTACAATACGGTTTGTCCGGGCGCTGCATCGCCGTCTCTTTACCAGGAGTTTCTTTTGCTTGCTATATTCCAAGCCGCTGGCTGGCCCATCTGGCTGTTGTTGATTGCTTCCATCGTCGCCCTGGCCCTGATCATCGAGCGCGTGTTTTACTTGCGTCGTGGCAAGATCTTGCCCCGCAAGCTCTTCGATGAAGTGGTGCAGGTGTATCGCAGCGGCAAGATCACGCCCGATACGGTAAGCAAGCTGGAAGACAATTCGCCGCTGGGCGTGGTGCTGGCCGCCGCCTTGCGCAATGTCAACGCGCCGCGCGAGGTGATGAAGGAATCGATCGAGGAGGCGGGCAGTGGCGTGGCCCACGTGCTGGAGCGCTACCTGACCACCCTCGGCACCATCGCCACCCTGGCCCCACTGATGGGGCTATTTGGCACGGTGGTGGGCATGATTGAAATCTTCGGTTCGCAAAATGCCAGCGGATCGAATCCGGCCCAGCTGGCCCACGGCATTTCGGTGGCGCTATACAACACCGGCTTTGGCCTCGCCATCGCGATGCCGGCACTGATCTTCTACCGCCATTTCCGCGCCCTCGTCGACAGCTTCGTTATTGACATGGAGCAACAAGCGGTCAAGTTCGTCGACATCGTCCACAGTGGCCGTCAATGAACTTCCGCAAAGGCAAGGGGCGTGAAGACCCCGAAATCAATCTGATCCCGTTTATCGACGTGCTGCTGGTGATCCTGATCTTTCTGATGGTCAGCACCACCTACAGCAAATTTACGCAGCTGCAGATCACCTTGCCGACGGCCGACGCCGAGCAAGCGAAGGACAAGCCACAGCAGATCGACGTCACTATCGATGCCAAGGGTAACTACACTGTGAACCGCGAACCGGTCTCGTTTCGCGACGTCGCTGGCCTGGCCGATGCCTTGCAGAGCGCGGCCAGGGCGGCCAATGGCGGCAAGGCGCCCGCGCAGACGCCCGTGGTGGTGCTCAACGCCGACCAATTCGCCATGCACCAGATGGTCATCCATGTCATGGAAGCGGCGCGCCTGGCCGGCTATGAAAAGCTGACGTTTGCGGCGCAGGCGGGCGGCAAGTAAGGCAAACCTCCAACCCCAACCGAAGTGCCGGGGTCGGACCCTCAGGGTCCGACCCCAGGTGTTGATTTTGGGTTCCAATTTTATTTGACACCCATGCCCACATCCTCCCCCGCCAAGCTTGAAACGACTCTCACCCGCGCCTGGCTGACGCGCGGTCCGCTGGCGTGCGCGCTTTGGCCTGTCTCTCTGCTGTTCGGCGCCCTGAGCGCGCTACGGCGCGGCCTGTACCGCGTCGGCGTGTTGAAATCGACGCGCCTGCCCGTGCCCGTCGTCGTCGTCGGCAATATCTTTATTGGCGGCACAGGCAAGACGCCGCTGACGATCTGGCTGGTGCAAGCCTTGCGCGACGCCGGCATGCGCCCTGGCGTCATTTCGCGTGGCCATGGCAGCGCCGAGCGCTTGCCGCGCGCCGTCACTGCCGCCTCTACGGCGCAGCAGGTGGGCGACGAGCCGCTGTTGATGTTCCAGCGCGGCGCTTGTCCCGTGATGGTGGGGCGCGACCGCGCGCAAGCGGGGCGGGCGCTACTGGCGGCGCACCCGGACGTCGACGTACTGGTCACGGACGACGGTTTGCAGCATTACGCTTTGCAGCGCGACGTGGAAATCGTGCTGTTCGATGGCCGCGGCGTTGGCAATGGCTGGCTGCTGCCGGCCGGCCCTTTGCGTGAATCGCCGCGCCGTCGGCGCGATGTGACCGTGCTCAATGCGCCCGAGTTGGCGCCGGCACTGCTGGGCAACGTCGCGCCCGCAGCTTCATTGGTGGTGCAGATGCTGCTCGATGGCAGCGTGGCCGAGCGCCTGCTCGAGCGCAGCGTGCAACTGCCGTTGGCGACCCTGGCGGCCAGCGGTCAGCGCATCGTGGCGGCGGCCGGCATTGGCAATCCCCGGCGTTTCTTTGCCATGCTGCGCGCTGCCGGATTGGACTTTGTGGAGCTGTCCTTGCCCGACCATCACGACTTCCTCGACCAGCCATTTGCGGCACTCGACACGGATGTGATCTTGATCACCGAGAAGGATGCAGTAAAATGTGCGCAAATTGAATATCTCAAAGATGACCCGAGACTGTGGGTCGTCCCCGTCAGTGCGCGCATCGATAGCGCGCTGGCCCAACAAATTGTGGAGAAATGTCGTGGACGCTCGATTGCTTGATATCCTGGTCTGCCCTGTTTGCAAGGGTCCGCTTGAACACGATAAAAAGGCGCAGGAATTGATTTGCCGCGCCGACCGCCTGGCCTATCCTATCCGCGATGGCATCCCCATCATGTGGGCGGACGAAGCGCGCACCTTGCAAGACGCAGTGGAATAACGATGGCGTTCATCGTCATCATCCCGGCCCGCCTGGCCTCGACGCGACTGCCGGGCAAGCCGCTGGCCGACCTGGGCGGCAAGCCCATGGTGGTGCGCGTGGCCGAGCAAGCGCTGCTCTCGGGTGCCACACGCGTCATCGTTGCCACCGACCATGACAGCATCCGCGCCGCCTGCGCCGCGCACGGCGTGGAAGTGTGCATGACGCGTGCCGACCATCCGTCGGGCACGGACCGCATCGCCGAAGTGGCGCGCACGCTCGATTTGCCGCCGGACGCCGTCGTCGTCAACCTGCAGGGCGACGAACCCTTGATCGATCCCGCCCTGCTGGCCGCCTGCGCGGCGCAGATCAGCGCCAGCGTCCCCATGGCCACGTGCGCCCACCCGCTGCATGATGTGCTTGAGGCCTTCAACCCGAATGTCGTCAAAGTGGTGCTGGACAAGGCGAATCGCGCCTTGTATTTTTCGCGCGCCTGCATCCCCTGGCACCGCGACGGCTTTGCACAGTCGCGTGAAACCTTGCCGCAAGGCTACGTGCCGCTGCGCCATATCGGCCTGTATGCGTACAGCAATGCGTTTTTGCAAACGTACCCCAGCCTGTCCGTGTCGCCGCTGGAAGCGATCGAGGCGCTGGAGCAGTTGCGCGTGCTGTGGCACGGTGTTGCCATCGCTGTGCACGTCACCGACTCGGCGCCTGCAGCCGGCGTTGATACGCCGGAAGATCTTGTCAGGGTGCAAGCCCACTACGGCGTTCTGTAACGCGCTGGCGGCAAAGCGGCAAAGCGGCAGGTGTGCAACGGTGGTTTGTATGCCTGCAGCAAAAACCACATTTTGAAACCCCTGTCTCGCTTATTACTGGCTTTGATCAATCAGGGCATGACAATTCGACAGCAAACTGGCGCTGCGGGGATTTTTTGTGGTAAGTTTCGTAGAGAAAGATAGTCATAGCAACATCATCTAAAAATAATTACACATACCACCATCCAAAATCTGTTTTTTAGGAACTTTTCAATGCGTCTGATACTTTTAGGAGCACCCGGTGCCGGCAAGGGCACCCAAGCTAACTTCATCAAAGAAAAATACAACATTCCACAAATCTCCACGGGCGACATGCTGCGCGCGGCGATCAAGGAAGGCACAGAACTGGGCCTGGCAGCGAAAAAAGTCATGGATGCCGGCGGCCTCGTGTCCGACGACATCATGATCGGCCTGGTCAAGAACCGCTTGCAAGAAGCCGATTGCGCCCATGGCTACCTGTTCGATGGCTTCCCACGCACCATCGCGCAAGCGGACGCCATGAAAGATGCCGGCATCAATGTCGACTATGTGCTGGAAATCGACGTGCCTGATGCCTCGATCATCGAGCGCATGGATGGCCGCCGCAGCCACCCCGGTTCGGGCCGCGTCTACCACGTCAAATTCAACCCGCCCAAGGTAGACGGTATCGATGACATCACGGGCGAAGCGCTGATCCAGCGTGACGACGACAAGGCCGAAACGGTCAAGAAGCGCCTGGACGTCTACCATAACCAGACCAAGGTCTTGCTCGGTTACTACAACGAATGGGCCAAGTCCGGCCTGTCAGGTGCGCCGAAATACCGCCGCATCGCCGGCGTCGGTCCGGTTGAGCAAATCCGCGACAGCGCCTTCGCTGCCCTGGCTGAATAAGCAGTGATGTAAAAGCGGACCTCAGCGTCCGCTTTTTTTCTGCCCGCATCGCTGAAGGCATAACGTTTTCGTAGTTCAGGTTTTTTGCAGGTCGTGTTTTCCTGGCTGCGCGTGCCTACCCGGTGCGTTCTGCAGCTGTTGGCAATGACGTCGGATAAAAACAGAAGGGGACGATATGGCAGCCAGTTTGTGGTTTGCGGTAGCCTGCGGCTTGCTCGCAGTCATTTACGGTGTGATGTCGCGTAGCTGGATCTTGCGCCAGGATCCCGGTAACGCGCGCATGCAGGAAATCGCGCTAGCCATCGAGCAGGGTGCGGCCGCCTATCTGGCGCGCCAGTACCGTACCATCGCGTTTGTGGGCGTGGTGTTGCTGATCGCCATCTATGCGCTGCTTGGCCTGCATACGGCGCTGGGCTTTTTGATCGGCGCCGTGCTCTCGGGCGCCTGCGGCTTCATCGGCATGAATGTCTCGGTGCGGGCCAATGTGCGCACGGCGCAAGCGGCCACGCTGGGTATCAACCAAGCTTTGAGCGTGGCCTTCAAGGGCGGAGCGATCACCGGCATGCTGGTGGTCGGCTTGGGCCTCTTGGGCGTGACCCTGTTCTACTGGCTGCTGGTGATGACGGGTGCGCCCGGCCTGAGCCAGCATGACTTGATCAAGCCCCTGATCGGACTGGCCTTCGGCGCTTCGCTTATTTCCATCTTCGCTCGCCTCGGTGGCGGCATTTTTACCAAGGGCGCCGACGTGGGCGCTGACCTGGTAGGCAAGGTCGAGGCGGGCATCCCCGAGGACGATCCGCGCAATCCGGCCGTCATCGCCGACAACGTGGGCGACAACGTGGGCGACTGCGCCGGCATGGCGGCCGACCTGTTCGAAACCTATGTCGTGACCCTGATCGCCACCATGCTGCTGGGCGCATTGCTGATGGCGCAGGCCAGCAGCACGGCCATCATTTATCCGCTGCTGCTGGGCGCCGTCTCCATCCTCGGGTCCATCGTCGGCTGCGCGATGGTGAAGACCAAGCCGGGCGCGAAGATCATGTCGGCCCTGTACACGGGCCTGTGGTGGGCTGCTGGCTTGTCGCTGCTCGGCTTTGCCGTGGTGACGTGGCTGCTGTGGCCCGACGACGCCATGCGCTACAAGATGATGGGCGCTACCGTCGTCGGCATCGTGCTCACCGGCCTGATGGTCTACATCACCGAGTACTACACGGGCACGGATTTCAAACCCGTGCGCCATATCGCCGAAGCGTCGACGACGGGTCACGGTACGAATATCATCGCCGGCCTGGGCGTATCGATGAAGTCCACCGCTTACCCGGTGCTGGCCGTCTGCGTCGCCATCCTCGTCTCGTATCAATTGGCCGGCCTGTACGGCATCGCCATTGCAGCGACGGCCATGCTGTCGATGGCGGGCATCATCGTCGCGCTCGACGCGTATGGCCCGATCACCGATAACGCGGGCGGCATCGCCGAAATGTCGGGCCTGCCCGACTCCGTGCGCGCCATCACCGATCCGCTCGATGCCGTGGGCAACACCACCAAAGCCGTCACCAAAGGTTATGCCATCGGTTCGGCCGGGCTGGCCGCGCTGGTGCTGTTCGCCGACTACACGCATGCGCTCGAATCGGTGGGCCAGCACATCACCTTTGATTTGTCTAACCCCATGGTCATCGTTGGCCTCTTCATCGGTGGCCTGATACCGTATCTGTTCGGCGCCATGGCGATGGAAGCGGTGGGCCGCGCTGCGGGTGCCGTGGTGGTCGAAGTGCGGCGCCAGTTCCGCGATATCAAGGGCATCATGGAAGGCACGGCGCGGCCCGAATACGACAAGGCCGTCGACATGCTGACGGCGTCGGCTATCCGGGAAATGATCGTACCCTCGCTGTTGCCGGTGGTGGTGCCCGTCGTTGTCGGCATGCTGCTGGGGCCAGCGGCGCTGGGCGGGCTCTTGATGGGCACCATCGTGACGGGCCTGTTCGTGGCCATTTCCATGACCACGGGCGGCGGCGCCTGGGACAACGCCAAGAAATATATCGAGGATGGACACTTCGGCGGCAAGGGCTCGGAGGCGCACAAGGCGGCCGTCACGGGCGACACGGTGGGCGACCCGTACAAGGACACGGCGGGACCGGCCGTGAACCCCTTGATCAAGATTATCAATATCGTGGCCCTGTTGCTGGTGCCGCTGCTGCCGGCCAAGGGCTGGCTGGAGGTCAGGGCACCGGTGTCCAGTCATGCGATCGCAGCGCCGGTCCTGGCGCCGGTGACACCGGTGCAAGTATTGCCGGCGCAGTAAGGCTACTCCTGCCCGCCCCGCATCACATGCTGCGGGGCGGTGCCGCGTCAGAAGCGCGACGTCAGGCCTGCAAACATGCGCCGCCCTGGCACGTAATAGGTGACCAAGCCATCGTTTGCCGGGCCCTTCTTGAACAGGTTTTCCACGCCGCCGCGCAGCGTCCACTGCGGCGTGACCTTGTACGACACGACCGCGTCAACGATGGTGTAGGCCTTGTTGGGCGTGCGGCGCGTCGCGGAACGTGACTCGGCGTCCAGTTCCTTGCCCGTGTACTGGGCCGATACTTCACCGAACAACTGGTCGTTCACTTGCCAGCCCAGTGCCGAATACAGCGACACTTTCGGCGTTGACAGCAAGTTCACTCCGGTAGTGAGGTTTTTCGCTTCCGCCATGTAGGTCAGGTTGTTACGCCAATTCACATGTTTCGTCAGGGGGATGGTGAGTGTGCCTTCGAGCCCGCTGGTGCGCGCTTTCTGGATATTCGTCATCTTGGTCCACCATTGTCCCTGGAAGAAGCCCAGCGGCGCATAGTCGATCTTGTTCTTGAAATCCGTGCTGAAATACGTCAGCCCGGCATCCCAACCGTTGTGTTCGTACGCCACGCCGATTTCGGTCGCGGTGCTCGTTTCCGGCGTCAACTCCGCGTTGCCAGCCATGTAGCAGCCGCCCTTGATGTAACCGAGTGGACGCAGGCCGTTGCAGCCGCCGCCGCCCGACTGTGTGGCGGCGCCCGGCGAGTTTTCCTTCAGGCTGGGGGCACGGAAGCCTTGCGACACGCCACCCTTGACGGTCCAGGCTGGCAAAGGGTGGTACACCAGATACAGGCGCGGGCTGTAGTGGTTGCCGAACTTGCCGTGGTGATCGAGGCGCAGGCCGGCCGTGGCCGTCAAGTCCTCGCGCAGGAACAGCTGATCTTCCGCGAACAGTGCCGAGGTGGTGCCGGACAAGGTTGCGCCGCTCACGGGATTGCCCAGGTAATCGGTGGGCAAGGTGCCGATGGTGTCCGTATTCGTCAATTGTTGGTGTTTCCATTGGCCGCCCATCACCAGCAGTTGCTCGACGCCCCAGCCCAGGCGTTTTTCCAGGGCCGCGTCCAGCGTGCTGTCCTTGGACTTGGCCAGCGTCCCGATGAACTGGTTGTCATAGTCGTTATGGTACAGATTGACCTTGGCCTTGCCGAAATCATAGCGGCCTTCATAGTCGAGGCCCACGCTCTTACGGATCAGCTTGCTTGCGCCCCAAGCACCGAACAGTGGCCTGCCGTTCTGGTTCAGCGTGGGCGAATCGCTCGCTTCCTGGCGGCCATAGCTGGCGTCCAGCGACAGGCTGTGCTTGTTATTTATGGCCCAGTTCAGCTGGCCGCTCATGGTCTGGTTGCGTTCGCCACCTATGCCGCCTGCCTTGCCGTTGCTGCGTTCATCGGGTTTTTGTTCCGATTGCGCGATGCCGATGCGCATGCCGACGGACTCCGACAGGGGGCCGGCCAGATTCAATCCCAACTGGTGCGCCGTGCCGCGGCCGCTGTCCTGCGGCTGCGTGTAGTTGGCCGTAGCCGTACCGTTCCACTTGCCCGGTACCTTGCGCGTGATGATGTTGATCACGCCGCCCATGGCGTCCGAACCGTACAGCGAGGACATGGGGCCGCGCACCACTTCGATGCGCTCGATCATGTCGGGCGAGATCCAGTTCAAGTCCTGGCGGCCCAGGTCGGGGCGGTAAGCCGTGTCGGCCGAGCTGCCGACGCGCTTGCCATCGACCAGGATCAAGGTGTATTTGTCGGGCAAGCCGCGCAGTTTGATCTTCGATTCTTCGCCGACCGGGCTGGTGCCGCCCGTCACGCCGGGAATGCGGCGCAGCAAGGTGTTGAGGTCATACACGGGCTGGCGTTCGATTTCTTCGCGCGTGATGACGCTGATGCTGGCCGGCGCATCCTGGATATCGATGGCCGTACCCGATGCGGTAACGACGACCGTGTTCATGCTGGGATCGGCGGCTACATGGGCTTCGGCCCAGGCGCTGCTGACGGCCAGCGACAGCAGGCAGGGCAGTAGCCGGGTGGCACAATACACGGCGCGGGCGGGATTGGAAACGGGGCTTACGAAGGTGGGACTACGCTTGGTCATGGTGAGTTTTCCGGAACTTGTTATTGCCTGGCTACCGTCCGGGTGGCTCGGGTATGAATGAAAAGAAAATATACTGTGCTCGAATTCTGTCAATGAGAATAAGAATCGTTAGCATTCTAATGCCATCCTGGCAAGAAGGAAAGTCTTGAACGGAAATAAAACACTGTTGCAAGCTGCGCATGGCAGGGGCAATTGTCAGCTTGTTAGCTTCGCTGGCATGTGGCATGGCGTGTGCCAATAAAGAAAGTCGTGCGATGGCAACAACGATCAGGGCAGGCGCATGTGCGCTGTTGCTGCAAGTTTTCGCTAAGAGAGCGTAAAAGTGGCTACAATTGTCGCCGACATTACGTTTACGTTTACGTAAGCGTAATGCATGACGCCATGCACCATGCAACCATCGGATGCTGGGAAAGCGGCCCTTATCACTCAGGAGATTTCATGCAGATTCAGGACAATGTATTCATCATCACCGGCGGCGCATCGGGTTTGGGCGCGGCCACGGCGCGCATGCTGGCGGCCGCTGGCGGCAAGGTCGTGCTGGCCGACGTGCAGACGGAGGCGGGCCAGGCATTGGCCGCTGAACTGAACGGCGTGTTCGTGCAGTGCGATGTCACGTCGGAAGAAGATGGCATGGCCGTGGTGGCAGCGGCAGGCAAGCTGGGGATATTGCGCGGCTTGGTCAATTGCGCCGGCGTAGCGCCTGCCGTGAAAACCGTGGGCAAGGATGGCCCGCATCCGCTGGCCCTGTTCCAGAAAGTCGTCAACATCAATCTGGTGGGCACCTTCAATATGTGCCGCCTGGCGGCCGACGCCATGGCCAGGCAGGATGCGACCGCTGAAGGCGAGCGCGGCATCATCATCAACACCGCTTCCGTGGCCGCTTACGATGGCCAGATCGGCCAGGCCGCGTACGCGTCGTCGAAGGCGGCAGTGGTAGGCCTGACCCTGCCGATGGCACGCGACCTGTCGCGCAGCGGTATCCGCGTCATGACGGTGGCGCCTGGCATTTTTGAGACGCCGATGCTGCTGGGCATGCCGGCCGAAGTGCAGGATGCGCTGGGCAAGATGGTGCCGTTCCCTTCGCGCCTGGGCAAGCCCGGCGAATACGCGCAACTGGTGAAAGCCATCGTGGAAAACATCATGCTCAATGGCGAGACCATCCGCCTTGACGGCGCGATTCGCATGCAGCCGAAATAACAGCATCCGGGCACTGCCCAGGGCGTCGCTGCATGCTCCGGGCTTGTCATGCTGCGTGCCATCCGCCCTGTTTTCGGCCACGCGCCTGCCCCTGTAGATTGCCATGCACTCTGACGCGGACAGTGCCCTGGCGGGTATTTGATGTAGGATGCCGCCGTATGGGGCGTACAGCCTTGCCGGGCTGTACGCCCTTTTTTTATCGGAGAATCCATGATCATATTGAAGCCGCTGGCGCTGAGCCTGACCTTGCTGGGAGCGCTCGTTGCCAGTCCCGTATTTGCCGAAGTGCCGCAAAGGGCGCCGGAAATTGCCACCGCATATACGGAAAAATCGGGTTGGGCGGCGCAGAAAAACATGGTCGCCGCCGCCAATCCTCTGGCCGCCGATGCCGGCTACCAGATGCTCAAAATAGGCGGTAGCGCCATCGATGCGGCCATCGCCACGCAGTTGGTGCTTACTTTGGTCGAACCACAATCGTCGGGCATCGGCGGCGGCGCCTTTTTGCTGTATTCCACTGCCAAGGGCGTGCAAGCGTTTGACGGGCGCGAAACGGCGCCTGCCGCTGCCGACGAACACCTGTTCCAGAATGCCGACGGCACAGCTGTTTCGCGCGCGACGGGCGTGGTGGGCGGGCGTTCCGTGGGTGCGCCAGGCGTGCTGCGCATGCTCGAACTGGCGCACAAGGAGCATGGCAAGCTGCCGTGGGCGACCCTGTTCGGCCCCGCCATCAGCCTGGCGCATGATGGTTTTCCCGTCAGTCAGCGCCTCCACGGCCTGTTGAACTGGGATCAGGCGCTGAAGCGCGACCCTGTCGCCGCCGCCTATTTTTATGACCAGCAAGGCAAGGCATGGCCCGTTGGCCATGTGCTGAAAAACCCGCAGCTGGCACGCACCCTGCGCGAGATCGCCCTCGGTGGCGCCGACGCCTTTTACCAAGGCCGCATCGCGCGCGACATCGCCGCCAAGGTGGCGTCGCACCCGAGCAATCCGGGCAAGCTGACGGCGCGCGATATCGCCGCTTATCAGGCCAAGGTGCGCGAACCCGTGTGCAGCGACTACAAGGCCTGGACCGTGTGCGGCATGCCGCCGCCATCGTCGGGCGGCATCGCCATCGCGCAGATGCTGGGCATGCTGGAAGTGAAAGATATCCGGCCGTATGCGCCCGTCGATGGCGTGCTCGATGCGCAAGCGATCCATTTGTTTACGGAAGTGGGACGCCTGGCCTACGCCGACCGCAACCGCTACGTGGCCGATACCGACTTCGTGCCGCTGCCGGGCAAGGGCATCGCCTCTCTGCTCGATAAAAACTACTTGGCGCAGCGCGCCTCGTTGATAGGCGAGAAATCCATGCGCCGCGCCTTGCCCGGCACGCCGCCCGGCATGCAGGTGGCGTGGGGCATGGATAACGCCCTGCAGCGTCCGTCGACCTCGCACCTGGTGGCGGTGGACGCCTTCGGCGGCGGCCTGTCGATGACCAGCAGCGTGGAAGACGCGTTCGGCTCGCGCCAGATGGTCGACGGGTTTTTGCTCAATAACCAGTTGACGGATTTCTCGTTCGATTCGCGCGATGCCGATGGCCCGATTGCCAATCGCGTCGAAGCGGGCAAGCGTCCGCGTAGCGCCATGTCGCCCACTCTCGTGTTTGAGAAGGGCACGCACAAGCTGGTGCTGGCGACGGGATCGCCCGGCGGCTCGTCCATCATCAATTATGTGGCCAAGGTACTGGTCGGCACCATGGATTGGGGCTTGAACGTGCAGCAGGCGATCAGCTTGCCGAACTTCGGCAGCCGCAATGGCCCGACGGAGCTGGAAAAAGGGCGTGCGCCGGCAGCCCAGGTCGCGGCGCTGCAAGCCATGGGCCACGAGGTGCGCGTCATCGAACAAAATTCCGGCTTGCAGGGCATCATGCGCCTCAATGCGCATGGCAAGGATTTTTGGTTTGGTGGCGCGGACCCGCGGCGCGAGGGCATGGTCCGAGGAGATTAATTTGTCCTAAACTTTTCCACAAAGCATCCAGACCCTGCTAATCTGCCAGCATGGGAATGCAAAATAAAACAGGCTTGATACTCACTGGAGGGGGCGCTCGTGCCGCCTACCAGGTGGGCGTGCTGCAGGCGATTTCGGCGATTCTGTGGGAAGCGGGCTGGGCGCCGGCGCGCAACCCGTTCGACATCATTTGCGGCACCTCGGCTGGCGCCATCAACGCCACGGCGCTGGCCTGTCGGGCAGACAATTTCGGCGAAGGCGTGCAAAAGCTGCTCGACGTGTGGCAGCACATCCAGGTCGAGCAAGTCTACCGCGCCGATTCGCTGGGCGTGATCCGTTCGGGCGCGCGCTGGTTGTCGCTGCTGTCGTTCGGCTGGCTGCTGCGCCAGTGGCATGCGTCGCCGCCCAACTCCCTGCTCGACAATACCCCCTTGGTCAGCCTCTTGCACCGCATGCTCGACTTGCCGCGCCTGGACGCGGCGCTGGCCGATGGTTTGCTCCATGCGCTGGCCGTGACGGCGTCGTCGTATACGGGCAGCCGCCACATGACGTTTTACCAGACGGCCGCCGAGATCGCGCCCTGGGTGCGCACGCAGCGCGTGGCCCTGCAAGACCAGATCGGCGTGGAACACTTGCTCGCCTCGGCTGCCATCCCCTTCATTTTTCCCGCCGTGCCCCTGTACGTGGGCGGCCAGCGCGAGTACTGCGGCGATGGATCGATGCGCCAACTGGCGCCAATTTCCCCGGCCATCCACCTGGGTGCGAACAAAGTGCTGGTGGTGGGGGCGGGGCGCATGACGGAACCGGCGCCCGGTCCGGGCGATGCGGCGCCCTACCCGAGCCTGGCGCAGATCGCCGGCCATGCACTATCGTCGATCTTCCTCGATGGCCTGGCCGTCGACATCGAGCGCTTGAACCGCATCAACCTCACGCTGTCGATGCTGCCGCCTGAATTTCTGGGCAAGACGGCATTGAAACCGGTGCAATTGCTGGTCATCGCGCCTTCCGAACGGCTCGATGCCATCGCCAGCCGGCACATCGGCAGTTTGCCCCGCCCGATACGCACCATGTTGTCGGGCATCGGTGCGGCCGAAGCGCGCGGCGCGGCATTGGCATCGTATTTATTGTTTGAATCGACGTATACTAACGAGTTGATCCGTCTTGGACAGCGCGATACGCAGGCCCGCAAGGACGATGTACTGACGTTTTTTGGTTCTTGAGACGGCCTGCGTAACAGTAGCCGGAATTTTCGCGTTTTTTTGACAGGACGATTGTGGTGGTATTTGGACGTGCGTGCGTATTGGTATCGCTATTGCTATTGTTTTTTCTGCTGCCTGGCGGTTCGGCCGCTGCGGCGCCTGCGCCCACCCTGCGTTTCGACCAGCTCAGCGTCGAACATGGCCTGGCGCAGGAGTCGGTACTGGCCATCGTCCAGGACCGGCAGGGCTATATGTGGTTCGGCAGCCAGTCTGGCCTGAGCCGCTACGATGGCTATCGCATGGTCGTCTACAAGAATGTCGAGGGCGACAAGACCAGCCTGGTCGACAACTGGGTGGGCGAACTGCATGTCGATGGGCAGGGGCAGCTGTGGGTGGGCACCGACAACGGCCTGGATCGCTTTGACGCCGCCAGCCAAACCTTCACGCATTACGCCCCGGCCGAAAAGAGCAAGCGCGGCAACGGCAATCGGCGTATCCACGCCATTGTCGACGATGGCGCGCGCGGCTTCTGGATCGCCACCTCGGACGGCTTGCAGCATTTCGACCCCGCTACCGGCACCTTTCGCACCTGGCACCATGAAGAAGGCAATCCGCACAGCCTGGGCGACAATGAAATCAAGGCGCTGGTGCTGGACGCGCAAAAGCGCCTGTGGATAGGCACGGTCACGGGCCTGGACATGCTGGCGCCGGGCAGTGAGCGCTTCGAGCATTTCGCCGTCGATGCCAAGCCCGGTTCCAAATATAACGTGATCCAGTCGCTGCTGGTCGACCGCCAGCAAAATCTGTGGATAGGCACCATGGCCGGTGCCGAGCGCTGGCGTCTGGGAGGTGCCGGACAGGCGCCGCAGGCACGCCTGCGCCTGAATGAAAAACAGGGCTTTTCCGCCATCCGCGTGGCCAGTTTGTACCAGGATATCGACGCCACCGTCTGGCTGGGCAGCAATGCCGATGGCCTGTTCCGCTGGCTGCCCGAGAGCGATACCTTTCTGCAGTACCGCCACCAGACGGGCGACAAGTACAGCGTCGCCGACAATCAGCTGTCGTCGCTGTACCGCGACCGCGCCGGCACTTTTTGGGTCGGCTCCTGGTACAACGGCGTGAGCCGGGTCGACCTGGGCAGCGGCGGCTTTTCGCGCATGGCGCTGCCGTCCGGTGACGTCGGCGCGCTGGCCGACAAGAAGGTGCGCGCCGTGGTCGATGCGGGCAATGGCAAGCTATGGCTGGCCACCAAAGCCGGCTTGAAACTGTACGATACGCGCGACGGCAGTTCGCGGCTGTTCGACCTGCGCAGTTCGCCCGGTATGTCGCGTGATGAGCAGGTCACCACCCTGTACAAGGCGCCGGACGGCACCCTGTGGGTGGGAGGCTCGACGGGCTTGCACCGTTTCGATGCGCGACAGGAGCGCTTTTTTACCATGCGCTTTGCCGCCGGTGATCCGAACAGCGATACTATTCGCAATGTCGTGAGCGATCGCAGCGGCATGCTGTGGGTGTCGACGCGCGGCGGCGTGCACCGTTTCGACCCCGTTAGCCGGGCCTTTACTACGTATCGCCACGACCCTGCCAACCCGAACAGCCTGTCCGACAACATGGTGCGGCCCGTGCTGGAAGACGGCAAGGGACAATTGTGGATAGGCACATTCCATGGCCTGGACTTGCTCGACCGCGCCAGCGGCCAATTCCGGCATTTCCGCCACGATCCGCAAAATGCACATAGCCTCAGCCACGACGAGGTGCACTACCTGCACGAAGACAAGCGCGGCGTGCTGTGGGTGGGCACAGCCAATGGCCTGAACCGCATGGATGTCGATGCGAAGGGCGAGATCCGCTTTCGGCGCTTCGTGCGCAAGGACGGCATGGCCGACGATGCCGTCGCCAGCATCCTGGGCGACGATAAGGAGCAGCTGTGGCTGAGTACGAATAGCGGCATCACGCGGCTCGACATGCGCAGTGGCCTGTTGCGCAACTACGACAGCGCCGACGGCACGGTGGAAGGCTCGTACTTCGATGGCGCGGCCCTGCGCGCTACGGATGGGAGCATGTATTTCGGCGGATTTAACGGCATGACGGTGTTCGTGCCGCAAGATATCCATGACAACCGCGTGCCGCCACTGGTGACCATCACGGAGCTGCAGATTTTTAACAAGCCGGTGTTCATCGGCCGCGGCGAGTTCGCGCACGTGCTCAAGAAGGCGATCGAGCATACGCGCGAGCTGGTGCTGACCAGCCGCGAAAGCGTCTTTTCGCTGGAATTTGCAGCCTTGCATTTCGCAGCACCGCAGCGCAATATGTTCGCCTACCGGCTAGAAGGCTTCGACCAGGAATGGGTCATGACGGATGCGGGGCGGCGCTTCGCCACCTACACCAACCTCGATGCAGGCAATTATGTGTTTCGCGTCAAGGCGGCCAACAAGGATGGCGTGTGGAACGAGAGCGGCGCCACGCTGGCCATCACGATTCTGCCGCCTTTCTGGAAAACCTGGTGGTTCCGCACGCTGATGGCGGCGCTGCTGCTGGGTGCTGTGTATGGCGCTTACCGGCAGCGCGTGCGCGCGCTGCGACGCCAGCAGAACGAGCTGGAAAAACTGGTCGGTGAACGCACGGCCGAATTGCAGAGCAAGGAAATCGAAGTGCTGGCGCAGTCGGAAAAGCTGGCGCAGGTCAATAGCAGCCTGACGAAAAACGAGGAAAGCCTGCGCCAGGCCAAGCGCAAGGCCGAGGATGCGACGCGCCAGAAGTCGGAATTTTTGGCCAATATGAGCCACGAGATGCGTACGCCACTGGCTGGCGTGATCGGCATGCTGGGCTTTGCACTGCGCGACGAGCAGTTGCACGACGCTACGCGCGAGCAGATTTTGCGCGGCCAGGCCAATGCCCAGTCGCTGCTGGTGATCATCAATGACTTGCTCGACTTTTCCAAGATCGAAGCGGGCAAGCTGAGTATAGAGAATATCGATTTCGCGCTGGGCGCTGCCATCGAGACGGTCGTCAGCCTGTTCGAGGAGCAGGCGGCCGCGCGCAGCATCGGTTTTTCCATCGATTTTGCGCCTGACCTGCCGCTCTTCGTGGTGGGCGACCCGACTCGTTTGCGCCAGGTGCTGGTCAACCTGGTCGGCAATGCCTTCAAGTTCACCCAGCGCGGCGGCGTCAGCGTGTGCGTCGAGCGGGCCGGCGTAGCCAGCGGCGCTGGCGCAAGCCGTGTCAACCTGATTCGTTTTACCGTCAGCGACAGCGGCATCGGCATCGATGCGGACGCGATGGCGCGCCTGTTCCAGAAGTTCGAGCAGGCCGACGCCAGTACCACGCGGCGCTACGGCGGCACGGGGCTGGGCTTGGCGATCTGCCGTCAGCTGGTCGAACTGATGCAGGGCGAGATCGAGGTGAGCAGCACGCCAGGGCAGGGCAGCACGTTTGCCTTCACCTTGCCGCTGGCCGATGGCGTGGCGCCGCCGCTGGTGCCGCAGGTGGCGCTGGCGCCGCACAGCCACCAGTTGCGCGTGCTATGCGCCGAAGACTTCCCCACCAACCAGATCATCATCCGCGTCATGCTTGAAGACTTGGGGCACCGCGTCGATGTGGTTGCCAACGGCGTGCTGGCCGTGGCAGCGTGCGTGCAGACGCGCTACGACCTGATCCTGATGGATGGGCGCATGCCGGAGATGGACGGTGCCACGGCGACGCGCCTGATCCGCCTGGGTGGCTGGCCGGACCAGCCCGTGCGCGACCAGGAGCTGATGATCGTGGCCCTGACGGCGAATGCCAGTGAAGAAGACCGCAGCCGCTACCTCGGTGTCGGCATGGATGATTTCCTCAGCAAACCAGTGGACGAGGCGGTGCTGCATGGTTTGCTGGCGCGTGCCATCGAGCGCCAGCTGCAGCGCGGTTTTATGTTGCCGCGCATGCCGAGCATGCCGTCGCACGTCTCGCGCGGCGCCTCGCGCGGCCAGGCCGAACTCGATGCCCTGTTCGGCATCGCGTCGACGGTCGCCGTGGCGGCAGCGTCCCCAGCGGACCGTAGCGGCGAACTGCAGCGGCGCATCCGTGTCGCCTTCGCCGCCGGCCTGGAGGGGCGCCTGCGTGAAATCGACGCCGCCCTGGCGGCGCAGGACAAGGACAACGCCGGGCGCCTGCTGCACGGCTTGAAGGGCAGCGCCGCCTATCTGCATGAAACCCAGCTGCACCAGTTGTGCACGCAACTGGAAGAGGCTGCGGACGGTGGGCGCTGGACGCAGGTAGCCTTGCATTTGCCGCAATTGCGCGCACTGTTGGCGCAGATAGCCGTTTCGGGCAAGAAAATGTAAAATAAGCAATGCCGACCATGTGGCGCGCGGCGAAACTGGGTAGAATATCGCCAGGCCCCCGACGCTGCCGGCAATGGAGAAAGCAATGAAAGTACTGGTAGTTGACGATGATGTCGTGTCGCGCATGGTGTTGATGCATCTGATCGACAGCTGCGGCGTGCACGATATCGTGGAAGCTGAGGATGGCGCAGCGGCTTGGGAGCAGCTCGCAGGGGGCTTGCGTCCGTCGCTGTGCTTTTGCGATTTGCGCATGCCGCGCCTGTCGGGCATGGAACTGCTGCAGAAAATCCGCGCCGACAGCACGCTCGATGCCATGCCGCTGGTGCTGGTGTCGTCGGCCAATGACCAGGACACGGTGCGTGACGCCGTGCAGGCCGGTGCTGCTGGCTATATCGTCAAACCCTTCCAGCCGCAGCAGGTACGCGAGCATATCGATGCCTGCTTCGAGCTCTGCGCATTGCCGGCCGAGACGCCGCGCGACACCTTGCAGCGGCTCGATATCGACGGCGAACGCCTGCAGTCCTATTTGACGGGCTTCCAGGGCCAGATAGCGGCGGCCAGCGAACAGGTCGACGCCTTGCTGGCGCGCGGCGAACCGGCGCAGGCGCGCCAGCAGCTCGAACGCCTGCACCTCGGTTGCCGCACCCTGGGTTTGCATGGCGCGCAGGCCGCGATGATGGACGTGCTGCAGGCATCGGTGCTCGATGGCGGCCAGATACAGGCGGCGCTGGCTGCCTTGGCGCGCAGCGTAGTACAACAGGTGCGCCTGCTGCGACAATAGGACGGCGTCGACTGAAACGCCATAACAAAACCGACTGCGCGTCGCCATTTGCGGCCTCCGATGCTCACTGTGCTAAAGCACAGTTCCGCTTCTCAGACCAACGGGGGGGGCCGAGCCGCACATCGGCTCGCTACGGTTTGTCAGGTGTATTGAATTTGCTGTTTTTCGCTTGCCGGAAAAATACTTTAGGTTTAAAGTATTTACTTCCGGGCCCTGTGCACGCGCCCGCCACCAGCCAGGATGAGCATGAGCAGCGACCCTACGCCCAGCATGGCATCTCCCCAGGACGACTTTGCGCGCGCGCACCTGCCGCCGCGCGCACTCTGGCCGCAGCTCTGCCTTGACTTGCCCGAGCTGCAGTATCGGGCGCGTCTCAATTGCGTCACCGAACTGCTCGATGCTGCCGTCGCCAGCGGTGGCGGCGAGCGCATCGCCATCCTTGCCGATAGCCAGCGCTGGACTTACGCGCAGCTGGCGCGGCAGGTCGACCGCATCGCCCATGTGTTGCAGACCGACCTGCGCCTGATCCCCGGCAACCGCGTGCTGCTGCGCGGCGCGAATACCCCCATGATGGCCGCCTGCCTGCTGGCCGTGTTGAAGGCCGGCTGCATCGCCGTGCCCACCATGCCGCTGCTGCGCGCGCGTGAATTGTCTACCATCCTGGCCAAGGCGCAAGTGAATGCCGTGCTGTGCGCGCAGCCCTTGCGTGCGGAACTCGATAGCGTGTCGACATGCCCGCCGATGCTGTGCTTTGGCGCCGATGACGGCGAACTGGAACAGCGCATGGCAGCGCGCGACACCGCGTTTGTCGCCTTTCCTGCGCACGATACGGCGGCCGATGATGTCTGCCTGATCAGTTTTACTTCGGGCACGACGGGCGTGCCCAAGGGAACCATGCATATGCACCGCGACTTGCTGGCCATTTGCGATTGTTTTCCCCGCTCCATGCTGCAGGTGCGCGCCGACGATATCTTCATCGGCACGCCGCCGCTGGCCTTTACCTTCGGCCTGGGCGGCTTGCTGCTGTTCCCCCTGCGCTTTGGTGCTTGCGCCGTGCTGCTGGAAAAATGTACACCCGAGACTTTGCTGCGCGCCATCGATGCATACCAGGCCACTATCTGCTTCACGGCGCCGACCTTTTACCGTCTCATGGCGCCGCTCGCTACTCGCCACGAGGTGCGCAGCTTGCGCCTGTCCGTGTCGGCCGGCGAGGCACTGCCGCTGGCCACGCGCGACGCCTGGCAGGTCGCGACGGGACTGGCCATGGTGGACGGCATTGGCGCTACCGAGATGCTGCACATCTTCATTTCCGCCACCGGCGAGGGCATACGCCGCGGCGCTATCGGCAAGGCCATCCCCGGCTACCAGGCTTGCATCGTCGACGATGCCGGCGTGCCCCAGCCGTCCGGCGTGACGGGCCGCCTGGCCGTGAAAGGCCCCACCGGTTGCCGCTATCTGTCCGACCCGCGCCAGCGCGAATATGTGCGCAATGGCTGGAACCTGACCGGTGACACCTTCGAAATGGACGGCGACGGCTATTTTTATTACCGCTCGCGCAGCGACGACATGATCGTCTCGGCCGGCTACAACATCGCCGGCCCGGAAGTGGAGGAGGCGCTGCAGTGCCACCCGGCCGTGGCCGAATGCGCCGTGGTCGGGCGCGCCGATGCCGAGCGTGGCCAAATCGTCGAGGCGCACGTGGTGCTCAAGGACGGCTGCCTGGCCAGCGATGCGCTGGCGGCCGAACTGCAGCACTTCGTGCGCCAGCAGATCGCCCCGTATAAATATCCCCGCGCCATCCGCTTCCTGTCTTCCCTGCCACGCACGGAAACGGGCAAGCTGCAGCGCTTCAAACTTCGCACGGATACCGCATGAATATTGTCTGCATCGGCGGCGGCCCCGCCGGCCTGTATTTCAGCCTGCTCATGAAAAAGCAGAACCCGGAGCACCGCATCACGGTTATCGAGCGCAACCGCCCGTATGACACGTTTGGCTGGGGCGTGGTGTTTTCCGACCAGACCCTGGGCAACCTGGCCAATGCGGACGAGCCGACCGCGCGCGCCATCCTGCAGGCGTTCAATCACTGGGACGATATCGAGATTCGCTTCAAGGGCGAGAGCGTGCGTTCCGGTGGCCATGGCTTTTGTGGCATAGGCCGCAAGCGCTTGCTCAATATCTTGCAGGCGCGTTGCGAGGAACTTGGCGTGCAGCTGAAGTTCGAGACGGAAGTGCAGGACGACCAGGCCATTGCGCGCCAGTACGGCGCCGACCTGGTGATCGCCAGCGACGGCTTGAACAGCCGCATTCGCACGCGCTACGCGGCCAGCTACCAGCCCGAGATCGATCAGCGCCATTGCCGTTTCGTCTGGCTGGGCACGCGCAAGAAGTTCGAGGCTTTCACGTTTGCCTTCCGCCAGACGCCATACGGCTGGTTCCAGGCGCATATTTATCAGTATGACGGCGATACATCGACCTTCATCGTCGAAACGCCCGAACACGTGTGGCGCGCCGCGGGGCTCGACAGCATGAGCCAGGAAGAAGGCATTGCCTTTTGCGAAACGCTGTTCGCGCAGGAACTCGATGGCCATGGCTTGCTGAGCAACTCGCCGCATTTGCGCGGCTCGGCGCAGTGGATCACCTTCCCGCGCATCGTTTGCCGGCAATGGGTGCACCGGCAGGATGGGGTGCCTGTCGTGCTGATGGGCGACGCGGCCCACACGGCGCATTATTCGATTGGTTCGGGCACCAAGCTGGCGCTGGAAGACGCCATCGAGCTGGCGCGCTGCTTTGGCCAGTATGCCGACGCTGCTGCTACCGCTGTTGTTAGCGCTGCTGCTACCGACGCTGCGCTGGCGGCCTACCAGCAGCTGCGCGCCATCGAGGTGCTCAAGATCCAGAGCGCGGCGCGCAATTCCATGGAGTGGTTTGAAAACGTCGAGCGCTACAGCGCCATGGAGGCGCCGCAGTTTGCCTATGCCATGCTCACGCGCAGCCAGCGCATTTCGCATGAAAACCTGCGCCTGCGCGATCCCGCCTACGTGGCCGATTACGAGCGCTGGCTGGCGCGGCGCGCGGGCGAACAGGCGGGCGTGGCGCTGCCCGACGAGGCCATGCCGCCCATGCTCACGCCTTTCCGGCTGCGCGGCGTGCTGCTGAAAAACCGCATCGCCGTCTCGCCGATGGCGCAGTACAGCGCCGTCGATGGCGTGGCGGGCGACTACCATCTGATGCACCTGGGCGCGCGCGCCATGGGCGGCGCTGCGCTCGTGTTTGCAGAGATGACATGCGTATCGGCCGATGCGCGCATCACGCCCGCCTGTCCTGGCATGTACACTGAAGCGCACACGCAGGCCTGGCAGCGCATCGTCGATTTCGTGCATGCCAGCAGCGATGCGAAAATCGCCCTGCAGTTGGGCCACGCGGGGCCGAAAGGGTCGACGCGCCCCATGTGGGACGGCATCGACCTGCCGTTGGAGGACGGTAACTGGCCGCTGCTGGCCGCATCGAGCCAGCAATATCTGGCCGGCGTGTCGCAGGTGGCGCGCGCAGCCTCGGCTGGCGACCTGGCGCGCATCGAACACGATTTTGTGCGCGCCACCCTGGCCGCCGCCGTCGCCGGTTTCGATTGGTTGGAACTGCACTGCGCGCATGGCTATCTGCTGTCGAGTTTTATCTCGCCGCTGACCAACCGCCGCACGGACGAGTATGGCGGCAGCCTGGAAAACCGTTGCCGCTATCCGCTGCGCGTATTGCGCGCCATGCGCGCCGCCTGGCCGCAAGATAAACCCATGAGCGTGCGCATTTCGGCCCATGACTGGGTTGAAGGCGGCATCACGCCCGACGATGCGGTCGTCATCGCGCGCCTGTTCAAGCAGGCCGGCGCCGACCTGATCGACTGTTCCTCGGGGCAGGTCAGCAAACTCGAACAGCCGGTGTACGGACGCATGTTCCAGGCGCCGTTCGCCGACCGCGTGCGCAATGAGGCAGGTATCGCCAGCATGGCTGTCGGCTCGATTTTTGAAGCCGACCACGCCAACAGCATCATCGCCGCCGGGCGCGCCGACCTGTGCGCCGTGGGCCGCCCGCACCTGGCCAACCCGGCCTGGACCCTGACGGAAATGGCACGCATCGGCTACAGTGGCGCCGGGGCAGGCGCAACGTGGCCGAAACAGTACCGGCCCGCGCAGCTGCAACTGGAGCGCAATCTGCAGCGCGAACGCCAGCTGGCTGCCGCCAGCACGGGCCTGACCTCGCAACAGGTGGCCGCGCGGCTGCTGGAAGGATGACATGAACAGGGAACGACGGGACGGCGCGTTGGCCGACAAGCACGCGCTGCTGACGGGCGCCGGCAGCGGCATCGGCCTGGCCTGCGCGGGCGCCTTGCTCGACGCGGGCGCCCGCGTTACCCTGGCCGGGCGCGATGGCGCGCGGCTGGCGCGCGCGCGCCTGCAACTGGAAGAGGGCGGTTATGCTGGCAGGGTGGCCATCTGCATGCTCGACGTGAGCGTGGAAGCGTCCGTGCAAGCGGGCTTCGCGCAGGCTGCCGCGCATTTTGGCCGCATCGATATCCTGGTCAATAGCGCCGGCCAGGCCCACGCGGCGCCGTTCGGCAAGACCGACGCTGCCATCTGGCAGCAGATGCTGGCCGTGAACCTGACGGGCGTGTTTCACTGCTGTCAGGCAGCCATGCCGGCCATGCTGGAAGCGGGCTGGGGGCGCATCGTCAACGTGGCGTCGACGGCGGGCCTGAAGGGCTATCGCTATGTCAGCGCCTATGTCGCCGCCAAGCACGGCGTGATCGGCCTGACGCGCGCGCTGGCCCTCGAAGCGGCGCCGCACGGCGTCACCGTCAACGCCGTCTGCCCTGGTTACACGCAAACGCAGATGCTGGCGCAGGCCGTGCAAAATATCGCGCGCAAGACGGGGTGCGACGAAGACGCGGCGCGCGCGCAGCTGGCTGCGGCCAATCCGCAGCAACGTCTGGTGCAGGCGCGCGAAGTGGCCGATGCGGTGGCCTGGCTATGCCTGCCTGCATCAGCGGCCATGAATGGACAATCGATCGCCGTCGCCGGCGGTGAAGTCATGTAGACAATGGATAAAATGGATAATCAACGCGACCTTCTGCAGGCCGAACCGGAGCTGGACCTGGCCAGCCGCCTGACACAGGATCACCACCAGTCGCTCAAACTGTGGCTGCGCATGCTCTCGTGCACGGTGAAAATAGAAAACGAGGTGCGCACACGCTTGCGCGCCAGCTTCGGCATCACCTTGCCCCGCTTCGATCTGATGGCGCAGCTCGAGCGCTTTCCCGAAGGCTTGCGCATGGGCGAACTGTCCAAGCGCATGATGGTTACGGGCGGCAATATCACGGGCATCACCGACCAACTGGAGCAGGAGAAGCTGGTGCTGCGCGTGGTCGATCCGCAGGACCGCCGCGCGTATAGCGTCAAGCTGACGCCGGCCGGGCGGCGCGCCTTTGACGACATGGCCAGGGTGCACGAAGGCTGGATCGCTGAACTGCTGCAGGGCGTGACGCCGGACGACAAAAGCCAATTGATCGACCTGCTGTCGCACATGAAGCAGCAGCTAAATGACATCGCCATAAAGGACTGACCATGCGCCATCTACCGGGCCAGCCGCAAGACCTGCCAGGCAACCGCGCCAGCTTGGGCCATTACGCCGCGCGGCATTTTCTGTTCTCCGTCGAAGCAGGCGTAGCGCGCCTGACCCTGCACCGCCCCGAGCGCAAAAACCCGCTGACCTTCGATTCGTATGCGGAGTTGCGTGATCTATTCCGCGCGCTGGCGCATGCGCACGATGTCAAGGCCGTAGTCATTGCTGGCAGCGGCGATAACTTCTGTTCGGGCGGCGACGTGCACGACATCATCGGCCCGCTGACGCAACTCGATATGCCCGGCCTGCTGGCGTTTACGCGCATGACGGGCGACGTGGTGAAAGCCATGCGCGCCTGCCCGCAACCGATTATCGCCGCCATCGACGGCATTTGCGCCGGCGCCGGCGCCATGCTGGCGCTGGCCGCCGATATGCGCATCGGCACGGCGCGCAGCAAGACGGCCTTCCTGTTTACCCGCGTGGGCCTGGCCGGCTGCGACATGGGTGCCTGCGCCTTGCTGCCGCGCGTGATCGGCCAGGGCCGCGCCGCCGAACTGCTGTACACGGGACGCTCGCTGCCGGGCACGGAGGCTGAGCGCTGGGGCTGGCTCAACCGCCTGGTCGAGCCGGCAGAACTGGCACAGGCGGCGCAGCTATTGGCCGCCGGCCTGGCCAGCGGCCCCACCTTTGCGCACGGCATGACAAAAAAAATGCTGCAGCAGGAGTGGAATATGGGCGTCGATGAGGCCATCGAGGCGGAAGCGCAGGCGCAAGCCATCTGCATGGCCACCAACGATTTTCACCGCGCCTATCACGCCTTCGTGGCCAAGGAAAAACCGCAATTTGAGGGCGATTGACATGCGTAGCAGCACAATGAGCAGTACACGCGACACGACTTACCTGGACTGGCCGTTTTTTGAGCCGCATCATGCCGAACTTGAGCGCGAACTCGATGCCTGGGCGACGCTGCACCTCGACGCTGCCCATGGCAGTGACGTCGATGCGGCCTGCCGCGCGCTGGTGGCGCAACTGGGGCAGGGCGGTTGGCTCGCACATGCCACCGGCATCGATGGCAAGATCGACACGCGCGCCATTTGCCTGCTGCGCGAAACCCTGGCGCGCCACGACGGCCTGGCCGATTTCGCCTTTGCCATGCAAGGCCTGGGTTCGGGCGCCATCGGCCTGTTCGGCAGCGCGCAGAACAAGGCGCGCTATTTGCCGGACGTGGCCAGCGGCAAGCGCATCGCCGCCTTTGCCTTGTCCGAGCCGCAGGCTGGTTCCGACGTGGCGGCCATGGCATGCGCGGCGCGCCGCGATGGCGACGCGTATGTGCTCGATGGCGAAAAGACGTGGATCTCGAACGGTGGCATCGCCGATTTTTACGTGGTGTTTGCCCGCACGGGCGAGGCGCCCGGTGCGCGCGGCATCAGCGCCTTCATCGTCGACGCCGACAATCCCGGCCTGGAAATCGCCGAGCGCATCGCCGTGATCGCGCCGCACCCGCTGGCGCGCCTGCGTTTCAATCACTGCCGCGTGGACGTGTCGCAGCGCCTGGGAGAGGCAGGCCAGGGCTTCAAGGTGGCGATGGCGACCCTCGACGTGTTCCGCACATCGGTGGCCGCCGCCGCCCTCGGCTTTGCCCGGCGCGCCTTCGATGAAGCGCTGCGCCATGCGACAAAGCGCCAGATGTTCGGCCAGACGCTGGCGGATTTTCAGCTGACGCAGGCCAAGCTGGCGCAGATGGCCACCGGCATCGACGCGGCCGCGCTGCTGACCTACCGCGCCGCCTGGCAGCGCGACCAGGGGCGCAAGGTGACGAAGGAAGCGGCCATGGCCAAGTTGACGGCCACGGAAACGGCGCAGCAGGTGATCGACGCGGCCGTGCAACTGTTCGGTGGCATGGGCGTGGTCAGCGGGCACCCTGTCGAGCGCTTGTACCGGGAAATTCGCGCCTTGCGCATCTACGAGGGCGCCAGCGAAGTACAGCAATTGATCATCGCGCGCGAACTGCTGCGCGAGGCGGACAACGCATGAACGGCATGAAGCGCACACAGAGTGAGGAAAGCAATATGCAAGTTCTACAACCGCCAGGGTGGGCCAGGCCGCGCGGCTATGCGAACGGCATCGCCGTCAGCGGGCGCACGGTGTACGTCAGCGGCATGATAGGCTGGGATGCGCAGGGCCAGTTCCATACGGACGACTTTGCAGGGCAGGTACGCCAGGCCTTGCACAATATCGTCGCCGTGCTGGCCGAAGCGGGCGCCTTGCCCGAACACATCGTGCGCATGAATTGGTATGTGCTCGACAAAAAGGAATATGTCGCGGCATATCCACAAATCGGCGTGGCTTACCGGGAAATTATCGGCAAGCATTTTCCGGCCATGACGGCGGTGCAGGTGGCTGGTCTGATCGAGGACAGAGCGAAGGTGGAGATTGAGGTGACGGCGGTGTTGGTGGGCTGACTTTCCGGTATTGCATATTGGTATGTAAATAATAAATATAAAAAAATTATCTTTCATGTTATATTTGGCAACCGGAAAGCGTGCCGGTTTTAAATACTGACAGTCGAGGTAGCGGATGCAGAACAATTCTAGAGCAGCAAAAAGCATGGCGCTGGCGGTGGTCGGCATGGTTGTTTGCCTGGGTGCGCAAGCCGATTCCGGCACCTCGCTACTCTCTCCTAGTTACAAGACGCAACTGGAAACGTGGCTCGGCGAAGGGCGCCTGTCGCTGACGAATATTTATACCAAGGCTGCGGGCGATACCTCGCTGGACTTTCACAAGGCGTCCGATGGCAAGGGGCGTACTTTTTCCGTCATGGAGGCCACCAACGCATCGGGGCAGACCTGGCTGGTGGGCGGCTATAATCCGCAAAGCTGGAGTTCGTCGGGCACCTACAATACGACGCAGGAAGACCGCGACCGCACAGCTTTTATCTTTAACCTGACATCGGGACTGATGCTGCCGCAATTAAAGCAATATTTCAACGGCGATACCATCGGTAGCGGCCAGACTTTTAATCACATCGAATACGGCCCTACCTTCGGCGTCGGCCATGACCTTTACGTGCCACAGGATTTGACGCATGGCGGTTACTCATCGCTGTACAGCTATAATTATTTAGGCCAGCCGAACGGTGGCGTTAGCCTTATTGATGGCTCGGTGTTTACGAATCCGAATATCACTTATGGTGCGATCCAGGTGTTCAGTATCAGCGCCGTGCCTGAACCTGGCATTTATAGTTTGATGCTGGCGGGGCTGATCTTGCTGGCTGGGCTACATTTTCGCGAGAGGCAGGCAACGGTTCGCAGTTAAAGGCGGCTGTTGGACTGATATCGGGTACTCTTGCGCGTGTCGCAGGAGCGGCGCGCGGGCGCCCGCTGCTGACGCAAAAAGGCGATATGGCAGCATCTGTCTAGTCAGAAAAATGATTGATGGCCATTAGCTCATCGGATGGCAGTCGCCCGAGCTTGATATTGTCGTACGAATAATCACCCACGCTTGGATCTTGTAGTGTTATTTAATACCTTCTCATTTTTCCTCATTTTTCTACCGCTGGCACTGCTTGGTTACTTTGTCCTGTCGCGTCATTCGCTGCGCCTTTCCATCATTTTTCTATTGCTGGCCTCGGTTGCATTCTATTGCTACTGGGATATTGCCTTCTTGCCCTTGCTGGCCCTTTCCATTTGTATTAACTTTGCCGTCGGGCGCAGCATTTCGCTGCACCACAGCCAGGGCAGGCTGCGTCAGGCAAAGCTATGGCTGATTTGCGGCCTTACCTTCAATTTGTCCTTGCTCGTGTTTTTCAAGTACTTTGACTTCCTGCTGAGCAATATCGCCGCGTTTACGGGGGCGCCCATCGAACCCATCGGGATAACTTTGCCCATCGGTATTTCATTCTTCACCTTCACGCAAATCGCCTATCTTGTCGATTGCCACGCCGGCAAGGTTAAGGATTATCAGCCCGAAAGTTACGGCTTGTTCGTCACGTATTTTCCCCATCTGATTGCCGGTCCCATTCTGCATCACAAGGACATGATGCCGCAGTTCTCGGAGCCGACCCGCCATGTCTTTCGCCGCGCTCGGCTGGTTGTTGGCTTGAGTTTCTTTACCATCGGCCTGTTCAAAAAAGTCGTCTTGGCCGATGGCGTGGCGCGCTTCGTGGGGCCAGTCTTTGACCTGCACCATCAGCACCTGAGCATGCTTGAAGCATGGGCTGGCGCGCTGGCCTATACCTTCCAGCTGTACTTCGATTTCTCGGCATACTCCGATATGGCCTATGGCTTGTCCTATATGTTTGGCATTGTCTTGCCCATCAATTTCAACTCGCCGTACAAGGCGGCATCCATTATCGATTTTTGGCGTCGCTGGCATATCACGCTGTCCAATTTCCTGCGCGATTATCTGTACATTCCGCTGGGTGGCAATCGCAAGAGCGCGTTCCAGCGCTATCGAAATCTGCTGCTGACGATGTTGCTGGGGGGGGCTGTGGCATGGCGCCAACTGGACGTTCTTGCTGTGGGGCATGTTGCACGGTATTTATCTGATTATTAACCATGCCTTGCGGCATTTGCTGGGAGGGCGCAGCAACCTGATACTGCGTCTGGGTGGCGCGTGTGCCACCTTTCTAGCCGTGGTCGTGGCCTGGGTCTTCTTCCGCGCCACTTCCGTGGGCGTGGCTGTAGACGTGCTTCATGCTATGTTTGGGGGGACCCTGACGCCGGCGATGCGCGGAACTGTGCTTGGAATAAACCGCATCATGGAGCTTGGCACTTGCCTGTGGTGGCTCGGCGCCTGTGCCGCGATCGTGTTCTTTTTGCCAAATGCCTATGACCTGCTGGGCCGTGGCTTGCGCCTTGAGCAGGAAAATCGCCTGGAAGGCCGGTGCGGCAACCTGTTGATGGGTGCCATGCTGTTGCTGTGCCTATTTTTGCTGTCGATCAGCGAGACCCGCGGCGTGTCCGAATTTCTGTACTTTAACTTTTAAATCATCATGCGTTCATCCATTACGATAGGAATCGGTGTGCTGCTGATGGCGCTGGTGCTCGAAGTTGTGTTGCAGTGTCTGCCGGTATCATCCGGCTTGCGCCTCGATCAAAGTAGCCCCAGCATGCCGCTCAGCCGTTACATGCCCGGACAACATTATGTGTATTCCTATGGATGGGCACTGTCGAATGCGCGCCGTGGCGTCACCAACAGGCAGGGATTTGCCAATTCCGCCGATTTTCAGCCGGATGCCGCCGTGCTTGTGTTAGGCGACAGCTTCGTCGAAAGTCTGATGCTCGATTACCCGGACACCCTGCAGGGGGCGCTAGACAGCATGCTGGGCGGCGCCGTGTATTCCGCCGCCAGCTCGGGAAACGGCCTGGCCGATACGCTTGAATTGCTGCGCTACTATGCGCCTCGCTTGCATCCGCGTAACGTCGTCGTGCTGATCGATTCGGGTAATTTGAACAACTTGTTGTTGCCCGCATCGCGTAGCCACAACCAGTTCGTGGCCGGTCCCGATGGCGTGCGTACGGTGCATGTTGAGTATGTCGAATCCAAGCTCAAGCGCTGGATGGCGCACTCGGCTCTCGTGCGCTATGCCTATTACAATCTGAAACTTCCGGACTGGATCTCGTCGCTGCTGAGGGTAGCCCCTATGACAGGGGGCTTTAACGCTGCGCCGGCGGCACGCGATCAGATGCTTGATTATTATTTTAGGCAGATAAAGGCGGTGCAGGGTGTTGCTAATATGAAAATTGTCTTTGTCATTGATGGCGAGCGCAATACCTTGTACGAGCCGAAGAAGGGCAAGCCCACGTGGCACGGCGATGATCGCCAGGTTTTTATGGCGCAGGTCAGGAGGAATGGCCACACCGTGGTCGACATGCAGCCCGTGTTCGAGGAACATTGGCGCCAACGTGGCGAACGGCTCGATTTCCTGCCGATGGACGGGCACTGGAACAAGGTGGCGCATGGCATGGCTGCGCAGCAGGTCCGACAGGTTCTGTTGCCAGCCACGCAGCCATAGCCCGACGTCGCCAGCCGGATTTTCGCCTCGCGCACCAGTGTTCACTATGTCCATGGCGCGCGCCACCCTGTATAATGCCGCTGCGCGTGTCGCCATCGTACAATGGATAGTACAAGGTACTCCTAAGACTTAAATGCAGGTTCGATTCCTGCTGGCGACACCACATTCCACGCAGCGCGCGTCGGCGGCCCGAGTCCCTGCGGGCGAAATTACTGGTCGATGGCGATTGAAGTCCGAGATATCGGTACAATGCGTGCTTCATTCATCTAATCGGCGGCTGTTTTGCGCACCACGCGGTGTGCAGGGAACGGCGCCCGAGCACTCTTACTCATTATGGCTGTCATTTCTCTCTCATCGGCGCAACTTGCGTTCGGTCACGTCGCGCTGCTCGATCACGCGGAATTTTCACTGGAAACCACGGAGCGGGTCGGCTTGATCGGCCGCAACGGCACGGGTAAATCGTCGCTGTTGAAAGTCATCTCGGGCAAGTTCAAGCTCGACGACGGCTTGTTGGTGATGCAGCAAGGCATCAAGATCGCCTATGTGGAACAGGAACCGCAATTCGACCCGGATATGTCCGTGTTCGACGCCGTCGCCTCCGGCATGGGTGAATCGCAGGCATGGCTGAAGGAATACGATGCGTTGACGGGCCAGTTTGGCCAGGGCAATGACGACGAATTGATGGAACGCATGCACGACATCCAGGTCAAACTCGATGCGGCCGATGCGTGGAGCTTGCCGAACAAGGTGGAAACCGTGCTCGACCGTTTAAATCTGACGGGTGATATGTTGATGAAAACCCTGTCGGGCGGGATGCAAAAGCGCGTCGCGCTGGCACGCGCGCTGGTGTCGGCACCCGACGTGCTGCTGCTCGATGAGCCAACCAACCATCTGGACTTCAGCTCCATCTTGTGGCTGGAAGGCTTGCTGCGCGACTTCAAGGGCAGTGTGTTGTTCATTACCCATGACCGCTCCTTCCTCGACAACGTGGCCACGCGCATCATCGAGCTCGACCGCGGTCGTTTGCTGTCGTATCCGGGCAACTTCACCGCTTATCAGACTCGCAAGGCCGAGCAGCTGGAAATCGAGGAAGTGGAAAACGCCAAGTTCGACAAGTTCCTGGCGCAGGAAGAAGTGTGGATACGCAAGGGCGTCAAGGCGCGTCGCGTGCGTGACGAAGGCCGCGTGCGCCGCCTGGAAGCGCTGCGCCTGACGCGCAATGCGCGCCGCGACCAGCAAGGTCAGGTAAAACTGGACGTGTCGGCCGGCGAACGCTCGGGCAAGATCGTGGCAGACCTGGAAAACGTTTCCAAAATTTATGGCGACAAGGTCATCGTCAAAGATTTCAGTGCCACCATCTTGCGTGGCGACAAAGTCGGCCTGATTGGTGCCAACGGCGCCGGCAAGACCACCCTGCTGAAGATGATCCTGGGCCAGGAAGAGTCCGACACGGGTAGCATCCGCCTCGGTACCAAGTTGCAAGTGGCGTATTTCGACCAGATGCGCACGCAGCTGAACGAAGAGGCAAACTTGATGGAAACCATCGCGCCAGGCAGCGACTGGGTCGAGATCAATGGCCAGCGCCGTCACGTAATGACCTATTTGAACGATTTCCTGTTCGCGCCGGAACGCGCGCGTTCGCCCGTCAAGTCGCTGTCCGGTGGCGAGCGCAACCGTTTGCTGCTGGCGCGCCTGTTCGCCAAGCCGGCCAACGTGCTGGTCCTCGACGAGCCGACCAATGACTTGGATATCGATACTCTGGAATTGTTGGAAGAGTTGCTGGAAGAATATACTGGCACCGTCTTCCTGGTTAGCCATGACCGCACCTTCCTCGACAACGTGGTCACGCAGGTGATCGTCGCCGAAGGCGAGGGCAAGTGGCGCGAATTCGTCGGCGGTTACACGGACTGGGAGCGCGTGCGCACCTTGCCGATCGCCACGGCACCAGCGAGCAAGCCAGCTGTGAAGGTCGATGCCGCTGCACCGGCGGCCAAGCAGAAAAAGCTTAGCTACAAGGAGCAGCGCGAACTGGAAGAATTGCCCAAGCTGATCGCCAAGCTGGAAGACGAGCAATCGGTGCTCGCTGCCGAATTGTCGCACCCTGATTTCTACAAGAAGACGCCGGCCGAAGGCAAGCGCCTGAACGCGCGCGTGGCCGAAATTGAAGGTGAACTGCTGGAAGCGTTGGAGAAATGGGAGCTGATCGAGGCGCGCGCCAACGGTTGATGCCTTTTTGCATTTCTTGTTGTAATTAAATCAGTATTATTTGCCACGGAAACGTTCTGGTTTGATATAATTATATAATTATATTTATTACATCGGGGAATGCATGTTTTTCATAAAAAACACGCGCTCCGGACCACTGCGTCCGGCGCGTGGCTTCTCCTCCGATGCGCGGCACTATGTTTGACCGCGCTGCCTTGCCCAGGGTGGCGCCATTCCTGGCCTATTTGTCCTTCATCTTCATTGCCGACATGCTCGCTCGCCTGGGTGTTGCTTCGCAGGAATTGCGTTGGCTGTACGCCGTCAAGATCGGCGTCGTGTTGGGCATGCTGTTGTACTGGCGCCGTAGCTATACGGAATTGGCTTGGCGGCCCTTGGGTGCGCGCGCCTTGGCGGTGGCATTGGCCACGGGAGTCGTGGTTTTTCTGCTGTGGATTAATCTGAGCGCCAGCTGGATGACGATCGGTAGCGCCGCTGGCTTCGACCCGCGTAGCGACGGCCAGATCGCATGGAGTCTGGTGGTGCTGCGTATCGCTGGTGCTGCCCTCGTGGTGCCCGTGATGGAAGAGTTGTTCTGGCGCTCTTTCCTGCTGCGCTGGATCGATGCTGCTGATTTCCTGAAATTCCAGCCATGCCTGGCGAGCGCCAAGGCTTTTATTGTCAGTGTGGTACTGTTTGGCTTTGAACACAATTTGTGGCTGGCCGGCATCGTTGCCGGCGCCGCCTACAGTCTGCTGTACATGCGTAGTCAGAACCTGTGGTCGCCGATTCTTGCGCACGGCGTCACGAATGGCGTACTGGGCCTGTGGATTGTTTATGGCGGACACTGGACTTACTGGTAATATTGCCGATCAACTGTTTGCTCTCTCAAAAGACGATACCCATGTTGAATTCCCCTTGCCAAAGCGTGCCTAGCAGCGCATGCAAGTTGCCTGGCATGCCGCTCAAATCCCGCCTGCGTGCCGCCTGCGTCATCCTTGTATGCGGCATGGCAAGTTCGACGGCAGTGGCTGCGCTCAGCGATACCATTGTTCCGTTCTTGTCGACGTCGTATTCCTATGACGATAACCTGTTGCGCCTCGACGACAAAGTGCCCGGCTACAACGGTCCCCGTTCAGATACCTCGCGCCAGATACAAGCGGGATTCCTCGTCAACCGGCCGTTCGGACGCCAGATCTTGAGCGGGCAGGCGAAGTGGTCGCGTGTCTCGTTCCAGCACTTTGATCAGTTCAACTATAGCGGCAAGGATTTCCTAGCCGACCTGGAGTGGCATCTCGGCAACCATCTTGACGGTCACGCGGGCGCCTTGTACTCGCAAACCCTGACGCCGTTCAGTGATTTCCAGAGCGTCGAACGTAATTTGCGTACGCGCCAGCGCGAGTACGTGGATGGCGGCTGGCGTTTCCATCCGAGCTGGCGCGTGCGCGGCGCTTATAGTCGTGAGCGCTATTCGTACGATTTGCTATCGCAGCGCGTTTCCAACCGCGTGGAAAACGCCTCGGAACTGGGGCTGGATTACTTGGCTTCAAGTAACAGTCGCATCGGCGTTCAACTTCGTCATCTCAAGGGGAACTACCCGAACCGCCTGAACAGTGGTCAGTTTGGCCTCGACCGCGGTTATACGCAGGATGAGATGAAGGCTAATGTCTATTGGGTGTACAGCGCCATTACCCAAGTGCAGCTGCTGGGCGGCTTGGTGCGGCGCAGCAACTCCGTTAATTCGGAGCGCGATTCGAGCGGTGCCAATGGCCGCGTCGTAGTGAATTGGGCGCCACTGGGCAAGGTGCGCTTCACCGGTTCACTGTGGCACGAGTTTGGAACCGTGGAAAATGCGCTCATATCGAGCAGCTTGAATAACGGCGCCAGCGTGGCCGCCTCCTGGGATATCACTTCCAAGGTGCGCATGGATGCGCAACTGCGCCGCGAGAAGCGCGATTTCTCGTCCGTCAGCGGCCTGGTGCTGCCGGTCAATGTCAGCGATAACTCGCATACCGAATCGCTGGGAGTGACCTATCTGCCCACGCCGAGCATTCAGCTGGGCCTGAATGCCTTCCGTGAGACGCGCGAGGGCGCGCCGATTATCAATACAGGCAGCTACCGCGCCAAAGGCGTTTCCTTTAGCGCCAGTGTCCAGTTATGAAGAGTACTATGACGGTCAATGATATCCCCTTAATTTCCTTCTTCCAGCGCATCCTTGATCCACTGATCATCATGGGTACGTTGTATCTGTTGTCCGCCTTGTCTGGTTCGCCCTTTACCGGTTATTCGCTGGTACTGATGATATTGGCGTTTTTCATTTCCTCGTCTGTGTTTCAGTATGTCGATCCCTATCGCACCTGGCGCAGCGGCCGTATGCTGGCCTATGCCCGCGATGTCTTTGTCGGCTGGGGCATCACGGCCCTGATTCTCGTTTTCCTGGGGGCGGCGACGGAGCTGGCGTTTCATTATGACCACCAGTTGGTGCTGGCCTGGTTGGTGCTGACCCCGTTCATCATACTGCTCAGTCACCTCGCCGCGCGGCGCATGGCGGCTGATCCCGGACGTGACAGCGAAGTGCGCTCCGTAGTCATCATCGGCGCCAACGATGCCAGCCTGAAATTTGCCGCAACCGTAGAGCGCAATCCGAATCTGTTCATGAGAGTGCGGGGGTTTTTTGACGACCGCACGGATGAGCGCTGGCCAGAAACGATGCGCGAACCAATGCTGGGCAAGATGGCCGATATCGCCGCCTATGTGCGCGAACACAATATCAAGATGATATTTATCAGCCAGCCCATTTCTGCCCAGCCGCGCATCCGCAAGATGCTCGATGAATTGCAGGATACGACGGCTTCCGTGTACTTCCTGCCCGATATTTATATCTTTGACTTGATGCAGGCGCGTTTCGACAATGTGGGTGGCATGCCTGTGATCGCCATCCGCGAATCGCCGTTCACGGGCATTAATGGCATGGTCAAACGGGGTAGTGATATTGTACTGGGCCTGTTGATCCAGGTGATGTTGTTGCCTGTGATGCTGGTGATTGCCATCGCTGTGAAGATGACATCGAAGGGGCCGGTGATTTTCCGGCAGCGCCGCTACGGCCTGTATGGGGAGGAAATTATTGTCTATAAATTCCGCTCGATGACGGTCAGTGAAGATGGCGACAAGGTGGTGCAAGCGACCAAGGGCGATCAGCGCGTGACGCGCATAGGCGGTTTCCTGCGCCGCAGCTCTCTGGATGAGTTGCCACAGTTCATTAATGTCCTGCAGGGGAGGATGAGCATTGTCGGACCGCGTCCGCACGCGGTGGCGCACAATGAACAGTACCGCAAGCTGATCAAGGGCTACATGCTGCGCCACAAGGTCAAGCCGGGCATTACCGGGTGGGCTCAAGTGAATGGCTTGCGTGGCGAGACGGAAACAATCGACAAGATGGAAGCACGTATTCATTTTGACCTCGATTACCTGCGTAATTGGTCGCTATGGCTCGATTTGTGGATTATTTTGCGTACCGTCAAGGTGGTGCTGAAGCGTGACAATGCGCATTGAACGCGCGTCGCTTGCCTCGTGGCGGGCGCGCCTGTGGCGTGCGCCGGCGCGTCGCCCGCCCAGCGAAGTCCACAGCTACGTTGCAAAAAATCTGCGCCTAAAGGGCTTGCCCGATCCCAGCCGCTTTGCTGTATTGGTCTGTGCCCAAGTTTTGTGCAGTATGGTGTTAGTGGGCATTGCTTAAAAGTAAATATTTTAATTTGAAAATTATTTTCTAGTTGGCATGTATGTCAGTGTTTGTGTTCCTGATAAAATAGTTGTTTATAAGATCTTTTAATAGATTTTTAAGCAAATAGTTTCCTAGCAAGCTAATACACTGTGTATCATATTTATTATATTGATAATCATGTGGCCGCAAGCCCATAATTTCATTCGAAATCTGTTTAAAACTAGCAGCGGATTTCCTTACCTGAATCGAAGGAGTCATTTTGAACCAATCGCAAATCGCCCGTATGTCTTCCAAGCCTGCCATGCCGATGCGCCTGCTGTGTGCTGCCATGGTGTTGCTGGCCGTCGCAGGATTGTCCGCTTGTGGCAATAAAGAAAAAAAGCCTGGTCAGGCGCTGGCGAGCGTGAATGGGGAAGAAATTACCGTTTTTCAGCTGAATGAAGAGATGCAGCGCGCCAATGTCCAGGCGCCGCAGCAGGAAGCGGCCAGCAAGCAGTTGCTCGAATCGCTGATCGACCGCCAACTATTGCAGAACGAGGCGGTCAAGGACAAGACGGACCGCGATCCCAAGGTGGTGCAGGCGATCGAACGCGCCAAGGCGCTGATCGTTGCACAAGCCTACATGCAAAAGCGCGTCGGCACGGTCGCGCGTCCAACCAAGCAGGAAGTGGAGGAGTACTTCCACAAGAATCCCCAATTTTTCACCGAACGCAAGCAGTTCGACATGCGTGAACTGGTCATTGCCAGCGCCGACATGAACGACAAGCTGAAGGCTGCCATGGATGCGGCGAAGACGCTGGACGATGTTGCTGCCTGGCTCGATGCGAACAAGGTCAAGTATGCCCGTACCCAGCTATCGCGTACCAGCTCGGACCTGGCGCCTGAGCTGAGCGCAAAATTGCTGTCGATGCCGAAGGGCCAATTGTTCATTATTCGCGAGGGCGACCGCACATTACTCATTTCTCTGGCCAATATCAGCGACAATCCCGTGACCCTGGCGCAGGCCGAGCCGCAGATTGAGCAATTTATGTTCAACAAGAAAAATAAGGATGCTGCCGATGCTGAACTGAAGCGTTTGCGTGCCGCCGCCAAGATCGAGTACCTGGGCAAGGATGGCGCTCCGGCGGCGGCATCGGCAGCCGCTAGCAGCGCCGCGCCAGCTCCGGCTTCGGCTCCTGCTCCGGAAGCTGCGGCCCAGCCTGCTCCGGCGCAGAGTTCCTCGGAAGCAAATGACCGTGGCGTTGCTGGCTTAAAGTAAGTACCAGCATTTTAGTTTAGCTAATTAACTTATCAATGGAATAAGCGAATCATGAAACGACTTCTGATGTGGTGCATGGCCACTCTGCTGGCCTTGAGTGCTGGTTTTGCCGGCGCTGCCGATATACAGCTTGGTGCCGGCGATGTATTGAAAATTTCCGTCTATGGCAATCCCGATCTGGCCCTAGAAACGCGCGTCAGCGAGGCGGGCGAAATCACCTTCCCTCTGGTCGGTAATGTTGCCCTGGGCGGTCTGTCGGTCTCGTCAGCAGAAAAAAAGCTGGGCGGTTTGTTGGAAAAAGGCGGCTTCCTGCGCAAGGCACAGGTGAACATCATCGTGACGCAGTTGCAAAGCCAGCAAGTGTCGGTGCTGGGCCAGGTCAATCGTCCCGGACGCTATCCGATTGAAGGCAAGCGCAGCCTGATGGACATGCTGGCTATGGCCGGCGGCGTTAGCCAGGACGGCGGCGATGCGGTCAGCGTGATCCGCAAGCGTAATGGTAATACGACGCGTGAAATCGTCGACATCGTCGATATGGTGCGCTCGGCCGACTTGAACCGCGACCTGGATGTGGCCGGCAATGACGTGATCTTTGTCGAGCGCGCGCCGCGCTTCTATATTTACGGCGAAGTGCAGCGCCCGGGGGCCTTCCGCCTTGAGCGTTCGATGACGGTGTTGCAGGCATTATCCGTCGGCGGTGGCTTGACGCAGCGAGGCACCGAGCGCGGTATTCGTATCAAGCGCCGTGACGAGGCTGGCAAGCTGGAAATCATTAAGGCCAAGCATGATGACCTGCTGCAAGTTGACGATATGGTGTACGTGCAGGAAAGCCTGTTCTAAGCCTGGTTCTGTATCTTTCCGGCACAAGCCGGATGTTTTTCATTCTGTGTTGAGGTTTTTTCATGAATTTGTCACAGCTCCTACTGATCCTGCGTGCACACAAGAAGTTGATCTTGATCACGCTGCTGGTTACTGTGCTCGGCACGCTGTCGGTTAGTCTGCTCTTGCCTAAAACATACAAGGCGACAAGTTCGTTGCTCTTGAACTACAAAGGTGTCGACCCGTTGACCGGCCTGCCCATGCCGGGCCAGTTGTTGCCCGGTTTCATGGCGACGCAAATCGACATCATCAGCAGCAAGAACGTTGCCTTGCGCGTTGTCGATTATTTGAAACTGGCGGAAAGCCCGGCCGTGATCGCGCAATTCAATGAGGCGAACGAAGGCAAGGGCGGCACCGTGCGCGACTGGCTGGCCGATCTGCTGTTGAAAAAGGTGGAAATTGTGCCTTCGCGCGAAAGCAGCGTAGTCGATATCAGCTTCAAGGGCAGCGACCCGCAGTTCGTCGCTGCCGTGGCAAATGCCTTTGCGGACGAATACCAAAAGATCAGCATCCAGCTGAAGGTCGATCCCATGCGCCGCGTCTCAACGTATTTTAGTGAACAGACCAAGTTGTTGCGCGATAACCTGGAAGTGGCGCAGAGCCGGCTGTCCAAGTATCAGCAGGACAATGGCATCGTCAGCGTCGACAATCGCCTTGATGTAGAGTCGAACCGTTTGAATGACTTGTCGGCGCAGCTGGTCATGGTCCAGGGCCAGGCGATGGAAGCGTCGTCGCGCCAGCGCATGGCTCAGGGCAGCAATGGCATGGCCTCGCCCGACGTTTCGTCGAATCCGCTGATCCAGAACCTGAAAATTGGTCTGGGCAACGCCGAAGGCAAGCTGGCGGAAATCGCCCAGCGCCTGGGTCGCAATCACCCGCAATACGAGAGCGCCAAGGCGGAAGTCGACAAACTGCGCGCTGATCTGCGCGACCAGTTGGCCAATACTTCTAGCAGCGTGGGTAATAACGCACAGATCATGCAGCAGCGCGAAGCGGCAGTACGCGCCGCTCTTCAGGCGCAAAAAACCAAGGTGCTGGAACTAAACCGTACCCGCGATGAGATGGGCGTGCTGATGAAGGATGTCGAAAGCGCCCAGCGCGCCTTTGACGTGACTTCCCAGCGCTTGTCGCAGACGCGCATCGAGGGACAGGCGGAGCAGTCGGATGTCTCCGTGCTCAATCCGGCCGTCCCGCCGACCGATCCTGCCGGTCCACGCGTGCTACTCAATACCTTGCTTTCGATTTTCCTCGGCACTTTGCTGGGTGTGGGCCTCGCCATCGTGATCGAGATGTTGTATCGCCGCGTGCGTTCGGAAGCTGACTTGCAAGATGCGCTGCAAATTCCCGTCTTCGGCTCGATTGACTGGAACGCCAGCAAGACGCCAGGCAAAAAAGGTGTGTTGAACGGCATCCTTCCGCGCCGCCTGCGCCTTCGTTAAACATGGATAAGATGATGAATCAAGCCGAGCTACCTATTCCGATGAACACCGTGCCACGTACCGGCGACTCCAGTATTGGCGGTCTGCTGCTCGAGTCGGGCAAGATCACGCCAGAGAACGCCGAGCGTGTCCTGCGCATGCAAAAAGAACTCGGCATCCGCTTCGGCGAAGCGGCCCTGCGCCTAGGGCTGATCACAGAAGCCGACATTCAGCAGGTGCTGGCACGTCAGTTTGATTATCCCTACCTGCAAAAAGGCGAGGGCAAGTATTCGCAACTGCTGGTCGCGGCTTACGAACCGTTCACTCCGCAAGTGGAAAAACTGCGAGCGATTCGCAGCCAGCTCATGCTGCGCTGGTTTGCGCGCGGGCACAAGGCGCTGGTGGTACTGGGTGGTGCGTCCGGCGACGGTGCCAGTCTGTTTGCCGCCAACTTGGCCGTGGTGTTTTCGCAACTGGGCGAGCGCACCCTGCTGGTTGACGCCAACTTGCGCAATCCGCGCCAGCATGAGATTTTTGACGTGCAGACGCGCCAGGGCCTGTCCGACGTGCTCGCTGGCCGCGCCCAGCTTGACGCCATTACCAAGGTCGAATCGTTCGTCGACTTGTCCGTGCTGGGAGCCGGCACCTTGCCGCCGAATCCGCAAGAGTTGCTGAGCCGTAGCTCGTTTGCCAACCTGAACACGGAAATCGAATCGTTGTTCGACATCGTCATCTATGACGTGGCTGCCTACGCCCTCGGTTCCGATGCCATGGCCATTGCGGCGCGCGCCGGTGGCGTGCTGATCGTGGCGCGCAAGGATCAATCCCTGTTGAGTGATATCAACGCCATGGCCGAGCAAATCGTGCAGAGCGGCGCCAAGGTGGTTGGTTCCGTGATGGTAGATTTCTAAATGAATACGCAAGTCAAGCGCTGGAATGGCGTGAATTTGCAGCAATGCAAGGAGTATCTGCCGGAATGGCTGCCGCTGGCCGTTGGCATGCTAGCCATGTACATCCCGTCGTTTATCGGCCTCTTTGGCGGTATTTGGGCGACGGAAGAGCAGGCGCATGGCCCCATCATCCTGTTCCTGTCGCTGTGGTTGATCTGGCGCAACTGGCCGTACATGCTGGAAAAAACCAGCGCTACCGAACCAAGCGCTCTGGGCTGGGTAGCGCTGGTCATCGCCTTGGTGCTGTACGTGCTGGGCCGCTCGCAACATATCTTAGCCTTTGAAATCGCTTCCTTCATCTGGATGCTCGCCGCGATCCTGCTGCTGAAACGGGGCTTGCGCGCCCTAAAGGTGCTGTGGTTTCCCTTTTTCTTCATGCTGTTCATGGTGCCTCTGCCGGCCCAGCTCGTGATTATGCTGACGATGCCGATGAAGATGGCGGTGTCGTACGTGGTCGAGCACCTGCTGTTCTTTGCCGCTTACCCTATTGCCCGCACGGGCGTGATACTGCAGATCGGCCAGTACCAGCTGATGGTGGCGGACGCGTGCGCAGGCCTGCAGACCTTGCTGTCGCTGGAGGCACTGGGCCTGTTTTATCTGAATGTCGTGCGCCACACCTCGGCCCTGCGCAATATCGCTCTGGCCATCCTGATCATCCCGATTTCGTTCTCGGCCAACGTCGTGCGCGTCATCGTGCTGACCTTGATTACCTATTATTTCGGTGATGCGGCGGGGCAGGGTTTCCTGCACGGTTTTGCCGGCATGGTGCTGTTCATTACGGCGCTGATCTTGATCCTGTCTGCTGATACTCTGCTGCAATGGATCGTTAAATTGCGCGCACGCGCAGCATTGGGGAGCCGGGCATGAAATCGATGAGTAAGTCCGTCAAGGCCAGCATGCTTGCCGGCATCCTGATGGTGGCGTCGGCCGGTCTGGCCAAGCACTTGACGCCTAGCGTCAAGATCGCGGACAGCAAGAGCCAATTCCAGCTCGCTGAGATCATTCCCGCTCAATTTGACGGCTGGACCATCGATACGAGCATCATCCCGTTGCAAGTGGATCCGGAAACCCAGGCGCGCCTGGACAGGATATATAACCAGACTCTGTCGCGTACGTATGTCGATCTGCAAGGAAATCGCGTCATGCTATCGATCGCCTATGGTGGCGACCAGAGCAGCAATATGGCTGTCCACTTGCCGGAAGTCTGCTATGGCGCTCAAGGTTTCGAAGTGCAGAAATCGGGCCGCGGCGAGATTAGCACAGCATACGGCACGATACCGGTGAAACGGCTATATGCCATCAGTGGCCCGCGCCAGGAACCGATCACTTACTGGATTACCGTGGGCGACAAGGCGCTCACTCCCGGCATAGACCAGCGCATGCAGGAACTGCGCTATGGCTTAAGCGGCGCAATTCCCGATGCCATGCTGGTACGTGTATCGAGTATCAATAGCGATACTAGGGCCGCCTATGCGACACAGGAAGGTTTTGTGCGCGCCATGTTGTCGAGTATGAAACCGCAGGACCGTGCGCGCATCATCGGCAGCTTTCCTGGTTGATCCGGGCGCCGGTGCGCCGTCTGTCGCGGCTTATGCGCCCTGAAATTTTATCGATAGGAATCACCATTAACACTTCTCCGCTGCGCGTGAGCGCTTCTTCCTGCCCCGTGTTCCGCCATGCCCGCCAGCGCTGACATCAAGACGCGGGCCGTGAGTGCCGTGAAGTGGGCCGCGCTCGGCACGGTGACCCGCTTCGTGCTGCAGATGGGGGTGCAGATCGTGCTGGCCCGCCTGCTGGGGCCGGAAATCTATGGTTTGTTCGCCATGGGGCTGCTGGTTATGACCCTGAGCACCTTCCTCGCTGATTTTGGCTTTGCCTGGGGCCTCGTGCAAAATCAGGAACTGCAAGACGATGACATCCGCTTTGCCTTTACATGGCAGTGCTTGTCCGGCGCGGCGGCCATGCTTGGCCTGTACCTGCTGGCACCGTGGGTTGCCGCCTACTTTAAGGAGCCGCGCCTGGAATCGATCGTCAGCTGGTTGAGCCTGACGTGTTTGCTGAGCGCGATGACGGCGCCGAGCAGCAATCTGTTACGCCGTCAACTGGATTTTCGCTGGCTTAACATTGCGCAGATTCTCAGCTACGCGCTGGGCTATCTGTGCGTGGGCGTACCGCTGGCGCTGATGGGCGCCGGCGTCTGGACCTTGGTCAGTGCGTGGCTGGTACAGGCACTAAGCTTGCTGCTACTTACATATTGCCGTAAGCCCCATACGCTGCGTCCGCTGCTGTGGTACGCGGGGGCGCGCCGCTCGACGAACACGGGCAGCACGGTCTTCATTACCAACTTGAGTAACTGGTTCTTGAATAATCTGGACCGTATTTTTCTCGGGCGTATGCTCAATGCCCATGCAGTGGGGGTCTATGCGGTCGGTTATAACCTGGCCAATACGCCCAATTCGCTGTTTCTCAGTGCGCTGCAACCGGCCTTCCTGGCGGCCGGCGCGCGTTTGCAAGACGACCTGGCGGGTTTGCGCCAAGCTTACTTGTCCGTCATCGCCGCCACCTGGATCGTCATCGGGCCTATCTTCGTGGTGTTTGCCTGCTTGGCCGGCGACCTGATCGCCACCCTGTACGGCGACGCCTGGCGCGAATCGAGCCGCGTGCTGGCTGTGTTGGCGCTGGCTATGCCAGCCTACGTCACATGGGGCATGTCCACGCCGATCTTGTGGAATACGGGCGGCAAGCATCTGGAGTCCTTGCTGCAGATGCCGCTGATCGTGTTGGCCTGCCTGGCGCTCTGGCAATTCGCGGGCCTGGGCGTGCTGATGGTCGCCGGCATCGCCGCTGGCACCTTGCTGGCGCGCGCGGTGGTGATCGGCAGCGCGGCGTGTCGCCGTCTGCGGCTGGGGCCGGCGGACCTGTGGCCCAGTGTCTGGCGTTCCATCGTGTTGATGCTGCTTGCGGCGGCGGGTGCGCATGGCGGTTCCCTGCTGGGACATGCCCTGGGGCATGGACCCTTGCCGGCTTTGTTGCTCGGCTCATTGGGCGGCGGTGGCCTGTGTCTGCTGGCCGGCATGATTTATCCGCCATTGCTGGGCCGGCGCATTGTTGACCTGCTTGGACGTTTCAGTCCGCCGGTACCGGCATGGGTCGGCGTTTATCTTCGTAGTAAATGTTTGGTGTGATGAGACTGATATGATTGAATTGATCATCGGCCTGGCAGTCTTGGCTGCTGCCATCGCTGTCCTGGCGGGTGCCGCATTGAGCGCGCACTGGGGAAGGAACCGCGAATTGGGGGTGATGCAGTATATTCCCTACCTGCTTCTGCTGAACTATGGCTTGTCCATCCTCTTGTCGGGCCGCGACCTGGCTTTTCCTGATGATGTGCTGGCCATTGTCATCAACAAGAGCCCCCTCGTTTCCTGGTTGGGGCGCCTGAGCTCGATATTTCTGATCTTCTCGTGTGGCGAGCGCATATTGCGCTACGTGCTGAACGCTGGAAGCGAGCACAAGCGCATGCCCGGCATGCTGCTGTTTGCTTTCTGGATTTTTTATGTCAGCAATACATTGGCACCCGCGCTGTTCGGCCTATACCCATATTTTTCCCACGAATTCCTGTATGCGCTGCTGGCTTGCCAGGCGGCGCTGATGGCCAATACCAAGGCCAACGTGGATGCCATGACGGTCACACTGCGCAATTCTCTGCTGGCGCTGCTCGTTGCCAGTGCAGCTTGCATCGTATGGAAGCACGGCCTGGTGATGAGCACGAACTACCACGGTCTGGTGCCGGGCCTGAAGCTGCGTTATGCTGGGCTGACCAGCCACGCCAACAGCCTTGGACCATTGTGCATGCTGTTCATGCTGTGCCTGTGGTACCGGCCTTTCAAGAGTGACTGGCTGAGGCGCTGTGGCTGGATATTGGGTGGTGTCAGCCTGGTGCTGACGCAGTCGAAGACTAGCTGGATCGCTTTTGTCCTGTCGGTGGTGGTGCTGGCCTGGTATAGCCGCCGCGATGAAATCAACGCCCGCATCCAGGATTTCCGTCGCCCCCATCTGCCCGTGCTGCTGGTGCTGCTGATGATGTTTTCCGGCACCATGCTGTGCGTGATTTTCATGTTCGGCGGCGGTAGTGACAAGATTGCGCGTTTCTTCACCACTCGTGACGGTGCTGAACTGATGACCTTCATGGGACGCGAACAGATCTGGCAGATCGCCGTCGAAGAGTGGCGCAAAAACCCCGTGTTTGGCTATGGACTGAATATCTTCGATGAAACTTTCCGCAAGAGTATTGGCATGCCGTTCGCCACGCATGCGCACAGTCAGTTCTTTCAGAGTCTGTCTAGCGCCGGCAGCGTCGGCGCCTTCGGCTTGCTTTTCTACACGCTGGTGATCGCCTATTTTGTGGCTAACACCGTCCGGGCCAGCCAGGGTCTGTCGCTGGCGTTGTTTATCGTGCTTATTTGCAAGTCGATCAGTGAGGTGCCCTTGTCGCTGGCTAGCATTAGTCCTGACTTGCCGATTCATATGCTGCAACTGGCTGTGCTCGTCCGCTACTATGTGCCGGCGGCACAGCAGCGGCGCGAGAAAGCCTTGGCGCGGCGCAATATGATGGAAGGGAGTTTGTCTTGATGTTGTGCTCCGTCATTATTCCGCTGTATAACAAGGAAAAATATATCGTCTCGGCGATTGAGTCTGTGATAGCGCAAAGCTACCAGGATTTTGAAATCGTCGTCGTCGATGACGGCTCGCGCGATGGCGGCGCGGCGCTCGTAGAAGCGATGGCCGATCCGCGTGTACGTCTGATCCGACAAGCCAATGGCGGCGTGTCGCGCGCGCGCAATGCCGGAATCGCAGCGGCACGCGGTGAGCTTGTATGCTTTCTTGATGCCGATGACTGGTATGGTGTGGCGTTTCTGGAAGTGATGGTGAGCATGTACAGGCAGTACCCCGAGGGCAGCTTCTTCTCCAGTTCGTTCTTGTGTATGGAAGAGGCGGTGGATGGCCAACTTGATACTGATGTTGATGCCAATTTTTTCGCGTTGGACAATTTCTATGAATATCAGGCTGCGCATGGCGTCTTTTATTGTACTAATTCGATAGCTGTACCGCGTGCCACTCTACAGTCCATGCCGCAGTGTTTCCCTGAGGACGATCATTTCGGAGAAGATCAGGATTTGTGGTTCAGGTTGGCAGATCGTTTGCAGTTCATTTTTTGCCCAGCCAAGTTGGTGGCATATCGAATGGACGTTGCCGGCAGCCTTTGTGCCGTGCATGATATGCGCACCATGCCCGAGGTATACTCGCGGCTGGAGCAGCGGGCTTTGCGGTGGTCCGCCAGCGATCGTTCACGGCGGGCGGCATTGCGTATTGTGGCGTATGCATACGTGGGAGTTGCCCGATATGCCTTGCAAGATGGGCGTCGTGCCGACGCATTCACTGCCTTGCGCCGCGCCGCGCGTTACGCCGTCAGCATGCGATGGCTAGCGACGTTGCTGATGTGTGCAATAGGTAACGGGGCGTTGCTTAAGCGTTGGGAATTGTGGCGCGAACAGCGCATGCGCGACTAATCTATGGGTTGTAGAAAGGCAAAAACGGTATAATCAGGCTTGCACTGACGTATTTATGCGCGCCGACGGCAAGTGAGATGCAAAGCTGCGGGAAAAATCGGATGCTATTCCCGACAAGTTACCATTATTCTCATGGAGGCTACAAGTATGAAAGCCGCTAAACGAACTTTGCTTTGCAGCGTCGCCTGGTTGCTGTTCCCCTATTCCCCTTATGCTTATGCCGACTGGGCACAGTCCACGGATGTCCTGATTGTGCGGCCCAAGCCGGCGGGCATGGAGACGCAGTCGCAGAATCCTCCTAGCTTTACATGGGCTAGGCATGCGACCAATTTTGCATCTTATACTTTGGAAATTCGTCAAGGTGAGACCGTAGTGCGTTCTTACACGACTACACGTAATTGGTACTTGCCAAGCAAGGCATTGCCTAACGGAAATTACACGTGGCGCGTGCGACCCACTAGCAGCCCTGCGGAGTGGTCCACTGACCGTGCTTTTATCATTAGCACCGCGTCGCTGCCATTCGAATTGGCCGAGAATGACGCGTTGCGTGCGACAATTTTACGAAAATCCAGGCCACGCGCGCTGCAACTGAACATGCCACTGGCGAGCGCATGGTCGGCGGCTATGAAGGCCGAGCGCGGCGCTGCCTTGTTATCTTTGACGAACGAAGTGGTGCGTCAATCGACGGCGATTGCATATCCTCGCGATAGTGACTGGCCGCTTGTGTTGCCTAGCACCAAAATCGTCACGGCGGCACTTGCCGCTCAGATGGCATCTATCCGCACGTCGATTAATTTGAATACGCGTCAATTGACAGCTGCGACCTTGTTGTACCGATTGACTGGCGAAGAGCGTTTTTTGACCGAGGCATTGAAGCGTGGCAACGCCCTCGCTGCGCTTAGTCCCGCAGGCCCGACGAGTTATCTTGAACAGGATCAGGGGAGTCGCGCCATTTCGCTGGCGCTGATACGTGCCGTTGATACTATAGGTAGCTCGCTCGATGCCACGCGTCGGGCCGCCTGGCTCAACATCGTCAAATTACGTGTTACGGATTTTTATAAGGATATGTCCGCAAATAACGGTCGTATTGAGAATTATCCGTATGAGTCACACGCACATACAAATTTGTTCTTCCTGGCCTTGATTTCTGCCCTGTCCGTTGGCGATATCCCTGAAGCGAATACTTGGTTCGATTTTTCTGTGCGCTACATGGCTAGCTCGCTGATGGTCTGGAGCGGTCCGGAAGGGGGGTATTCAGAAGGTACTGCATATGCGGAATATACTGCTGATTACGCTTTGCAAACCTGGCCAAGTCTGGAGCAGGCGACGGGCATCAATCTGTTTGCCAAGCCATGGTCTGCCGGCCTGGCCCGTTTCTTCATGCATTTCGTGCCACCAGGCACGAAAACGCATTTGTTTGGTGATGGAAAGGAAAATGAGCCGGTATATCGCTTCGAGAAAGCGTTCGTCTCGCGTTTTGCTACCCCGCAGGCGGCTTGGTATGTGCGCAATATGCCAGGTACGGAGGATGCGTTGAGTCTACTGTCGGCGCCATATCCTTTGCCAGTAAATACTGTCACTGCTCCACCGGCGCCGCCAGCGAATGCTGCCCTGTATTCGAGCATTGGCTGGGTTGCCATGCATAGCGATCTCCAAAATTTTCTGCGTACCTCTGTTTACTTCAAGGCAAGTCCTTACGGCGCTATTTCCCATGGGCATGGTAACCAGAATGGCTTTGTGCTGACGAGCGCCGGGGTTCCCTTAATTAGCGAAACGGGCTGGTACGACTGGTATGGCTCACCAATGCACACGAGCTGGTACCGGCAAACCAAATCTGCCAATGCGCTGACTTATGATGGTGGTGTTGGGCAAGTCGTTGACGGATATCGCGAGCCGTTTCAAAGCAATGGCTACATCAAGGCGTTTTCAACAACTCCCTTGGTCGACTATGTGCAGGGTGATTCTACTTTGGCCTATGGTGGCGCCCTCGGCTCCGCAGTACGCCAGCTATGGTATTTACGTCAGAGCGATGCCGTGGTTGTGAGAGACAAGGCAAGTTCTGCGAATAAACGTCTGTTCGAGTGGAATTTTCACGCTCTTGCCCCAATCCTCGTTGATACTGCAGGCAAGGTTTCTATCGTAAAAAGTGGACGTTCCGTTTGCGTAACCCCTATTGTTGCAAATGGCTTACGCTTTGAGCGGCGCACCGGTCCGCCACCGAAAACGGGTGTCACTGAGGATCATGGAGTGTTTTTGTTGCCTGCGGCTACGAATAACGCCGAATTCCTGATGTTACTGGATGTCGGCTGTAAAAAACCGCTAGTCTCTCTGGCGCCTGCTGCTGGAGGGCGTAACGTTACCGTTGGCACACAGACCATTTTTATTGCCGATTGAGATAGGCATCTTGTTACATGTTCGTAAGCATTCAGCCACGCCTCCTTTCAATCAGTCTTGAGGCGTACTAGACTTTGCAAATGACAGCAGTGAACGATCTCGCTGCGCGGGCAGGAGGGGAGTTTTTCGACGGTTTGGGTCGGCCAGCGCAGGGGTTCCAAGCCATTGAGTTTGGCGCTGGCGAGCCGGCCGATGTCGACCGGCGCCACGGCGATACTCACTGCCGTCAATTGCAGGTTCATGCCGGCCGCCTACGCGGTGCGGCGACACCGCCGCCTCGGTAACGTTGTCGGACTTGACCGCCACCGGCACCAGTTCTGGTGTTTGGGCGCCGACGCCGTCGCGCAGCTTGCGTATCCAATAGCCGGCCTGGCGCACGGGCCAGCCATGCTCAAGCGCGAAGGCGCGTTGGCTCAGGCCAGTGTACGCCATTGCTGCGCCCGCTCTTTTTATGGGGCCCTGCGTACACTTCAATTCATTCTGATCTCCATAGCGAAAATCGGAGTACGGTCAGGCATTCCGGGTATTTACAGATGTGGCGGCAGGATGCTTATGCATAGTCATCCTGCCCGCTTGCTGCAACAGCGAGCGGGCGTTTTTCAATATTGCTATTGTGAGAATCCAAAGGTGTATTTCTCATGGCGTGGGGTGCGCAATGGTGCTTTTGACGATATTTGAGACACGGCATGTACTGGTCAATAGGGCTACCTTTATGTCATTGTTGCAATAACAAACCTATGTTCGTGATACTATTTACATAATTTTGATTTTGCAGGATTTGTAAATGCGTAAGAAAGTGACGAGTGTGTTGCCCGCTTTTGATCGGTTGAGAGTTTTGCAACTGGTGCCTGAGTCGCTGCCAACGTTTCGCGTGGATGTCGCGACCTTGTTTGGTAAATATCTTCCACGCGTTGGTATTGAGTGTGATCTGGTGGGGAAGCCAGGTGGGGTGGCAGCGGTAGCTGCGACGGGCTTTTCCCGTGTGCGTATGGCAAGTCCCATCGGTGGCCGGTTACGCCGGGAATGGTCGTTTCTTTGTACCTGCCTGCATGCGCTGCTGAAGGCTGATAGGCGCTCTTGCGATATTATCCAGGTACGCGACATGGTGTCCATCGGCACTTTGGGAATGGTTATTGCTCGTTGCAAACGCGTTCCATTTGCCTATTGGGTATCATTCCTGATGTGTGAAGCACGTATTGATCGCGCTCGTGCCCAACTGGCTGCAAACGGAGGACTACGCAATCGTCTGATTTTGCTCAAGGGATTGGTGGAAGAGCGCATTTTGTACCGTGTGTTATTGCCACGTGCACAGCATGTTTTTGTGCAAAGCGAAGCGATGTTGCAATTAATGCTAGATAAGGGGATTCCACGCGAGCGCCTGACTGCGGTGCCGATGGGAGTTGATACTCAGGAGCTTGCCTCGTCACCTGTCCGTGGTCAACGTCCATTGGGCTGGAGCAGCGGCCCCTTGATTGCTTACCTGGGCACTCTTGATGCCAGCCGTCAGATCGAGCGGATGATTGATGCACTGACGATAATACGTAAAAGCTATCCTGATGCGCGTTTGCTGTTGATTGGTAGTGCGGCCTTGCCGCAAGATGCCGGAAAACTGCGCGCGCGCGCGGAGGCAGCGGGACTGGCGGACGCAGTACGCATTACCGGCTGGTTGCCTTCGCCGCAGGCCTGGACTTTATTGGCTGGCGCCGATGCCGCTGTTTCATACTTTCCAAGAGGCTTGATTCACGATGTGTGTTCACCAACCAAGCTTCTGGAGTATCTTGCGCTTGGTATTCCCGTCGTCGCCAACGACAATCCAGACCAGGTTCGGGTGTTGCGCGACAGCGGTGCTGGCTGGCTGGTGGACAGTTCGACCGAAGCGATGGCGGAAGGTCTGCTGCAGATCCTGCGTGATCTTCCATCGGCCCGCGCGCGTGCCGGTCTTGGCCCTGCGTATATTGAAGCGCAGCGTAGCTATGGCGTCATTGCGGAAGCAGTAGGGCAATCTTACCGACGCATGGTTCCGGGCTGACCGTCTGCTAGTGTTATGTACAGACTTAGCAAGGCATTGCGTACCTGCACTGCATGGTGATTTTCAGCGACATGAATGTGGGCGGCTTGAACCAGGCGCTGATGCAGGGCTACGTCCTCCCACACTCGCAGCAATTGTGTCGCAAATGCCGCAGCATCCTGCGCAGGGGCTAGCAAGCCATGTACTTCATGTTTTATCAAATCGGGGATACCTCCCACGTTGGTGCTTACGACCGCAGCGCCACAAGCCATGGCTTCGAGTAGCACCATCGGCTGTGCCTCCGTGTGTGATGCTAGGGCCAGTACACGGGCGCGCCGCAGCAAGGCATTTTTTTCATCGGGACCTATCCAACCTGGAAAGCTCACCTGCTCGCTTACTCCAAGCGTGACGGCTTGTGCCTGCAGTTGCGCCAATGCAGGGCCGCTGCCGGCCATGATCAGGCGGGCGTCAGGATTTGTTGCAAACAGGGTGGAAAATGCCTGCAGTAGATCTTCCACGCCTTTTGCCGGCAGCAAGGCGCCCAGATACAGCAGCAAGGGAGCGCGTTGAGCCGCCTGTCTTTGCGTATTGGTGCTTTCAAACAGATGGGCGGGTATTGGATTGGGCCAGAAGCGTAATGGCACCAAAGGCGCGACTTGGCGTAGCCATGTTGCGGCCGGGGTTGAAAGGCATAGCAACTGATCGCTATGCCGAATTGTGGCGAAGGCGCAATAACGCTTCCAGGTCGGTAGTGCTTCGATGAAGCGAATAAAGCCACCGCTATGTAGGTGGAATATGATTTTGCGCCGCCACAGTACTGCGAGCCAGATAAACACGGCTTTACGCCAGAAGCTGGCGTCGGAAGCGACATGTACATGGAGAACCTTGCCCTTGCCGCGCATTAGCAAGCTGGCGTAGCTATATAGCGCCTTGGTGGCTGTGATGAGTTTGTGTAGCTTGCTGCCGTCGCTGAAGCTGGCCAACAAGCGTACTTGTCCGTTGTTAAACAGGCCAGATTCCACATATACCTTTATGACGCTTGCCATGCCTCCCTGGGCTTGGGGGTCGGGCCCTATCATGACGCACAGAGGGGTCTTACTCATAATGCCCCCTTGAACTGAAGTTGTGCTACCAAAAACGAACGTAATTTGTGGCATGTGTGCATAAAGCTCGTCAATATTGTCATGGAAAAGATAGGGATGGCGATCTGAATCAGGGGTTCATGTTTCTGTGCAGACCTTGTAAGTTTCCTGGTCCGTAGAGAGTGCGGGATGAAGTTGCATCAGAGGCAAGGTGTTATATGTATAATTTTATTGTAAACAGAGACACTCTGTGCACTGCACCAATTGCATTTTATACTATAATAAGGGTCTCTTTTACAATATTTTCGTCATGCTCCTGGTTTGTGCTGGACATGTCTTTAACTGCTTGAAAGTCAAATATGAACATTGTTGCAGTGATAGGTCTGGGCTACGTGGGATTGCCCCTGGTCGTAGAGTTTGGCAAGCTGGGACGTACCATCGGCTTTGATATTTCCGTTGAGAAGGTTCAAGCTTGTCAGCGCGGCACGGATCCTTCGCGTGAATTGAGTGATCAGCAGATGGCTTTGGCCGTGCACGCCGAGTATTCGTTCGAGCCGAAGATACTGGCTGAGGCCGACATCATCATCGTCGCCGTGCCGACGCCCGTCGACCAGGCGCACAATCCGGATTTTTCGCCCTTGATCGGGGCTAGCCGGACGGTCGGGCAGTACCTGAAGAAGGGCGCGACCGTCGTGTATGAATCGACGGTATACCCCGGCGCCACCGAGGAAGTGTGCATACCCGTGTTGGAAGAGGTCTCCGGCCTGAAGTGGATGCAGGACTTTTTTGTCGGCTATTCCCCCGAGCGTATTAATCCTGGCGACCGCAAGCACATGTTGACGAATGTCATCAAGGTCGTCTCGGGCGATACACCGCAGACGCTCGAGCGCGTGGCCACCATGTACGAGACCATCGTCGAGCCGGGCGTGCATCGCTGCTCCAGCATCAAGGCGGCGGAAGCCTGCAAGGTGATCGAAAACACCCAGCGCGACTTGAATATTGCACTGATGAACGAGTTGGCGATTATTTTCGACAAGATCGGCATCGATACGTCGGAAGTGCTGAAGGCGGCTGGCACCAAGTGGAACTTCCTGAAGTTCTCGCCGGGTCTGGTGGGCGGTCATTGCATCGGGGTCGACCCGTACTATCTGACGCACAAGGCAGAAATGCTGGGCTACCACCCGCAGGTGATCCTGGCCGGGCGCCGCATCAACGATGGCATGGGCAAGTACATCGCCGAGCAGACCATCAAGAACATGATCGCTTCGGGCAGCTATATCAAGGGCGCCCGCGTCAATGTGCTGGGACTGACGTTCAAGGAAAACTGTGCCGACTTGCGCAACTCGAAAGTGGGTGATGTCATCCGTGAATTGAAGACTTACGGCGTGGAAGTGTTTGTGCACGATCCGTATGCCGAACAGGAAGAAGCGATGCACGAGTATGGCGTGCGTCTGTTCAGCTGGGAAGAGCTGCCGCGCGCTGACGCCATCGTGGCGGCCGTATCGCACCAGCAATTGCTTGATTTGCCAGTGGAAGAGCTGCAGCGCAAGCTGATCAAGAACGGTTGCTTCATCGACGTCAAGGCGTGCTTCGACCAGCAGGCGCTGGAAGAGGCAGGCATCAAGGTCTGGCGCCTGTAAGGGCCGACGCCGGACACGGGCGCGGCATCTTTTTTTATTGTTGTAAGGGTAATTCATGCGTATCTGGTTTGAACTGACCAACTCGCCGCACATCAATATGTTTGCGGCCATGATCCGCGAACTGGAACGCGAACACGAGGTTGTAATCACGTGCCGGCCGCTGGCCAATACGGTCGAGCTGCTCGACCTGCATGGCTTCAAGTACACGGTGGTGGGCAAGCATTACGGCGGCAAGCTGTCGGCCAAGCTGTTTGGTTTCCCCGTGCGCGTCTACCAGCTGTGCCGTTTTCTGAGAGGCAAGAAGATCGATGTGGCGATCTCCCAGAGTTCCTTCCATTCGCCGGTGGCGGCGCGGCTGATGGGCATACGTTCCATCTACATGAATGATAACGAGCATGCGGCAGGCAATATCCCCGCGTTCCTGTTTGCCAACAGCATCATGGTGCCGGAGTTTCTCGGCATGGAAAAACTCAAGAAGCAGTGGGCTAATCCGCGCAAGGTCTTGCATTATCCTGGCGTGAAGGAAGGCATTTACCTGTGGGAACTCGACCAGCGGCTCGGCGCCAATGTCTTGCCGCAGCGGGCCGGGCGTGCGCGGCGGGTGGTGTATATCCGTCCGGAACCTTGGACGGCCCAGTATTACAAGGGCAGTCGCAATTTCCTTGATGAGTTGCTGCTAGGTATGAAAGACCACGTCGACATCATCTTGTTGCCACGCGGGAAAGAGCAGGGCGTGCACTACCAGGAACCCAAGTTTGCCGGCGTGCGCGTGGTGACCACGGCGCTCGACATCGCCGATATTGCGCCCGATTGCGACCTGTTTATCGGTGCTGGCGGCACCATGACGCGCGAGATGGCGGTGCTGGGCATCCCTACCATTTCTGTCTATCAAGATGCCTTGCTCGACGTCGACTGCCACTTGCTGGAGGCGGGTGCCTTCGAGCACTGGCCCAGCTTGACGGCCGCGCAGGCGCTGGCCTACCTGGACAGCGCCACGCAGAAACCACCGAATCGTAGTTTGCTGGAAAAGGGCCGTGCCGCGTATGACATGGTCAAGCGGCAACTCGTGGATAGATAATATTTGATTAACAACATCCGGGCGATGGCGGCACAGGCCCCGTTGTCCCGGCAGCGCTAAAGGACAGGATATTATGATACGCCTCGCAGTAGTAGGCTTGGGCAAGATGGGCTTGTCCCACCATTCCATGATCAATGCACATCCCGGTGTCAAGCTGGCGGCCGTCTGCGACGCCACCGGTTACATGCTCGACATCCTAGGGAAATATACGGGCGTGAAGACTTATACGGACTTCGACGTCATGCTTGAGGAGTTGGAACTCGATGCAGTGATCATCGCGACGCCATCGAGCATGCACGGCAAGATGGTACTGGCCGCGCTGAACAAGAATATCCATGTGTTTTGCGAAAAGCCGTTCTGTCTCGACACGGTGGAAGGCGAGCAAGCCACCCTCCTGGCGGAGGAAAAAGGTCTGGTCAACCAGGTCGGCTATCACTATCGCTTCGTTGGTGCCTTCCAGGAGGTCAAACGCCTGCTCGATCTGGGCGTGATCGGCGAAGTGACGCACATGCTGGCCGAGGCTTACGGTCCGGTGGTGCTGAAGCCGAAAGGTTCCACGTGGCGTACCCAGCGCTCGGAAGGCGGCGGTTGCCTGTATGACTACGCGGCCCATCCGCTGAACCTGCTTAACTGGTATTTTGGCGCGCCGCGCGGCGTGGGCGGTTCCGTGCTCAACAAGATTTTCTCGGCTGACACGGACGATGAAGTGTTTTCCACCCTGTATTACCCTGACGGCAAGAGCGCCCAGTTGTCCGTCAACTGGAGCGATGAGTCCTACCGCAAGATGTCGACGAAAATCAGCGTGTGGGGCAAGAACGGGCGCATCTCTGCCGACCGCCAGGAAGTCCAGGTCTACCTGCGCGACGCCAGTGGCGCGCCGGAAGGCTATGGCGAGGGCTGGACCGTGCGCAATACCACGGAATTGACGGAACCAGTCGATTTTTACCTGCGTGGCGAAGAATACTCGGCCCAGCTCGATTATTTCGTTCGTTGCATTGTCGATAAGCGCGCGGGTGATAACGTCAACTCCTTCGCTTCCGCGCTGGCCACAGACCGCGTCATTTCGATGCTTATCGCCGATGCGGAAAAGGGTCCAAGTGTGCTGTCCAGCGATGCTTTGCCGGAACTGCCGAAAAAGAAAAAAGGTTTCTTTTTTGGCCGCTGACAGCCGGCGCAGCTGGATTTTGATACGAAATATGAATGGAGCAGGAAATGGATCAACTCGATCGTTTGTTATTTGGTGATAATCAGTTCTTCGGTGTAAATCATATGTCTGAGGAAAAAGCACGGGCCCAGGCCATGCGCTTTCAGGATATCAAGGCCGTTATCGGCGTACTCGATAATGCATACGATGAAGGAGTGAAATCCTTCATGTGCACGACGCATGACCGTATCGCGCAGGTATGCGATCACATGCGCGCCGACCCGGTACGCTACAAGGATTTCAAATTTATGCCTTGCATGCCGTATGCCCACAAGTATGCCAATGCCGTCACGGAAGACGGCATCATGGGCGCACTCAAGCGTTTCACGCCCGACGAAGGCTTCCTGAATGCTGCCTTGCGTGGAGGCAAGGCATTGGCGACCAAGGATATCGAAGGCATCATCACCTTGCTGGTGGACGCGGAAATGAAGATGTTCGCCGGGCTGAATACGCCCGTTATCTTTCTGCAAAACGTGGTGGTCGATCTGTTGCTGGGCCTGGGTTTCAAGGAGGCCTTCTCGATTTTCGCCAACCACGTACGCAAGCGCTACAATGCCGAGCCTGGCTTCATCACGATGAATTTGCCGATGCTGCTTGACGTGCTCGAAGAGCAGGGCATCGACAACCCCATCGTCTGTTCGAACATCAATAAAGTGGGTTTCCGCATGTCTGGCGGTTTTGATGCCTACCAGAGCGCTTTGCGCGATCGCAAGTTTCGCGCGATCGCCATGTCCGTCTTCGCTTCGGGAGCCATTGCGCCCGAAGAGGCGATTGAATGGGTATGCCAGCAGCCGAACATCGAGTCGATTGTTTTTGGCGCTTCCAGTCGCGGCAATATCCGCAACACGCGCGAGCTGGTGGACCGCTACTGGCGAGCCGGGCAGGAGCAGACTTCATGAAGATGATCTACCTAGTGGCTGGCGCGCGCCCCAATTTCATGAAGATCGCGCCCATCGTGCGTGCGCTGCAAGGCCATGCGCGCCTGGCATACAAGATCATCCATACGGGCCAGCACTACGACCGCGACATGAACGACGTGTTCTTCGAAGAACTGGGCATTCCCGAGCCGGACGTATTCATGGCGGCCGGCGGCGGCACGCACGCGGAACAGACGGGCAAGATCATGCTGGCCTTCGAGCAGCTGTGCCAGGCCGAGCGGCCCGCCGCGGTGCTGGTGGTAGGCGATGTCAATTCAACGCTGGCCTGCTCGATTGCGGCGAAAAAGCTCGGTATTGCCGTGGCGCACGTGGAAGCGGGCTTGCGCAGCGGCGACATGAGCATGCCGGAAGAAATCAACCGTCTCGTCACTGACAGTATTTCGGACTGGTTCTTTGTCACAGAACCGAGTGCCGTCGAGCATCTGCGGCGCGAAGGCAAGGCCGATGCCGCCATCCATTACGTGGGCCACGTGATGGTCGACAACGTGTTGTACCAGGCTGAAAAACTGGGCCGTGAGTCGCCGCAGCAGTTTGAAACGTCGCCCTTCAAGGCGGCGCATAGCGTTGCCGGCGCCCGCTATGGCGTGGTGACTTTACACCGTCCGAGCAACGTCGACAGCGCCGAAGACATGCGCAAGGTGGCCGGTGCGCTGGTCGAGATCGCCGCCGAGCTGCCCCTGATCTTTCCCGTGCATCCACGCACGCGCGCCAACCTGGACAAGTTTGGCATCGATCTGGGTCCGAACATCACGCTGGTGGGGCCGCAAGGCTACATGGCCTTCCTCAATCTGTGGAAGGATGCAGCACTGGTGTTGACCGACAGTGGCGGTCTGCAGGAAGAGACCACGGCGTTGGGCGTACCCTGCATTACGATACGCGAAAATACTGAGCGTCCCGTTACCGTCGACGAGGGCAGCAATGTCCTTGCCGGTACAGATCCTCTGCGCATCGTGGCCGAGGCGCGCAAGGTGTTGCGCGGCGAAGGCAAGCAGGGCCGCCGTCCGTACCTATGGGATGGCCAAGCCGCGCAGCGCATTGTGGCACAACTGGACCAAGAGTTGGCATAGGCACTGGCAGGCAAGCGATAGGCTGGAAGAGGATGAGACTGGTGCACAGGGCGGACGCGGATAGCGCCGCCCAAGCGCCGGCATTGTTCTGCTGAGATGCCCGCCGGAGGTCGCATCCACCCCAAACAACGATGGAAAGCGATCCACCATGAAAGCAATGATTTTAGCGGCAGGCAAGGGCACGCGCGTGCAGCCCCTGACCTATGATTTGCCCAAGCCCATGATCCCCATCCTGGGCAAGCCCGTGATGGCATATCTTGTGGAGCACCTGGCGCAGCATGGCGTGACCGACATCATGGTCAACGTCAGTTATCTGCATGAAAAGATCGAGGGGTATTTCGGCGAAGGCCACCAGTTCGGCGTGCGCATCGGCTATTCCTTCGAAGGTTATACGAATGATACGGGCGAGGTCGTGCCACAACCGCTGGGTTCTGCTGGCGGCATGAAGAAGATCCAGGACTTTGGCGGCTTTTTTGACGAAACGACGATCGTGCTGTGCGGCGACGCCTTGATCGACCTCGACCTGCAAGCGGCCTTGCGCGAACACCGCAGCAAGGGCGCGCTGGCGTCCGTCATCACACTAGAAGTGCCTTGGGACAAGGTATCGAGCTATGGCGTGGTGGTCAGCGACGCCGATGGGCGCATCCGCGCCTTTCAGGAAAAGCCGGCGCAGGCAGATGCGCTGTCCAATTGCGTCAGCACCGGCATCTATATTTTCGAGCCGGAAGTACTGGACCTGATACCTGGCGACCGCCCGTTCGATATCGGTTCGGAACTGTTTCCTCTGCTGGTAGAGCAGGGCTTGGCTTTCTATGCGCAAAAGTGCCAGTACAACTGGATCGACATCGGCAGTGTGAAGGATTACTGGGAAGTGTTGCAAAGCGTGCTGATGGGAGAAGTTGCCCAGTTGCAGGTACCTGGCACCCAGATTGCCGATGGCGTGTGGGCTGGCCTCAATACCAGTATCGACTGGCGTGGCGGCACGCGTATCGAAGGCCCCGTCTACATCGGCTCGGGCTGCCGTATCGAAGCGGGAACCACTATCATCGGCCCCACCTGGATCGGTCACGGCAGCCATGTCTGTAGCGGCGCCGAAGTCGTGCGCAGCGTGCTGTTCGAATACACGCGTGTGTTGCCTGGCGTGGTACTTGATGAAATGATCGTCTTCAAGGATTACAGTGTCGATCGCGCCGGCCAGATGCGCCACGTATCCGATTACACGAGCGATGCCTGGGGCAATGCACGCGACCGGCGCCGCCAGCGCCGCGAAGAAGCGCCGCCGGCACTGTGCGCTTCCTATTAAACTGTTTGCCAAGTGAAACCATGAACATTTACCCAGTCATCCTGTCCGGTGGTTCGGGCACCCGTTTATGGCCGCTGTCGCGCGTCGTGCTGCCCAAGCAGTTGTTGCCGCTGGTCACCGACAAGAGCATGTTGCAGGAAACCGCGTTGCGTGTCAGCAGCCTGCCGAACCGCCGAGCCGGCGACAGTGCGCTGGCCGAGTTCGACCTCATGCCGCCGCTGGTGGTGTGCGGCAATGAACACCGCTTCATGGTCGCCGAGCAACTGCGCGAGATCGGCCTGCCGCCGCTGGGCATCCTGCTCGAGCCGGTGGGGCGCAACACGGCGCCGGCCGTGGCCGTGGCCGCGCAATACCTGTTGGCTATCGACCCGCAGGCGCTGATGCTGGTCTTGCCAGCCGATCACGTGATCACCGATGTTGCCGCGTTTCACCAAGCCATCGCCGAGGCGGCACTACTGGCGGCCGAGGGCGCGCTGGCCACCTTCGGCATCGTGCCCACGGCGCCCGAAACGGGTTATGGCTATATCCGCAGTGGCGCACCCGTGAGCCCGGGCGCCCTGGGCTGCAAGGTCGAGCGTTTCGTGGAAAAGCCGGACCTCGCCACGGCGCAGACGTTCCTTGCCGCCGGTAATTATTTCTGGAACAGCGGCATGTTTCTGTTCCGCGCCGAACGCTATCTGAGTGAGCTGGGGCAATTCCAGCCGGCCATGCTGGCCGCCAGCGAGGCGGCGGTGCGCGATGGCTACCGCGATCTCGATTTTTGCCGCCTGGAAGAGAAGGCCTTCGCCGCCTGTCCATCCGATTCGATCGACTATGCCGTTATGGAGCATACGGCGCATGCGGTGGTGCTGCCGGCCGCCATCGGCTGGAGCGATGTCGGTTCGTGGTCGGCCTTATGGGAAGTGCAGCCGGCTGACGGCAACGGCAACGTGGTGCGCGGCGACGTGTATCTCGATGGCGTCAGCAATTGCATGGTGCGCGCCGAGCGCCGCATGGTCGCTGTGTTGGGCGTGCAGGATTTGATCGTGGTGGAAACGGACGATGCCGTCCTGGTGGCGCACAAGGACCAGGTGCAGCGCGTGAAACAGGTGGTCGATCACTTGAAGCAGGCGGGGCGCAGCGAACACGTGCAACACCGCAAGGTGTATCGCCCTTGGGGCAGTTATGAAGGCATCGATATCGGCGAACGCTTCCAGGTCAAGCGCATCATCGTCAATCCGGGCGGTAAGTTGTCGCTGCAGATGCACCATCACCGCGCCGAACACTGGGTGGTGGTCAGCGGCACTGCCAGCGTCACCTGCGGCGAGAAGGTGACTCTGCTGACAGAAAATGAATCGACCTACATCCCCATCGGCATGACGCATCGGCTGGAAAACCCGGGCAAACTGCCCTTGCATTTGATCGAAGTGCAATCGGGTAGCTATCTGGGCGAGGATGATATCGTGCGCCTGGAGGATGTTTATCAGCGAGTATGAGCTACAGTTTTTACAATATCTCCACAGTGAAACTATTGGCCTTAAGAATGATGCCATAAGGTAACTTTATATTAAATATTCGTCAACATAAAAAATTACTTTATGTTATGATGTCATCTGGTTTTGTAAGATAACTCATGTGGATGCAAATGTATCCGCAACCACGGCCGGGGAAATCGCATGAAGAAAAATACATATTCGGTACTGTCCGCGCTGGCATTTGCCGGCTCGGCGTTGTTCGCGCAGTCAGCCTTTGCGGCACCCGTCGACATCAGCTCCATGCCTGGCGTCGTCAATCTGGCAGCGGGCGGTTCGCTGACCTTCGGCGATAAGTTCAAAAACAATCAAAAGAGCAATTTTTTCAATGACATGTTCAAGTTCAATGTGGCGCAGGCCAGTGACCTGAGCGTGGTATTGAGCTCGCGCAGCAGCAGTGATAAGAACGGCCTGAACCTGACAGGTTTCGGCTTGTACAGCAGCGTTGGCAATACCTTGCTGCTCGGTGGTAATCAGTTGTTGACCGGGATTGATGATAAATGGACCTTGTCGTATGCCCACCTGGCTGCCGGTTCCTATTACTTGAAAGTCAGCGGCAACGTGGTGTCGAATACGGGCGCCGCTTTCAGTGCGAACGGCAGTCTGGTATCGGCCGTGCCTGAGCCTGGGACGTATGCGATGTTGCTCGCTGGCTTGGGCTTGCTGGGTTTCATGGCACGCCGTCGACAAAAGGCTTGAGCCCAGCTGGGCTGATTGGCACCCTCGTTTGCATTTCCATCCCGCAGCTGGCCTGAGCCGGTTGCAGTCATCTTGGTGAAAAGTATGAAAAAATTTCTGAAATCCCTGTTTGTGGCAGCCATGTTTGCCGGCAGCAGCCTGGCAGCCCATGCGGCGCCGGTTGATATCAGCCACGCCACGGTAGACCTGACGCAAGACTTGCTCGACTATTCCAGTAGCGATCTGCTAGGCTCGTTTTCGTTGGCTCCAGGCCAGTTGGCTGGCGCGGGCAATAACTTTTTCAGCGACAAATTCACGTTCAGCGTCCAGGGTCTCAATGACCTGAGCGCACTGGCGACGTCGCTCAAGCCGAGCGCTAATTCCGGCCTGACATTGACCGGCTTCAGTCTGCGTAATGCCAACGGCATTCTGTTCAAAGGCGCGCTTGACTTGATTAATTTCACAGCGAAAGACCAGGCGTGGTCGTTGCAGTCCGGTTCCATGCCTTTGGCTGCGGGCAGTTATTTCCTGCAAATTGATGGTTATGTTGCTTCGCCAGCCGGCGGTAGCTATAGCGGCATCCTGGCAGTTACGCCGGTACCTGAACCAGAAACCTACGGTATGTTGCTGGCGGGCTTGGGCCTGGTCGGCTTCATGGCACGCCGCCGCAAGCTGCAGGCTTGAAGATAAAAAATTCTGTACATGAAACGGAGGCTGCGGCCTCCGTTTTTTTTTACCGTCGGATGATGTGGGGCTATAATCGTCACGCACAATGGGCGGCCGCTGCATGGCTGTTTCGATCTTTCTCAACGACGATATTGACCTTGCATAAATCTCTCTTCCTTTCGCTGGCGCTGGCCGCCGGCATCGCACATGCCGACGCGCCATCCATGGCGCCAGGATTGAATGCGCTGCAATTGGCTGTTGTGATCAATGACGCCGAACCGAACAGTATCGAAGTGGGGGAATATTACCGCCAGAAGCATGGTATTCCTGCCGCCAATGTCGTGCATGTGCATATCCCGAACAGGCCGCGCAAGCTGAGCATGGACCAGTTCGCGCAACTGAAGGAGCGCATCGACGCGCAGTTGAAGCCGGGCATCCAGGCGGTGCTGATGGTGTGGAGCGCACCATATGCGGTCGAATGCAATTCGATCACCTCTGCTTACACATTGGGTTATGATGCCGGGCAGTGCGCCAAGAGCTGCAGCGCCGGCAAGGCAAGTACTTATTTCAATAGTGATGCCGGCCAACCGTTTAGCCAACTGGGCTTGCGTCTGTCGATGTTGCTGCCGATTGATTTTGTCGACGAGGCTAAGGCGGTCGTCGACCGCGGCTCCGTTAGCGCTTTTTCCGTACCGGCCGCCAGTGCCTATTACCTCAATACGAGTGAAGGTGCGCGCAATAGTCGCGCGGCATTTTTTCCGCCGGCCGGGGTGGTGCGCCAGCGTAAGCTGACGATTAAGAACATGAAGGCAGATGTGTTGGAAGGCGCACAAGACATCATGGTGTACCAGACGGGCATGGCGAAGGTGGGCAAGCTGGAAACCCTGCGTTTCCTGCCCGGCGCCCTGGCCGACCATTTGACGTCGTTTGGTGGTGATTTGCAGGGTACCGCACAGATGAGCAGCCAGCGTTGGCTGGAAGCAGGCGCTACCGCCAGTTACGGCACGGTCAGCGAGCCATGTAATTACTGGCAGAAGTTTCCCAATCCCACGGTGCTGCTGCGCCGTTACCTGGGTGGCATGACGGCGCTGGAAGCGTATTGGGGCAGCGTCGCCTGGCCTGCCCAAGGCTTGTTCATTGGCGATCCCCTAGCCGCACCTTACGCTACTTTCCGGCGCTGACTGTAGACGGGCAGATGAAAAAAATGGCTCTTATGAGCCATTTTTTTATGCCTTGCCGTTGCGGCGGCGGCCTATCCAGCTCAGCAATCCCAAGCCCGCCAGTAGCATCAGATAGGTTTCCGGTTCCGGCACCGGAGGAATTGGCGGTATCACGATGTTCGAGCCGCCACCACTGCGGTCCAAGCCGCCGCTGGGGCCACCACCGCCGACACCACCACCACTACTACCAGCAGCCGGCGGCGCGGTGTTGCCGCTCGACAAGATCAGCGGTTCATACACGTCGCCAGCGGCCAGGGCGCGGCCAGCTTGATAGCCACGGCCTTCGATGGCCCGCTCTTCCTGGGCATAGATGAAGTCGCGGCTGCCGAATTGGTATTTACCCGTGCTGGCCAGCAGGCTTCCACTAGCGCCGTAGCCTTCATTGACGGCTTGGTCCTGGGCGTTAGCCAGGCGGTGGTCATTGCCAGAAAAGGCCGGTGTGCGCAATACCTGGTCTGACACGCCCGTGCCGAATTCGGGCGTCGAGCCGACACCGTTGTTGCTGCGCGAGCCAAAGTTGACGAAACCATTCGCTAGCCTGCAGGCGCTGCTTGAACTGTCGGGGTTGAATTCGCCTGCCTTGCCTGCGCTATCCGCATTGCCCGCTTCGCAGCGTTTGCCGTCCGCATTGGCCTGTGCTGTCGCTGTTTGCGCCTGTGCCATTCCCGCCGACATGAACAGTGCTGCCGCCATGGCGGCGCAGAAAGCAGTGTGGTGCTTAAGTGGTTTTAACATGGTGTATCTCTTTAAAATGCCCCCGAGCGTCGCGCTGGCGCGCTGTCCGTTCGTGATGCGATTAGTATTGCTACCGGTAATGCGACCTTTGTGTGCATCGCCGGATGAGCATTCCAAGAGACAAGCGAGGCTCGGGCCTGTTCTCATTGTCGCGGTATTGTTATTGCGAAGCTGCTTATCGTTGTCCACAATAAAACTTATTTGTTTTAAATATATCATATTTTCTCGCTGGCGTCTTTTATTTGCGTGTCGCACAGCACTGTGAATTGCTAAAAAATATGTCCATCCCCGCATCAAAAGAGGCCGGTAGGCACGGTTTTTACGCCATTCAACTTAATCAAATGTCATCAAGTTGTCATCCCCGGCCTTTAATATGCAAATAACAAGTCTGAAATACTTTTGTTAATTGTAGCGTGCCGGCCGATCATGTGGGGCCGGCGTCATTTATTTATCGACCGGGATCTTCATGCACACTTCGTTTTCCCCCTTGCGCACGCCGCTGCGCTTGACCGTCATGGCCGCCGTTCTGGCCAGTCTGTCCTTGCCAACAGTGGCTTTGGCTGCTTCCGATATCGTCATCAGCCAGGTATATGGCGGTGGCGGCAATACGGGGGCGCTGTATCGCAACGATTTCATCGAACTGTTCAACCGCGGTGCCAGCCCGGTGAACCTGAGCAACTGGAGCGTGCAATATGCGTCCGCTGGCGGCTCAAGCTGGGCTGTGACGGCCTTGCCGGCTATCGATTTGCAAGCCGGCCAGTATTTGCTGGTCCAGCAAGCCAAGGGTACGGGCGGTACGCAGGACTTGCCCACGCCGGACGCCTCGGGCAGCCTGGCCATGTCCGGTACAGCGGGCAAGGTGTTGTTAAGCAATAAAAAGACGGCCCAGACGGGCACCAACCCCGCGGGTGCTGCCATCGTCGACCTGGTCGGTTTTGGTACTGCCAACGGCTTCGAAGGCAATGTGGCGCCCGCGCCATCGAATACTCTATCTATTGCGCGCGCCAATGGTGGCTGCGGCGACACGGACGATAACAGCGCCGACTTCGCCTCCGGCAGCGTGACACCGCGCAACACGGCTTCCCAGCGCAACATGTGCGGCGGCCCCGTCGTACACCAGATCCTCACCACCTGCCCCGCCAGCCTGGCCTTGGCCGTGGGTAATGGCGGCAGCGCCGTGCTGCGTGCCGCCGATGTCGATGGCATCGTGAATGCGGCAAGTGTGATTTCCCCGGCCGTCGCTGGCATCAGCCTGGCCAATTTCAGCGCCGCTGGCGTGGCCGGCGAGAGCGCAAGCGTCAATTTGCGGGTGGCCGCTGGCGTGCCAGTGGGTAATTATCCTGTCGTCGTCAATTTCAGCAATGACCAGCAGCAAAGCGTTAGCTGCAAGATCGATGTTGCCGTGCAAGGCTTGGCGGCTGTCAGCCATACGATTCCACAAATCCAGGGTTCGGGCGCGGCTAGCCCCTACGCCAATTCCGTGCAAACGACGCAGGGCGTGGTCACCTTGAAAGTGGGCACGGGCTTCTTTATTCAGGATATGGCCGGTGACGGCGACCCGTTGACGTCGGACGGTATTTTTGTGTACACGGGCGCGACGGTCAGCACCGTGCAGCCGGGCGAGCTGGTGCGCGTAACGGGCACGGTGTTCGAGTACACCCCGACGGGCGCGAAAAATTCCTACACGGAATTGAAGGACGTGACGGCCATCCTGACGCAAAGCGCGGGTCACAGCATCGTGCCTGTGAACGTGACCTTGCCGAACGAAAATCTGGCCGCCGTGGAAGGCATGCTGGTGCGCTTCACGCAACCGTTGACCGTGTCGCAAAACGCCTACCTGGGCGCGCGCGGCGAACTGAGCCTGTCGGCGGGACGGCGCGAAGTGCCGACCAACCGTTATCCGGCCGGCTCGGCCGAAGCGCAAGCCTTGATCGCCGCCAATGCGGATAACCTGATCGTACTCGACGATGGCATTTTCGTCACGCCGTCGAGCATTCCTTACATCGGCCAGGATGGCACCGTACGCAGCGGCGACACGGTGTCGGACTTGACGGGCGTGGTCGATTTTGGTGCTATCGGCGGCGGTGGCGCCGCGTATAAACTGCAGCCGACGCAAGTGCCGCAGTTTTCGCGCGACAACTCGCGCACGGCAAGGCCGGAGCTGTCGCCAGGCAACGTCAAGGTGGCCAGCGCCAACGTGCTGAACTTCTTTACGACCTTTACCAATGGCAATAATATTTTTGGCCAGACGGGGCAGGGTTGTACTTTGGGCAGCTCGACTGCCAAGAGCAATTGTCGCGGCGCCGATAATCTGGCCGAGTTCTTGCGTCAGCGTGACAAGATCGTGGCCGAGCTGCAAGCTATCGACGCGGACGTGGTGGGTTTGATGGAAATCCAGAACAATGCTGAAATAGCCGTCACCTATCTGGTCGAGCAGCTCAATGCGGCCATTGGCGGCGTTACTTACGCGGTGGTGCCGAAACCAGCAGCGACCGGCACGGACGCCATCCGCGTGGCCATGATCTACAAGCCTGCCAAGCTGGGCCTGGTGGGCGGTGCTTTGTCGGACGCCAACGCCATCAACAACCGTCCGCCGATGGCGCAAACCTTCCGCGCCGCGAATGGCGAAAAATTCTCGCTCGTCGTCAACCACCTGAAATCGAAGGGTAGCTGCCCATCGAGTGGGCTCGACGCTGACCAGAATGATAGCCAGAGCTGCTGGAACGCCATGCGCGTGAAGCAGGCACAGCGCCTGATGGGCAGTTTCGTGCCGCAGGTGGCTGCTGCCGCCGGCGACGCCGACGTGCTGGTCATCGGCGACTTGAATTCGTATGGCGCGGAAGATCCGATCCAGGTCATCACGGGCGCCGGCTTCGTGAATGAACTCGAGCGCTTCGTGCGTCCGTCGGGCATGCCGTATTCGTATGTGTTCGGCGGCCAGAGCGGCTACCTCGACCATGCGCTGGCGAGTGCCTCGCTGAGCCCGCAAGTAGTCGACGTGGCCGAATGGCATGTGAATGCGGACGAGCCGGAAGTGATCGACTACAACATCGATGCGGCCAAGCCACAAGACTTGTACAACGCCTTGCCTTACCGCGCCTCGGACCACGATCCCGTCGTCATCAGCCTCGACTTGCAACCCGCCTACCGCGATATCACGGCCGGCGTGGCGCAAGCCAGTTCGGGCCTGACGTACAACCGTGTGACGCAAAAGTACACGGGTACATTTGCCTTCACCAACAAGGGCACGACGGCCATCAGCGGCCCGTTCCAGGTGGTGTTCGGTGGCTTGCCGGCCGGCGTGACCCTGGCCAATGCCAGCGGCAGCCATGCAGGCGCGGCCTTTGTCAGCGTTAATGCGGCCAGCCTGGCGCCCGGTGCGACCGCATCGTTCGCCGTCAGTTTTACCAATCCGTCGAAAGTGACGATCAATTATTCCGCCAGCATCTTTGCCGGCAAATTCTAAGGAACTATCATGTTGACTACGAAACTACATCTGACCCTGCGCCGCGTCGCGCTGGCCGCCATGCTCGCCGCCAGCAGCAGTGTGGCGCTGGCGGACCCGCTTGGCTATCACGTGGAAATCGATACCCGCGCCTTTTCCGGCGCCGGTTTCCTCGACTTCGCCTTTATCGCTGGCAATGACCCTGCGCCGGGCGCCAGTGCCACCTTGAGTCATTTTTCGGGCGCGTTCGGCGCACTGGAATCGAAGGAAGGCAGCGTCAGCGGGAGCTTGCCCGGCACTTTGGTCTTTGGCAATAGCGGTGCCTACAACGACTGGTTTCATCATGTGACCTTGGGTGGCAAGTTCGGTTTCAACATCGTCTTTAGCGGCGATTTCCTGAACAAGTCCGGCAACGTGGGCACGACCTTTGGCGTGGGCTTGCTCGATGCCTCGGCCACGTCCTACCTGGGCAATGTCAATGGCAATTTGCTGCAATTCGAACTGACCCCGCTCAACGGCGGCTTGCCCGCCAGCATAGCCGGCAGCACCTACGCCAGCATCGCGACGATCTCGGCGGTGCCGGAAGCGTCGGAATGGATGATGTTGACGGGCGGCCTGGCACTGATCGGTTTTGCCCTGCGCCGACGCCAGTCTGTTACGCCAGCATAGTCCTTGCAACGTGAACACAGCGCGCCCATGGCCCGCTGTGTTTTTTTTCATCAAAAATCTGACTCCGGTTGAAACCCCGTCCTTCAGGGCGGTAGCGAAGGAGTAAATTTCCCGGCACCGACCGTAATGCCGTTAAGTTAAGAGTTTTGGCCTGATTGATGAGCGCCAGTAAATTCGCTCAACCCAGAGGCAAAGAGCTGGGGTCGGACCCTCAGGGTCCGACCCCAGTCCTTGTTCTTGGGCTAAAAATAGCATCACTAACACTAACTTAACGGCATTTGGCACCGACCGGGCGATTTCCTACGTAGCGCTTGGGGAGGGGATATAAACCCCTTCCCAAGCTTATTTAATCGACAGGCCCATCGGCCTGGAGCCATTCAATTGCTTTTCAGGCTGTTGCATTTCCTCATGGACCATCGGCGCGGCATCGCGCTGCGCCTGCTCAGCCATTAGCGCTGGTCTTGCGGCGGGGCCTGTTTCTTTCCATTGCTGTCGCTAGTATGCGTGTGTTCGACGCTAGTGGGCGATACCTGCGCCACGTCCGGGCTCGCTCTCAGGCGCGCCACCTCGTCCGGCGTCAGCATGGCCGCGAAGCCGTTCAGAGTGACCGTGTAGCGGTATTGCACGGGCGCCCCGGCCACTAAGGCCAGCACGGCGCGCTGGCGCTCTTCCAGGTAGGCCGTGTAGCGGCGCGCCGCCTCGCTGCCGGTGTCGAGGCGACTGCCCTCCGAGACGGTGGGAACGAGGCCGGCTACGCCCCCCGTGTACGAGGCCAGCGGCGCATCCTTCAATTGCACGATGTAGCTGTGTCGCGCTTGCTGCGCCGGTTTGTGCTGCTCCGTCTGCACGGCACCGGCCAGGCCGGCGACTGCGGCAATGATGATAAATATCCAGTTTTTCGAGGGCATGGCAGGCTTTCCAGGCGGTTGTGAGGTCGTTGTCATGCCGATTCTACGCTTGTATCGGCGACCCATAAAAAAGCGCGCCCCGCAGGGCGCGCTGTGTTGCCGATCCAACGGTGTGCTTACAGCTTGGCGTCTGTTTTCACGTTGCGCATGCTCGGTACGGCAAGCGGCAGCGGGCTGTTCGTTTCCACGGACAGTACGGTGGTGGAGGCCGCCGCATTGTTTCCATCAAGGAAGACCACGCCGCCCAAGTAGCGCTTGCCCGTTTCCAGCGCCGACCAGCTAATGCCGGCCGTGGCGCTGCCGCCCACATACACCTTGCCTGGCAGGGTAGCTTTCAGGTTGCCGCCTTTGTCGGCCGTCGTGACGACCGCTGACGACAGGCTGAAGCCGGTCGATGCGCCGTTCGCCAGTGCGTAACCGACCACGCACAACTTGTAGCTGCCTGTCGCCGGGGTAGTCACACTGATCGACTCGTTCGAGCCGGAATTGGTCGAGGTGGCAACGGTCGCTCCAGCGCTGTTGAGTAGCACCAGGTCGAGGTCATTGCCGGCGCCTTCCGTGGTGTCGCGGTCGAAGGTTTCGAAGCGTGCCACCACCGTGTTGGCGGGAATGCTCACATTGACCACGCGCACGCCGCTGCCGCCTGCCTTACAAGCGGTGACTATCTGCGCCAACGTTTCCACGCTACCCTGCGGGGCCTGGCTGATGCTTTGCTCGCTGCGTGCCACTTCCTTCAGGCCGCCCGTCGCCGCGCCGACCTTGCCGGCAAAGCCGGTGGACAGAGTCAGCGAGCGCAAGCCGCTGACCTTGTCGGCCCGCAGTAATGCCGGCGACTGCACCGCGCGACCCGAGCGGGCAGTGACGGGGCTGCGGACCGTGTGCACGCCGTCGCTCCACACGAGGGCGCCGTACTGCCATGCGTTTTCCGGCGCCGTGGTGCGCGTCAGCGTCACGGTAAACGACTTGGTTTCTCCGGGCGCCAGCACCAGTGTGGCAGGCGCCACCGCCACGCTATAGCCGCTGACCGAGGCGCTGGCTGTGTAAGTGGCGCTGCTGCTGCCCACGTTGGTGACGCGGCGCGTCACCGTTTGCACGCCCAGCACGTTGCCGATGGTGATCGACGGCACGTTCAGGTTGTAGCCGGCAATGGTGCCGCCCGCACATTCTGCCGTCATGCCGACGCCGCACATGTATTTTTTGTAGTCAGCCAGGCTGGCGTCATACACGAGGCCTGGATCGGCGGCCTTGTTCGGCGTCACGTGGCCGGCGCCCTGGCCCCATGGCAGGATGCCGCGCGCGTCACCGGTCTGGGTGTCGGGCAGGGTGGTGCTGCCGGTGGTCATCAGGGCCGACTTGATGGCGGCAGGGCTCCAGCCAGGATGCTGCTGGCGCAGCAGGGCCGCCAGGCCGGCCACGTGCGGGCTGGACATCGAGGTGCCTTGCAGGAAGACATAGGCTTGCGCCGGCGTCAGGCTGCCATCTTGCACCGCGTCGCGCTGCGCGCGCGACAGGGCAGGCGAACCGCCGGCCAGGATGTCCACGCCAGGCGCGGTGAGGTCGGGCTTGAGCAGATTGGCGTCGTACAGGTTCGGGCCGCGCGAGGAAAAGTCGGCCACTACGGGGGCGGCAGGGCCGTTGCCCGTGGTGACGAAGCGCGAGATGGCCGCCGTGGCCGCTCCCGTTTGCGCCTGGGCGTTGATCAGCGCGCCATCGGCGGCGCTTACATGCACGGCCGGCAGCACGTGCGGATCCGATACCAGGCCCAAGCCCGTATCGACCAGCACCATGCCTACGCCACCGGCGTCGCGCACGGCGACGCCCTTGTCGGTGCGCGCCGTGGTGCCGCGCAAGCAGCTGACGACCTTGCCTGCGACCTTGGCCGGATCGAGCAGGGCTACGCCGCCGTTGTCGCCGGCGCGGTAGCACAGGGCCAGTTTTTGCGCATCGGCACCGGGCAGGCCCGCATCTTGCGCGCGGATCAGGGTGCTCGCTGGCAGCGGGTTGTAGTTGAGCGAGGCGCCCGTGTACCTGGCGCCATTGCCCAAGGTCACGCTGGCCTGGTTGGCGCGGTTGTGCGTCGAGGCGGCCACTGTGGTGATCCATGGGCTGACGTGGGCCACCGTGTTCGCCGGTCCCGCGTTGCCGGCCGAAGCGGCAACGAAGACGCCCGCGTTCGACGCGTGCAGGAAGGCTTGCTCGACGGGGTCGTTGACGCTGCCGCCGCCGCTGATCGAGTAATTGATCACGTGTACGCCGTCCTGGACGGCTTTTTCAATCGCCGCCACGCTGTCGCCGCCGTAGCAGCTATTTTTTGCGCCCGTCGGCTGCGTGTCCAGGTTGTAGGACCAGCACACTTTGTAGACGGACAGGCGGGCGCGTGGCGCCACGCCGGAAATGGCGCCCAACGGCGCGCCGTTTACGGTCACTGGCACGCCCGCATTGCCGCCCGCGGTGGACGAGGTGTGCGTGCCGTGGCCGCCTTCGCCGCTGGGGTTGCCAACGGAATCGCGCGGTGAGGTGAATTCGCTCCAGTGCTGGATCTTGTCCGTTTCGGTCAGGCGCACGGCATTGAAGTATTGCGCGCCGAGCAGCTTGTTATTGCAGTGCTCTTGTGTAAAGCCCTCGCCCGTCTGGCAGCTGCCCTTCCAGGCGGCAGGCGCGGCGCCGTATGCCAGCGTGGCGTTCGGGTCGAAGGTAGGGATGCCGTTGGCGTCGACCTTGTCCGCATACGACAGGTTTTCCGGCCACACACCGCCATCGACGATGCCGATGATGATGTCTTCGCCTGCATGCTGCTTGCCGCCCAGCTGGCTCCACAGGCCACCGGGCTGGTCCAGTCCCAGGAAGGTTGGCGTGTAGTTAGTTTGCAGTGCGCGCGGCTCGTCGGGGGCGATGCTGGCCACTTCGCCGCTGGCCTGCAATTGGCGCACTTCGGCATCGGTCAGCAGGGCCGAAAAACCGTTGAGGACGATCTTGTACTGGTATTGCACGGGGGCGGCGGCGACGAGCGCTTGCACTCGGGCTTGTTTCTGCTCGAGATAGTCGCCGTACAGCTGCACTTCCGCGCTGGCCAGGTCGAGGCGGCCGCCGGCAGCAGGCTGGGTTGCACCGAGGCCTGCTACCGAGCCGGCGTAGGAAGCGATCGGCTTATCGGTCAGTTGCACGATGTAAGGACGGCGCAGGTCGTCGGCCTGGGCCTGGAAGCTCAGGCTGGCAAACAGACTCAGTACGGCGAGTGACATGGGACGTAAAGCGGGACGGAAGGTCATGTAGGATTTCCTGTAACGGTGGCGGAAAGGGGAAAATCAGGCTTGCTGGCGGCGACGCGCCGCGAAACCAACGCATGCCAGGCCGAGCAGCAGCATCGCGTAGGTCGATGGCTCAGGTACCGAAGCGACGATATTGTCGAGCGCGAACTGGCCCTTGTTGGTACTGAAGGCGTTGCAATTGCCGGCCGTGTTACAAGTGAAACCGAAGAAGGCCAGCGAGGCGAATTGCTGGCTGCCGAAGTTGGCGCTGGTGTTGTAGTGCTGGAACTGGAAGTTGCCGCCGACTGGGCCGCCCAGCTGATACGTTTCATACAGGGAAGAACCGTTAGCATAGAAGCCTTGCACGCGCAACAGACCTGCCACCGCCGGGTAAGTAACACCCTGGGCGTAGCCGATGAAGCTGGCGTCGAAGCCTTGCAGGCTGATACGGCCGCCCGGGTTCAGTGGATCGAGGTAGGCGATGCCATCGTTGAGCGATGCATAGTAATTGCTTGTATTGTTGGTCGGACACGCCATGCCGCAGGCGGCCGGGTCCGTGCCGTCGTACACCGCGCCGACCAGATCGCCAAAACTGGCACCAGCCGCATTCGAGGCACCCGTGAGCCGGAATTTTCCGATTTCCAGAGCGCTGCCATGGCCGACATACTGGCTATCGAGATTGTTAAAATTGATCACATCAGCCATGGCGGCTGGTGCGCAGGCGGCGGACAGGGCCAGAATGGCGGCGCCGGTCCATTGTTTGGCCGAGAAAGGACTTGCTGCGGAAACTACCTTCGGATGCACGATACGAGTCATGAATTTTCCCTTGGTGATTATGTAGGATGCAATATGCTTTGCGTTTGGCTGCTTTTTTCTGCGCGGTTAGACACTACGAATACGCAGAAAAGCGATTTTTACTATAGCAAAAGCGACAATTCTATTGTTTTATATTCTTGCAAATTTAATTTGAAAGTTACAAATAATGAATGAATAATATTCATCGTGTACTATGATTTGGTAACCAAAAGTAGATGGTTTTCGGATTGAAAATAGTCGAGTAATCCAGCAGCCAACGCAGCGCGCGCGGCACGGCGGCCGTTTCGCGCGCACGCGATGGTTTCCCCCTGCAATTTGTTGTTCGCAGTACAAATAAAAGATTGTATTAACCATAAGCGGCATGGTAGGCTGATAAGGATCGGGCAAGCGCGTGTCGCCCGGGTGCGGCGATTCGCCGCGCGTAGCGATGCAATGGATTGAAGGCAGGCGATAGGGAGTTAGCGGATGCATGCAGCACACAGGCAGAACCTTGCGGCAACACGCGATGCGCGTGGTTTTACCTTGCTCGAATTGTTGGTCGTGATCGTGATCATCGGCTTGCTGGCGGCCTATGTCGGCCCCAAATATTTTGCCCAGTTGGGCAAATCGGAAGTGACAGTGGCCAAGGCGCAGATCGAGGCGTTTGAAAAATCCCTCGATACCTATCGCCTCGACGTAGGGCGCTATCCCACCACGGAAGAGGGCCTTGCCGCGCTGCTGGCCGCGCCGCCCGCCGCCGGCACGCGCTGGAATGGCCCCTACCTGAAAAAGGCCGTGCCACTCGACCCGTGGGGCCATGCCTATCAATATCGCGCGCCCGGCAGCAAGGGCGAATATGACATCGTTTCGATGGGCAAAGATGGCCAACCTGGCGGCAGCGGCGACAATGCCGACATCAGCTCGCAGTAAGGCCTGCGCGCTTACTCTTTCTCCACGGACAAGCCATCATGCAGTTTGAAGTACGCGCGCTTTCTACGGACCAGGCAGTTGCTAGCTTGCACACCTGCGTGATCGACGGCCGCGACGAGGCCGACGCGCGCCGCCAGGCCGAAGCGCGCGGTTTGTTCGTCAGCGCCATCCGTCCCGTGCGGGCCACGCCGTTCAGCGCTGCCGGTCGCCGGCGCGCGCGTGCCTTGCCACTGCTGCTGTTCAGCCAGGAGTTGCTGGCGCTGTTGCAAGCGGGCCTGGGCATCGTCGAGGCGCTGGAAGCCTTGCTGGAAAAGGAAGCGTCACCGTCCACGCGCAGCGTGCTCACGCGCCTGCTGGAAGGCTTGCGCGAAGGCAAGCGCTTTTCCGCCGCCTTGGCCGAGCAGGCCGAACTGTTTCCCCCTTTGTATATCGGCATCGTCAAGGCGGCCGAGGGCACGAGCGACTTGCCGCGCGCGCTGTCGCGCTATATCGACTACCAGCAGCGCATCGATACGGTGCGCGGCAAGATCGTCAGCGCCGCTATCTATCCCGCCATCCTGCTCGCTGTGGGCGGCGGCGTCAGTGCCTTCCTGATCAGCTACGTGGTGCCCCGTTTTGCCGAGGTCTACCAGGGCGCGGGACGCAATTTGCCGTGGATGTCGCAAGTCATGCTCAGCTGGGGCCAGTTCGTCACCGAACATGGTGTACTGCTGTTGCTGGGGCTGGTGCTCGCCGGCAGCGCTTTGTTCATGGCCGTGCGGCGCGTGCTGCGCCATGGCGGCGTGGCGCGCCTGTTGGCGACACTGCCCGGCATCGGCGAGCGCGTGCGCATTTATGAGCTGTCACGCCTGTACCTGACCCTGGGCATGCTGGCCGAAGGCGGCATCACCATCGTGCAGGCGATCGCCACCGTGCAGGCCATGGTTTCGCCTGGCATGCAGGCATCCTTGCAGCGCGCGCGCGGCGATATCGAGGCGGGCCAGCCGCTATCGTCGGCGTTTGAACAGCATCAATTGACGACGCCCATTTCCCTGCGCATGCTGCGCGTGGGCGAGCGCACGGGAGACATGGGGCCCATGCTGACGCAGTCAGCCGCCTTCTATGACGGCGAAATCAGCCGCTGGATCGACCGTTTCACGCGTACTTTCGAACCCTTGCTGATGGCGGCCATTGGCCTGGTCGTGGGCGCCATCGTGATCCTGCTATACATGCCCATCTTTGACCTTGCCGGCGACATTTCATGATGCAAACTGATTCCGCGCCCGTCGTGGCCATCGACGCTGCGCTGCTGCAGCGCGCCCGCTCCCTGAGCCGGCAATCGAAGCGTAGCCTGGTGGAGGAATTGCAGCAGCTGAGCGGCATCGAGGTGCGCGCCGTGGTGCGCGAACTGGCGCGTCCGTTTGGCCTGGGCGTGCTGGAAACGGCCGACATGCTGGCCCATGCACCTGCGTTCGACTTGCTGCCGCTGTCGCAGGCGCTGGCGCGCCACTGCGTGCTGCTGCGCGCCGCCGACGGCCAGCTGGTGGGTGTGATCGCCGACCCATTTGACCTTGACCTGCAAACCTGGCTCAGTACGCGCGCCGGGCTGGGCGCCTTGAACGTGCGCCTGGCGCTGCAGGCTGACATCGGCGCCTACCTGTCAAAGCAGGAAGAGTCGGCGCGCGCCGTCGATAGCCTGCTGCCGGGCGCCGCCACTGACGCGCGGCGCGATGGCAAAACGGCGGCCGTGCTGTCGTTCGCCAGCGTGTCGGAAGCGGCCAGCCCCGCCGTCAAGCTGGTCAATTCGACGCTATACGACGCTTTGAAGGCCGGTGCTTCCGACATCCACCTGGAGAGCACGGCCGGCGGCCTGGCCGTCAAGTACCGCGTCGACGGCGTGCTCGATCACGCCACCGCCGTCAATGGCATCGAAGTGGCTGAGCACATCATCTCGCGCCTGAAAGTGCTGGCCGAACTCGATATCGCCGAGCGCCGCGTACCGCAGGACGGCAGCTTCCGCGTCGAGGCGGGCGGGCGCGAAATCGATTTGCGCGTCTCCATCATGCCCAGCATCCATGGCGAGGATGCCGTCATCCGCATCCTCGACAAGCGCGCCATGATCGAGGCGTATGGCGCCCTGACACTGGAGGCGCTGGGCTTTGATGCGGCGTCGCTGGAAGCGCTGCGCGCGCTGGCGCAAGAAGCCTATGGCATGCTGCTCGTCACCGGCCCCACGGGTTCGGGCAAGACGACGACCTTGTATGCGGCGCTGACGGAAATCCACAACGGGCGCGAAAAGATCATCACCATCGAAGACCCCGTCGAATACCAACTGCCCGGCATTTTGCAAATCCCCGTGAATGAAAAGAAGGGGCTGACCTTCGCCAAGGGCTTGCGCTCCATCCTGCGCCACGATCCCGACAAGATCATGGTGGGCGAGATCCGCGACCGCGAGACGGCGGAAATCGCCGTACAGTCGGCCCTCACGGGCCATTTGGTGCTCACCACCGTGCATGCGAATAATGTCTTCGATGTTTTCGGCCGGTTTACCCACATGGGCATCGATCCGTATGCGTTCGTCTCGGCCCTGAACGGCATCTGGGCGCAGCGCCTGATCCGCACCAACTGTCCCCATTGCGCCACCGACTACACGCCCGACGATCTGGAACTGGCCAGCGTGGGCCTGGCGCGCGCCGACGTGGCAGTCTATCAGTTCAAGCAGGGCAAGGGGTGCGGCGACTGCCGCGGCACCGGTTACAAAGGGCGCCGCTCGATTGCCGAAATCCTCGTGCTGACCGATGAAATCCGCGAATTGATCGTCGATAAAAAGCCGATCCGCCAGATCAAGGCGGCCGCGTATGCGAACGGTACGCGCAGCCTGCGCCTGGCGGCGCTGGAACTGGTCAGACGGGGCGCCACCACTATCACGGAAATCAAGAGGGTCACCCTGCATGCGTAGAGGCATAGGAGAAGGACTGCGCCTGGGCGTGGCGGTGGGCAGCATGAGCCTGTGGCGCAGCAGCCGCTGGCGCTCGCCGGCCTGGACCTTGCTGGGTGAGGCGGCGTATGCGCCGGACGACACGCTGCATGGCGATTTTGCCGCCCTGGGACAGGCGCTGGCGCAGTTGCTGGACCGGCTGCTGCCGGCGGGGCAGTGCGCGCGCTGGCCATTGTCCGTGGTGCTTGACGACGCCTTTGCGCGCCTGTGGCGAGTGGACATGCCGCAAGGTGCCGCGCGTCTGAGCGACATCGAGGCGGCCGCCGCGCTGCGCTTTCAGTCGCTGTATGGCGATGCCCCCGGCCTGTGGCACAGCAGCAGTGCCTGGGATGCGCGTGCGCCGTTCTTCTGTGCCGTGCCGCGTGCGCTGCTGGCGCAGTTGACGCATGTGGCGGCCGCACGCAAGCTGGCCCTGATTTTTATTACACCGCAATTCGTACGCCACTGGAACCGCTGGCACGGCGCGTTGAAGCCGGGCGCCTGGTTTGGCCAGTTGCAGGACAATATCTTGACCCTGGGCATGCGTCACGATGGGCATTTGTGTGCCGTGCGTGCGCTGCCCGTGCCGCCTGGCGTGGGCGGTGATTGGCTGCTGCAGACGCTGGCGCGCGAAGCGCTGCTGCATGGCGTGATCGCGCCCGCGCTGCTGCAGCTATGCGGCGCGCCGCCAGCGGGCTGGCTGGCACCGGTGGGAGCGTTCCACTGTCAGGTACTGTCCACGCCAGACGGAGACGGCGCCTTGTCGCCGGCTGCCCGGCTGGCCCGCAGCGCAGGTGCCGCATGACGCGCCTCGATATCGATTTCGCGCCACCAAGCTGGCGCCGCAGCCTGTACCGCGTGCCTGCGTGGGCGTGGTTTGCAGGTGCGCTGGGCGTGGCGCTGAGCGTCACGGCGGCGTACAGCTGCAGCGCCGCGCTGCAGCGCCAGGCGGCAAGCGAGGCACGCTGGCGCCTGGCGCAGCAACGCGTGATGGCAGCGACGCAGCGGCCGGCGCCTGCATCGCAAGTGCTGATTGCGCCAGCGCAGGCGGCGGCCGTGAATGCGGCCATCCTGCAATTGAACCTGCCGTGGCGCGACCTGCAGGATGCGCTGGCGAGCGCCACGCCGCCCGCCATCGCGCTGCTGGCGCTGGAGCCGGATGCGCGCAAGCGCGTGCTGAAGATTACGGCCGAGACGACTGGCAGCGACGCCATGGTGGCTTACATCGCGCAATTGAAGCAGCAGGAACTGTTCGGCGAGCGCGTGCAACTGCTACGCCATGAAATCAACGCGCTCGATCCACATCAACCCTTGCGCTTCCAATTAGAAGCGCGCTGGGGCATGCCATGATAGCCATCGAGATCAATCTCTTGCGCCTGCGCGCGCAACTGCTGTTGCGCCGCCTGGGCGCGCCCGCCTGTCTGGCCGTGGCCTTGCTTGCGCTGGGCGCGGCCGCTTGGGTCTGGGCCTGGCAGCAGCGCGCCATGGCGGCGCAACTCGAGGCGCGGCCGTTGCCGCAGCCGTCGCTGGCCGTGGCGACTGCGGCGGCGGCGCCGGCGACGGCCAGCGAAAACATGGCGCGCTTTTATGCCGCCCTGGGACAGCAGCGTCATGCGGAGCAGCAGGTCAAGCAACTGTTTGACCTGGCTGCGAAGAATGGCCTGGTGCTGGCGCAGGGAGAATATAAAAGTGGCTACGACAAGGCCAGCCGCGTCACCACCTGGCAGGTGACCTTGCCGCTCAAGGGCAGCTATACGGCCGTATGGCAGTTCGCGCTGCAGGCGTTGCGTGCCATGCCCTTCGCTTCGCTCGACGAACTGAGTTTTCGCCGCGAACAGATCGCCGACACGCAGCTCGAAGCGCGCCTGCGCCTGACCTTCTATCTGGCCGACACGCTGTCCGATACGCTGTCCGATACGCTGTCCGACAGCGTGGGAGAGGCACCATGACGCCGCGCCATGGTCTCATGCTCGCCGGCGTGCTGGGCGCCGGCGCCTTGCTGCTGTTCGGCGAGCGCCAGCCCGTGGCCGAGGTGGCCGAGGCGGTGGAGCGGGCCGTCGCGCCCGCGCGCCATGCCGGCGGCAGGGCGCAGGCGGCGCAGCCGGCCATCCTGGTGCTGCTGCCGCGCAGCGAGGTGGCGGGCGAGGATGGCGACACCTTTGGCGGCGCCAATGGCGTCTTCCAGAGCCAGGACTGGAATCCGCCGCCGCCGAAAATGGCGCTGACGGCTGCGCCACCACCGCCGCCGCCGATGGCGCCGCCGCTGCCCTTCGTCTACCTGGGCAAGGCGGCCGCCGACGGCGCCTGGGAAGTGTTTTTGTCGCGCGCCGACAAGACGTATATCGTGCGCGCCAATACCGTCATCGATGGCGCTTACAAGGTCGTGACGATCGCGCCGCCCGTCATGACGCTCACCTATCTGCCGTTGAACCAGGTTCAGCAGCTTAACATTGGAGTACTCGATTGATGTCTCGTTCCTTTTCATCTGCGCCTTTTCTGGCGCTGCTGGCGCTGCTGGTGCTGCTGTCGGGCTGCGCGGGGCAGCAGGCTTACCGCGACGGGCGCGAGCTGATTGCGCAAGATCACATCGCAGCTGGCCTGCAAAAGCTGCAAGAAGCGCTGCGGCAAGACCCCGGCAACGCGCAATACCGCAGCGCCTACCTGCAGGCGCGCGAACGGGCAATCTCTAGCCGCTTGCAGCAGGCCGAGCGTCAGGCGCAGGCGGGCCAGAGCGAGCTGGCGCGCGCGGGTTTTTTGGGCGTGCTGGAAATCGATGCGCAGAATGAGCGTGCCAACAGCGGCTTGCGCGCGCTAGAGCGCGAGCAGCGCCAGGGTAAATTGCTGGCCGATGCACGCACGGCGTTTGAGGCAAAACAGTACGACCCGGCGCGCCAGCGCCTGAAGGCTATCCTCACGGAGCAGCCGCAACACGCCGGCGCGCGCGCGCTGCTGCGCGAGGTCGACGAGAAGACCGCGCCGCCCGTCGTCGAATCGGGCCTGGCCAGGTCGTACAAGCAGCCGATCACTATCGAGTTTCGCGATGCACCGTTAAAACAGGTGTTCGAGCTGATCGCGCGCCGTTCCGGCCTCAATTTTGTCTTTGATAAGGATGTCAAGGCGGACGCGAAAACCTCGATCTTCCTGAAAAACAGCACGGTGGAATCGGCCGTGTACTTCCTGCTGGTGACGAACCAGCTCGAACAGCAGGTGATGGATGCGAACACGATCCTGATTTACCCGAACGTGGCGGCCAAGCTGAAGGAATACCAGGAGGTGCTGGTCAAGACGTTCTTCCTGGCGAACGCGGACGCCAAGCAGGTGGCCAACACGCTCAAGACCATCCTCAAGACGCGCGACGTGGTGGCCGATGAAAAACTCAACATCGTCATCGTGCGCGACACGCCCGAGGCAATCCGCCTGGCCGAGCGCCTCATTGCGCTGCAGGACGTGCCGGAAGCGGAAGTGGTGCTGGAACTGGAAATCCTCGAAGTCAAGCGCAGCCGCCTGCTGGAACTGGGCGTGGCCTGGCCATCGAGCCTGTCGCTGACGCCGCTGAGTACCTCGGGCGGCGCCGGGCTGACCATCAACGACTTGAATAATCTGAACCAGCGCAGCATCGGCATAAGCAACTTGGCCGTGACGGCCAATGCCAATAAGACCGACGGCGATGCCAACATCCTGGCCAACCCGCGCATCCGCGTGCGCAACCGGGAAAAGGCGAAGTTTGTCATCGGCGACAGGGTGCCCGTGGTGACCACCACGATTTCGCCGGGCATGGGGGGCTTCGCTTTCGAGTCCATCAGCTACCTGGACGTGGGCCTGACGGTGAATGCCGAGCCGACCATTTATTTGAACAATGAAGTGGGGATCCGCATCTCGCTCGAAGTGAGCAACCTGGGCGCGCCGACCATCACCAAGAGCGGCTCGACCTTGTACCAGATCGGCACGCGCCAGGCCTCGACCATGCTGCAGTTGAAGGATGGCGAAAACCAGGTGCTGGCGGGCTTGATCAATAATGAAGAGCGCAGCTCGGGCAACAAGGTGCCAGGCCTGGGCGATATTCCCGTAGTGGGACGCCTGTTCGGCAGCAGCAAGGATGACAGCCAGAAGACGGAAATCGTGCTGTCGATCACGCCGCACCTGGTGCGCACGGTGCAGCGTCCGGAAGCGAATGAATCTGAATTCCCGGCCGGTACGGAGGGCAGTTTCCGTCGCCGTCCCGACATGGCGGCCAAGGCGCCCACGCAGATGCCGGGCACGTTGATCGTGCGTTCCGGCGCGTCGGCAGTGGGCATGCAGCCGGCGCCGGCGCAGCCGCTGATGGAGCCGGTCCAGCTGCCATCGAGCATACCGCAGAGCGTGCCCGCGCCGGCAGTGGCGCCATCGCCCGAGCCGGCCGCCTCGCCCCTGCCGATACCGGCAGGCCAGCCAGTGCCGTTGCAGGCGGCACCCGTACCGCTGTCATCGAGCCAGCCGGTGCCGCTGGCACCACTGGCACCACCGCCTGCCAAATGAGACTGGCGCGCACGCAGTGGCGAGACGGCGGCTTCAGCTTGATCGAGCTGCTGGTGACTCTGGCCATCCTGGGCGTGCTGGCCACCCTGGTGGTGCCCATCACGCAGGTGACGTTGCAGCGACGCCAGGAGCAGGAATTGCGGCGCGCACTGCGCGAGATCCGCCAGGGGCTCGATGCCTATAAACGCGCCGGCGACGAAGGCCGCATCGTGCGCTCGCCCGACGCCAGCGGCTACCCGAAAAGCCTGGAACTGTTGGTCGAGGGTGTGCCGGACCAGCGCAATCCCAAACGCAGCAAGCTGTTTTTCCTGCGTCGCCTGCCGCGCGACCCGTTCAATCCGGACGCGGGCCTGACGGATGCGCAGACTTGGGGCAAGCGCAGCTACGCCAGCGAAGCGGCAGCGCCGCGCGAGGGCGACGACGTCTACGATGTCTATTCCACGTCTGACAAGACGGGCTTGAATGACGTACCTTACCGCAAATGGTGAACCATGCCTGTCCATGATCGCAGCGTCCGCATGCGCGGCTTTACCCTGATCGAACTGCTGGTGGTGCTGGGTATCGTGGCTTTGCTGCTGACCCTGGCCGTGCCCCGGTATTTTCCCAGCCTCGACAAGGCCAAGGAAACTGTGCTGATCGATAACTTGCGCAATCTGCGCATGACCATCGACCAGTATCATGGCGATACGGGCCGCTATCCCGAGTCGCTGGAGCAACTGGTGGACAAGAAATACCTGCGCGCCATGCCCATCGATCCCATCACCGATAGCGACGCCAGTTGGATCATCGTGCCGCCACCCGACGATACGCCGGGGCGGGTGTACGACGTCAGAAGCGGCGCGCCCGGCAAGGACCGCAGTGGCACGCCATTTGCCGACTGGTAGCGATGATGCGCCGTCCGCAAGCCATCGCGCATCGCCTCCAGTGCGGCTTTACTTATCTGGGGCTGATCATACTGGTGGCCATCCTCGGCCTGGTGGGCGCTGCCGGATTGAAGATGGGTTCCCTGCTGCAGCGCCAGGCGGCGGAACAGGAATTGCTCGACATCGGCGCGCAATTTTCCGACGCTCTCTATAGTTACGCGGCCGCCACGCCGCCAGGACAGCCGCAACAGCCGCCGAATCTGGCGGCCTTGCTGCGCGATCCGCGTTTCCCCCAGGTGCGCCGGCATCTGCGCAAGCTGTTTGTCGACCCCATCACGGGGCGCGCCGAGTGGGGTCTGCTGTACCAGCCGGGCAGCAACCTCATCATAGGCGTGCATAGCCTGTCGAAGGCGACGCCATTGAAGGTCGGCAACTTCGCGCCGCGCTTTGCTGGCTTCGAGGGCAGGGTTCATTTTTCGCAGTGGCATTTCATGCTCGACCCACTAGCGCAAGCGGCCCAGGCTAGCGCAGCGGCGACCGCGCCTGGGGCGGAGTTGCCAGCGGACGCGCCTGACTTGCAGGCGCCGTCGTTGTTTTTTAAGCCTATTGCCTCACCGCAAGAACAGTCGCCGCCAGAGCCTGCTGAGGAGCATGAATCGCTAGATTCTGCCGAAAACGTTGCCGAGCCAGCCGTTGCACCTTAAAAATGCAGGAAAAACCGTTAGATCTGCTGCTAACTATTTTTTCAGGGAAAGTCGTCGATTTAGGAAAATATTTCACCCAAAAAATTGTTATCTTATAAGAAACTTTGGTGTGTTATTTATAATTAATTTAATGCATTTATGCTACTATTCTTAACGGTACTTCCGGTACCGTAAGCATTGGTGGCCTGCGCTTTGCAGCCATAAATCACTTTTTGGGGAATACACTATGAAATTGAAATTTATCGTTGCAGGCGTTTTAGCAGCCGCATCGTTGAGCGCTTATGCAGGCGATCAAGTCCTTGATATTACCGCTGACGGTAACACCCACACCTTCAACGCAGTTGTTGGCAATGGCATTTTGTCCGGTGGTCTGGATGAGATCATCCTGGGCGGCCTGGGTGCTGGCAAGTACAATATCGGCTTGTCGATTACCGGCCAGAAACTGACGTTCAATGCCCTCACGTCGAACCTGAATGCTCAGTTGGGTGAGTCCTTCTCGGCTGGCGGCCTGAAGTTCTTCGGCGTGGAGTACAGCGGTGTTGGCCCGTTCAAACTGCAACTGTTTGGTACCGCCCAAGCTGGCGCTAACTACAGCGGCACCTATACGGTAAGCGCCGTACCAGAGCCAGCAAGCTACGGCATGCTGCTCGGTGGCTTGGGTCTGCTTGGCTTCATGGCCCGTCGCCGTTCGGCAAAAAAAGCTGCCTGATATCGCTGCTGTGCAAGATGCAAAAACCCGCTTCGGCGGGTTTTTTTTTGATCTCAGTTATCTGCGCAAGGCGAGGTGCCGGCAACCACCTTCTGCATGGCTGCTCACACGCTGCGCTTGAAGTCGCGGAAGCGGAACCCTACCAGCAACAGGGTGGCAAAGTAAGCCACGGCGCACAGTGCCACCAGCAAGGCCAGTGCGCCGGCCCGTAACAGCGGATGGGCTTGCATAGCGATCCAGTCGATGCGCAGGGCGCCGAAGGCCGCCACCCCACCCATCACGATGAGCGCCGGCAACAGGCGCAGGAAGAACTTGGCCCAACCCGGTTTCGGCTGGTAGATGCCACGCTTGCGCAAGCCCCAGTACAGGAAGCTGGCGTTCAGGCAGGCACCCAGGCCGATCGACAGGGCCAGGCCGGCCACGGCGATGTAGGGCACGAATAATAGATTCATCAATTGCGTGGCGATCAGCACGCCGATGGCGATTTTCACGGGCGTGCGGATGTCTTGGCGGGCATAGAACGCGGGCGCCAGGGTTTTTACGAGGATGATGCCGATCAGGCCCAGGCTGTAGGCCACCAGCGGCTGCGTCGACATGCTCACGGATTCGGCTGTAAATTTGCCGTAGTGAAATAGGGTCGCGATCAGCGGCGTGGCCAGGGTTGCCATGCCGACGGCGGCTGGCAGTGCTAACAGGAAGGTCAGGCGCAAGCCCCAGTCCAGCAGCGCCGAGTATTGCGTCTTGTCGCCGTCCACATTCGCCTTTGACAGGCTGGGCAGCAAGATGGTGCCCAGGGCCACGCCCAGCATGGCGGTCGGAAACTCCATCAGGCGGTCGGCATACGACAGCCAGGAAATGCTGCCTTCGGCCAGGCGCGACGCGATACTGGTATTGATCATCAGGCTGATCTGCGCCGCCGAGACGGCGAACACGGCCGGCCCCATTTTCTTGAGCACGCGGCGCACGCCGCCGTCTGACAGGCCGATGGCGGGATTGAGCGACAGGCGCGGCAACATGCCGATCTTGATCAGTGCAGGAATCTGCAGGGCCACTTGCAGCAAGCCGCCGGCGAACACGGCAATGGCCATGGCGTAGATGGGCTGTTTCAATTGTGGCGCGAGCAATAAGGAAGCGGCGATGAACGATAGGTTCAGCAGCACGGGTGTGAATGCGGGAATCTTGAATTCGCGCCAGGTATTGAGAATGCCGCCGGCCAGGGCCACGAAAGACATGCAAGTAATATATGGGAACATCAGCCGCGTCATCCACACGGCGGCATCGAAGGCGCCCGCATCCTTGCTCAGGCCCGTGGCGATAGCGTACACGAACCATGGCGCGGCGACGATGCCGATGAGGGAAACGAGCACGGTGGCCCAGACCAGCGTGGTGGCCACATGATCGACCAGTTGCTTGCTCGCTTCCTGGCCATGCTGGTTCTTGTATTCCGACAAGATCGGCACGAAAGCTTGCGAGAACGCCCCCTCGGCAAACAAGCGGCGCAACAGGTTGGGGATGCGGAAGGCAACAATGAAGGCGTCCGTGTAAGCGCCGGCGCCAAAGGCGCGCGCGAACAGGCTTTCGCGCAATAATCCGGTTACACGGGACAGCATGGTCATGCTGGAGATGGCGGCGAGTGTTTTAAGCAAGTTCATGGGGGCAGATTATAGCCGGGTGCGGGGCCGGTAAACGCTTAAAATATGCTCACTGGTGCTGCCGATTCGCCCTTGCCCCGCCCATTTGCAGGTGTTTTTGGCGCCATATACGGTTTTTTGATTTGCCCCCGCTTGAAAATATCGCTATAATCGAAGGCTGTACAGAATTCTGTTACGCAGACACTAATGTTTGACAGGCACTGGTTTGGCACACATGGTTCGGCAGACGCACAGAACGCACCGGTTGGCAAACACTAATGTTTGCAAACGCACTTTGACCCTGTTTTAGGAAATTCCATGGCAAATACCGCACAAGCGCGCAAACGCGCTCGTCAAGCAGTTAAGCAAAACGCACACAATTCGTCCCAACGTTCGACCTTGCGCACGGCTATCAAAGCTGCTCGCAAAGCGATCCAGGGCGGCGACAAGGCAGCAGCTGCTGCAATCTTCCAAGCATCCGTGTCGACCATCGACCGTATCGCTGACAAGAAGATCATCCACAAAAACAAGGCAGCTCGCCATAAGAGCCGTCTGGCAGCTGCTTTGAAAGCACTGTCCGCTTAATATTCGCCAGCAGGCAAGCCACCCAGGTGGCCTTGCATGTGCCGGTACGCTGGCACTGGTTGAAAAGCAAAAACCCGCAGATTCGTTCTGGCGGGTTTTTTCGCGTGCGCGCATGCTTTTTGCCGCCTCGTTTGCCACCTCTTTTGCCATCCTGATGGCCATCCTCGGCCGCGTTTTCCGGCAACACCCTGTTGCCGGCCGCCACGGCTTAGTGCAACGGGGGCAAGTTGCCGATGCTCATGCCTGGCTTGATGTTCTTTTGCCTGAACCAGCCCAGGTTCATTTCCAGCGCATAGCGCACGGGGACTGCCTTGCTGGAGCAATGGCTGTCGAGCGTGAGCGCTTGCATGTCTTCGATGTTGACGATCTTGCCACTGGCATCGATAAAAGCCACAGATAGGGGCAGCGGCGTGTTTTTCATCCACATGCATTGCGTCGACGAGTGGTCAAAGACGAACAGCATGCCCGCATTCGGCGGCATCTTTTCGCGGTACATCAAGCCTTGTTCGCGTTGCTGTTCCGTGGCGGCTACTTGCGCCTGTATCAAATGCATGCCGGCCGAGAGTTGCACGCTCTTTTGCGGTGTCTGTGCTTGTGCAGTGCTGGCACACGCCATCAGGACGATGCACAGGCTGAGGCGGCGAAGGGACGTTTTCATGGGGCGTGACGGTGACTGCGAAGCGCCGATTAAGCCATGCTGGTGAGCGTCAGGTCAAGCATGCTGTCTGGTCGCGCTGAAAGCGTGGGGTCACAGCAACATGCTTGCTGCCGTAAGCCCCGGCGATGCCCTTTTTTCACGCGCTTGCCGGCGTCCGAGAGCGGCTATTTTGCCTTGCGCGCCTGGGCGATCAGGCTTTGCTGGTGCTGCTCACGCTTTTCCAATGTTTTGGGCCGGCACTTCGCACCATTCGCCGGGGAGCAAGGGGTGGCTGGCCAGAGAGAACGGGCCGATGGCGCTGCGCACCAGGCGCAGGGTGGGCAGGCCGACGGCAGCCGTCATGCGCCGTACTTGCCGGTTTTTTCCTTCTTTCAAGGTGATCGCCAGCCATGAGGTGGGCTGGTCGGCGCGCGCGCGGATGGGGGGATTGCGTGGCCACAACCAGTCCGGCTCGGCGATGCGCACAGCCCGGCATGGCTTGGTGATGAAGTCGCCCAGGTCCAGTGGCGCCTGCAGGCGTGCCAGGCTGGTCGCGTCGGGTACGCCATCGACTTGCACCAGATAGGTTTTCGCTTCCTTGCGGGCGGGGTGGCTGATGTCGTGCTGCAGGCGGCCGTCGTCCGTCAGCAGTAGCAAGCCCTCGCTGTCGGCGTCGAGTCGGCCGGCCGGGTAGATGCCGGGAATGCTCAAATGGTCGGCCAGGGTGACGCGGCCGTCTTGCGCTGAAAACTGGCACAAGACCTGGAATGGTTTATTGAAGAGGATGAGTGGCATGCTGATAAATGAATGGATGCAAACAATGGTGGCCGCAGGATGGCGCCGTAAAAGTGTGGCGCCATGTAAGATACTGGTACATAATGTGAAACGCTAGTCTTATATCTTATAGAAGACCTGATGCCAGTGTGGCGATAAGGTCCTCTGGCGCTGCATGCTGCAGTGTGAAGCAGATGGCCCGGCCATTCTTTCCCTGCTAGAGTGCGCTGTTGCCGCCATGTTCGGACTTGTTTTTGTAAACTCTGCAACCGCAGAGCGCGTCGCCGGCCAGTGTTGCCCGCCAGCGGTGTGTCCCACTTCGGAGATCACGATGTATCAACATATCACTGTACCTGCTGACGGCAAAAAAATCACCGTCAATGCCGATTTTTCGCTGAATGTACCAGATAATCCCATCATTTCCTTCATTGAGGGCGATGGCACGGGTGTCGATATCAGCCCGGTCATGCTCAAGGTGATCGACGCTGCCGTGGCCAAGGCCTACGGCGGCGCTCGCAAGATCAGCTGGATGGAAATCTACGCGGGCGAAAAAGCGACGAATGTGTACGGCCCCGATGTGTGGCTGCCGGAAGAAACGTTGGCCGCGCTGAAAGACTACGTCGTCTCCATCAAGGGTCCGCTGACTACGCCCGTCGGTGGCGGCATCCGCTCGCTGAACGTAGCCCTGCGCCAGCAACTGGACCTGTATGTCTGTCTGCGCCCCGTGCGCTACTTCACGGGCGTGCCGTCGCCCGTGAAAGAGCCGGAAAAGACTGACATGGTGATTTTCCGCGAAAATTCGGAAGACATTTACGCGGGCATCGAATACCAGCAAGGCTCGCCCGAAGCCAAGAAATTGATGGATTTCCTGATCAATGAAATGGGCGTGACCAAGATACGCTTCCCGGCCACCTCGGGCCTGGGCATCAAGCCCGTGTCCATTGAAGGCACGCAGCGCCTGGTGCGCAAGGCCATCCAGTACGCGATCGACAATGACAAGCCATCCGTGACGATCGTACACAAAGGCAACATCATGAAGTACACGGAAGGCGGCTTCCGCGACTGGGCGTATGCGCTGGCGCAAAAGGAATTCGGCGCCGAACTGATCGATGGCGGTCCCTGGTGCAAGTTCAAGAGTCCGAAGACGGGCCGCGACATCATCGTCAAGGATTCCATCGCTGATGCGTTCCTGCAACAAATATTGCTGCGTCCAGCCGAATACAGCGTCATCGCCACCTTGAATCTGAACGGCGATTACATTTCCGACGCGTTGGCGGCGCAAGTGGGTGGCATCGGCATTGCGCCGGGCGCCAACCTGTCCGATTCCGTCGCCATGTTTGAAGCGACGCACGGTACGGCGCCCAAGTACGCGGTCAAGGATTACGTGAACCCCGGTTCCCTGATCCTGTCGGCAGAAATGATGCTGCGCCATATGGGTTGGCTGGAAGCGGCCGATCTGATCATTGCGTCGATGCAGAAATCGATAGCCTCGAAGCGCGTCACCTATGATTTTGCCCGCCTGATGGAAGGCGCGACGCAAGTGTCGTGCTCGGGTTTCGGCAAGGTGATGATCGAGCACATGTAACTGGCGCGCCAGGGCAGGGTGCTGCACACCTTGCAGGCGAAAAAAAACCCCGTTGGACAACGGGGTTTTTCACATCTGAGGGCCGGCGGTGCTTAGGCTGCTTGGATGTTGGAAGCTTGCTTGCCTTTAGGGCCTTGCGTGACTTCGAATTGAACTTTTTGACCTTCTTTGAGGGTCTTGAAACCGTTCATGTTGATTGCGGAGAAATGCGCAAACAAATCTTCGCCGCCGTCATCTGGGGTGATGAAGCCAAAACCTTTGGAATCATTGAACCACTTAACTGTACCTGTTGCCATAAAAAGAACTTTCAAAATTAAAACAAATCACACGAGCCATAAAAGCAAGAAGCTTCTTGCCCCCTCCTCGACGTCTCATTCTTATCAAGCTGTACATTACTGCAACAGTCGATACAGCATTGTTGGCGGAATAAATAATGAAGTCAAGCGCTTTTCCATCGATATTGCCAAATTCTTCACAACAACCAAAAAAAGCAACTCTTGATTTTGACGGCAAGGTCGCCATCTGCGCAGTATTAAGAAAACGCGTAAGATTGAGAACAATTGGAAAGGCGCAGATATTGCGCATGACAACCACTGTGAAAGCATTAGAATAAGCGTATGGCAACCAAGCACGACACAGAAACCCTGCTGGAGCGGCAAGTGCTGAAGCCGCCACCGCTCTACCAGGTAGCCTTGCTCAATGACGACTACACCCCGATGGAGTTTGTGGTGGCCGTGATTCAGGAGTATTTCAACAAGGACCGTGAAACGGCGACGCAAATCATGCTCAGTGTTCATCGCTACGGCAAAGGAGTGTGCGGCGTGTTCTCTAAAGATATAGCGTGTACCAAAGTGGAGTTCGTTTTAACGCATGCGCGCAAGGCGGGGCATCCCCTGCAGTGCGTGATGGAGGAAGTATGATTGCGCAGGAATTAGAAGTAAGTTTGCACATGGCGTTTGTCGAAGCTCGGCAGGCACGGCACGAATTCATCACGGTTGAGCATTTATTGCTGGCACTGCTGGACAATCCCTCTGCTGCTGAGGTGTTGCGTGCCTGCGCGGTCAATATTGAAGACCTGCGCAAGACGCTCGCCAATTTCATCGGCGACAACACGCCGACTGTGCCTGGCACGGGCGAAGTTGACACCCAGCCGACGCTTGGCTTCCAGCGCGTGATCCAGCGTGCGATCATGCACGTCCAGTCCGCCTCGAATGGCAAGAAGGAAGTTACTGGCGCCAATGTGCTGGTAGCCATCTTCGGCGAAAAGGATTCGCATGCTGTCTATTACCTGCACCAGCAGGGCGTGACACGCCTCGATGTGGTCAATTTCATTTCGCACGGCGTGCGCAAGGACCAGTCGACGGAAAGCGCAAAAGCCTCCGAAGGCGTGGAAGAAGCGCCTGCCGATGGCCAGCCGAAGGAAAGCCCGCTCGACCAGTTCACGCAAAACCTGAACAAGGCCGCCGCCGAAGGCAAAATAGACCCACTGATCGGACGCGAGGAAGAAGTCGATCGCGTGATCCAGATCCTGTGCCGTCGCCGCAAGAACAATCCGCTGCTGGTCGGCGAGGCGGGCGTTGGCAAGACAGCCATCGCCGAAGGCCTCGCTTATCGCATCACGCAAAACGATGTGCCGGAAATCTTGCAAAATGCCGTCGTGTATTCGCTGGACATGGGCGCCTTGCTGGCCGGTACCAAATACCGTGGTGACTTCGAGCAGCGTCTGAAAGCCGTGCTGAAACAGCTGAAGGACAATCCGAACGGCATCCTGTTCATCGACGAAATCCACACCATCATCGGTGCCGGTTCGGCTTCGGGCGGTACGCTGGACGCTTCCAACCTGTTGAAGCCGGCACTGGCGAATGGCCAGCTCAAATGCATAGGCGCGACCACGTACACGGAATTTCGCGGCGTGTTTGAGAAAGATCATGCCTTGAGCCGGCGGTTCCAGAAAGTGGATGTCAACGAGCCGACCGTCGAGCAAACCGTGCAGATCTTGCGCGGTCTCAAGTCGCGCTTCGAAGAGCACCATGGCGTGAAATACACGGCGTCGGCCCTGACGACGGCGGCCGAACTGGCGGCGCGCTTCATCAACGACCGCCATTTGCCCGACAAGGCGATCGACGTTATCGATGAAGCCGGCGCAGCGCAGCGCATCTTGCCGAAATCGAAGCAAAAGAAAACCATCGGCAAGGCCGAGATCGAGGACATCATTGCCAAGATCGCGCGCATTCCGCCGCAAACGGTCAACCAGGACGACCGCAGCAAACTGCAGACGATAGACCGCGACTTGCGCAATGTCGTATTCGGACAAGATCCCGCCATCGACGCGCTGGCCTCGGCCATCAAGATGGCGCGCGCTGGCCTGGGCAAGACGGACAAGCCGATCGGCTCTTTCCTGTTCTCCGGTCCGACGGGCGTGGGCAAGACCGAGGTAGCCAAGCAACTGGCGTTCATCCTCGGCATCGAGCTGATCCGTTTCGACATGTCGGAATACATGGAACGCCATGCCGTCAGCCGTTTGATCGGTGCGCCACCGGGCTACGTTGGTTTCGACCAGGGCGGTTTGCTGACGGAAGCGATCACCAAGAAGCCGCATGCGGTCTTGCTGCTCGATGAAATTGAAAAAGCCCATCCGGACATTTTCAATATCCTGCTGCAAGTGATGGACCACGGTACCTTGACCGATAACAATGGCCGCAAAGCCGACTTCCGCAACGTGATCATCATCATGACGACCAATGCGGGTGCGGAAAGCTTGCAGAAGGCCTCGATCGGTTTCACCAATTCCAAGCAGGCAGGCGACGAGATGGCCGACATCAAGCGCATGTTCACGCCAGAATTCCGTAACCGCATCGATGCGACCATCAGCTTCCGCGCGCTGGACCAGGAAATCATCCTGCGCGTGGTCGACAAGTTCCTGATGCAGCTGGAAGAGCAGTTGCACGAGAAAAAGGTCGAAGCCGTGTTCACCGAGAAGCTGCGTGCTTTCCTCGGCAAGAAAGGATTCGACCCGCTGATGGGCGCGCGGCCAATGGCACGCCTGATCCAGGATCTGATCCGCAAGGCCCTGGCAGACGAGCTCTTGTTCGGCCGCCTGGTCACCGGCGGACGTATCACTGTCGACATCGACGACAAGGAGCAGATCTTGCTGGAATTCCCGGAACCGCCCGATGCGGCGCCGACGGCTGCACCGGAAACGGTGGAAGTGGAATAAGAACACCGAATCAAACCTTCTGCGCGTCGCGATTTGCGGCCTCCGATGCTCACTGTGCTCCAGCACAGTTCCGCGTCTCGGCCGCAACTCGCTGCCGCTCGCTACGGTTTTGTTCGGCGTTCAGAGCGTTTCTGCTCTTGTCGAAAAACCCGCCCACGAAAGTGGCGCGGGTTTTTTTACGTTTTTGTGGCCAATAAAGAAGGTTTTCTTCGGTCGTGCTTATGCCAGAATTGCTGTCCGGTATCGACATGATGTCCATGCCACCTTATTGCCCTGACCGCTATCTGGATGCTCGCATGAAAATTTCCCGCACTCTCGCCACCCTCCTGTTTTCCGCTGGTCTGCTCGGCAACGCTGCCGCCGCTCCTGCCAGCAGCTATTTCCGCTTTCCCGCCGTGCGCGGCGACAGCGTCGTCTTCACGGCCGAAGGCGATTTGTGGAAAAGCAGCGTGCATGGCGGCGCGGCGCAGCGCTTGACCACGCATCCCGGCTATGAAACGAATGCGGCAATGTCGCGCGACGGCCTGTGGCTGGCGTTTTCCGCTGCCTACGAAGGGGCGCAGGAAGCCTATGTGATGCCGCTGGCCGGCGGCTTGCCGCGACGTATTTCGTATGACAATGGCGCTGTGCTGGTGCTGGGCTGGACGGCGCAGGGTGAAGTGCTGGTCAGCACGCAAGGCACGGACGGTCCCGCCTCGCGCCGCATCGTCGCCGCCATCGACCCCGTGCAGCAGACGCGACGCGTGTTTCCCGTCGCTGATGCCAACGATGCCGTGCTCGACGACGCGGGCAAGACGCTGTTCTTCACGCGTTTCGGCCTGGCCATGACGAATGACAATGTGCGTAACTACCGGGGCGGCGCGCATGCCACCCTGTGGCGCTATGCGCTCGATGGCAAGGGCGAGGCCGTGCGCATGCATACCGAGCCTGCAGTGTTGGCAGGCAACAACAAACGCCCCATGTGGTGGCAGGGTCGTGTGGTCTATATCAGCGACGAGGGCGGCAGCGATAACCTGTGGAGCATGCTGCCCGACGGCTCCGATCGCCGCGCATTGACCAGCCACACGCAGTGGGACGTGCGCAACGCCGCGCTCGGTGATGGCAAGGTCGTCTACCAACTGGGCGCTGATCTGCATGTGCTGGACCTGGCCGCCCCTGCAACAGGCGCCTCGCAGCCGCTGGCCATCAGCCTGCTGTCCGATTTCGACCAGCAACGCGCGCGCCAGATCCGCTCGCCACTCGATACCTTGAGCAATGTCCAGCTATCGGCCAAGGATGAGCGCGTCATCCTCACGGCAAGGGGCCGTGTCAGTATCGCTGGCACGGGCAGCTTGCGCCGCGTCGATATCGCCATTCCCGAAGGAGCGCGGGCGCGCGATGCGGTCTTTTCCAGCGACGAAAAATCCGTCTTCGCCATCGTTGACACGAGCGGGGAAAACGAAATCTGGAAGTACGCCGCCGATGGTACGGGCAAGGGCGAGCAGCTGACGACGCACGGCGACAAGCACCGCTGGAAACTGTATCCGTCGCCGGACGGACGCTGGCTGGCGCACACAGATAAAAAAGGCCGCTTCTGGCTGCTGGACCTGACAAGCAAAGCGAACCAGCTGATCGATGATGCGGGCAAGGCGGGCGTGGACAAGCACGACGCAGTGCAATGGTCATCCGACAGCCGCAACCTGGCCATCGTGCGCGTGGCCAGCAACGAGCAGCGCGAGCAGATCGGCCTGTATAACATCGCGTCGAAGCAGTTGCAGTTCGTCACCAGCGACCGTTATACATCGGACTCGCCCGTGTTTTCGCCCGACGGGCGCTGGCTGTATTTCATGTCGGCGCGCAATTTCCAGCTGGCCAACGGGTCGCCGTGGGGTGACCGTAATATGGGCCCCGTGTTCGACAAGCGCATCGGCGTGTATGCGCTGGCGCTGCAGCCGGGCAACCGGTTTCCCTTCCAGCCCGACGATGAGCTGAGCCGCCCCGGCGTCAAGCCGGCCGAGACGGATGACGAAAAGGCAGCCGAACTGGCGGCGGAAAAGGCGCTGGAAAAGGTCGCTGGCAAGACGGCCTCGAAGAAAGCGGCGGCCGTGCTTCCGGACGTCGTCTTCAAGGGCCTGGCCGAGCGCCTGTATGAGGTGCCGCTGGCGGCCGGTAATTACAGCGCGCTCGCTGCCGACGACAAGCGCCTGTATTTCCTCGAGCGCGACAGCGGCGAGCACAAGTTCAGTCTGAAGACACTCGCCATCGGCAATACCGGCTCCAAGCCGGAACTGCTGGTGGCCGATGTGCGTGAATTCGACCTGGCCCAGGATAAAAAACATCTGTACTACAGGACAGCAAGCAGCGCGGCCGCCACCGGGCCGGGCGAGATGCTGGTAATCGAGGCGGGGGCCAAGCTGCCGGCCGACCTGTCGAAGGCAAAAGTCAAAGTCGACGACTGGACATTTGTCTCGAATCCGCGCCTGGAATGGAAGCAGATGTTCAACGACGCCTGGCGCTTGCATCGCGACTTCCTGTACGACGCGAAGATGCGCGGCGTCAACTGGACGGCGGCGCGCGACAAATATGCGCCGCTGGTCGAGCGGGTGACGGATCGGGCCGAGCTCAATGACGTGCTGGGCATGATGGTGGCCGAAGTGGGTGCCCTGCATTCGCAGATCCGTCCCGGCGAATTGCGCCGCACGGAACAAGAAGGCACGCCGGCTGGCCTGGGGGCTGTGCTGGTGCGTACCGGCGATGGCTATCAGGTCGAGCATGTCTATCGCAGCGAAGTGGAATTGCCTTCGGCGCGCTCACCCCTGTCGCGCCCCGAGGTAGACGTGAAGGCGGGCGACGTGATCACGGCCGTCAATGGCAAGGACGTGCTGGCCGCGCGCGATATCAGCGACCTGCTGCTGAACCAGGCCGACAAGCAGGTGTTGTTGCAGGTTAAACGTGGCAAGGGCTTGCCGCGCGCCGTCATCGTCACGCCCGTCAACATGGCAAAGCAGACAGCGCTGCGCTATGGCGACTGGGAATTGAGCCGCGCCGAGCAGGTGGCAGCCGCTTCGCAAGGGCGCATCGGCTACCTGCATTTGCGCGCCATGGGCGCCAACGACATCGCCTCGTTCGCGCGCGACTTTTACGCCAACATTAACCGCGAAGGCTTGATCATCGACGTGCGGCGCAATAACGGCGGCAATATCGATAGCTGGATCATCGAAAAACTGCTGCGCAAGGCCTGGGCCTACTGGGCGCCGCCGGGCGTGCAGCCGTCATCGAACATGCAGAACACGTTCCGTGGCCACCTGGTGGTGCTGGTCGATGAACTCACGTATTCGGATGGCGAGACTTTCGCCGCCGGCATCAAGGCATTGAAACTGGCACCGCTGGTGGGTAAGCGCACCGCTGGCGCCGGCGTCTGGCTCAGCGACAATACGCGCCTGCTCGATAACGGCATGGCGCGTGTGGCTGAAAACGGCCAGTTCGGCATCGACGGACAGTGGCTGATTGAAGGCGTGGGTCTGGTGCCGGACGTGGAGGTGGAGAACCCGCCGCATGCCACTTTCCTGGGCGCTGACCGCCAGTTGGAAGTAGCGCTCGACATGCTGGCGAAAAAACTCAGGGAGCAGCCGCATCCCGCCTTCCAGGCGCAGCCTATTCCGGCCCTGAAGTAAGGTCGCTACAGGCCGGTGACGGCCTTGAACTGTTGCGCGCGGCGGCGCGACACCTCGACCACGCTGCCATCGAGCAGGTGCAGGTCGAGGCCATCGGCCGCATTCGGCGCCACTTGCGCCACCTGTGCCAGGTTGACGATCTGGCGCCGGTTAGCGCGCAAGAATAGCGCAGGGTCGAGTTTTTCTTCCAGCTGGTTCAGGCTGCGCAGCATGAGCGGATGCTGGGCGCCGAAATGCACGCGCGTGTAGTTACCTTCCGATTCGAGCAGGTGGATATCGTCAAACGCGACGAACCAGCAGCGCTCCCCATCCTTGATGAAAACCTTGCGCGGTGCGGGTCGCGGCACGGCTTGCGCCCGCACGCCTGCACGCGCCAGCGCCGTGGCCAAGCGCGCAGCCTGCACGGGTTTTTGCAGGTAGTCGAGCGCGCTGACCTCGAATGCCTGCAGCGCGTACTGATCGAAAGCCGTACAAAAAATGACGTCGGGCACCGCGTCGAGCGTGGCCAGAAGGTCGAAGCCGGAGCCGCCCGGCATCTGCACGTCGAGCAGCAGCAGGTCGGGCTGCAGCTTGCCGATCTGCGCGACGGCGTCGGCCGCGCTGGCCGCCTCGCCCACGATGTCTACCGCGCCGCGCTGCACATGCGGCGCCAGCAGCCGCCGCAGCTCGGCGCGCGCCAGGCGCTCGTCATCGACCAAGAGTACCTTGAGCGGCGCTACGTGCATGCTTGCTCCGGCAAATGGATGGTAGCGTACACCCAGCCCGCCTGCTGGCGTAAATCCAGGCTGGCGCGCTCGCCGCAGGCAAGCTGCAAGCGCTGGCCCGCATTGCGCAGTCCAACGCTGGTGGAGCTGCCGGGTTCGCGCAAGGCGCCCGTGTTAGCGACCTCGATCTGTAGCATGGACGTGCCGTCGCTAGGGCTGGCGCGTCGCGCCGCGATGCGGATATCGCTGCCATCGGGACTCGTTTCCACGCCATATTTGACGGCGTTTTCCACCAGCGTTTGCAAGACCATGGGCGGTATGCGCACCTGCCCGATGTCGGGCGCGCTTATCTCGATGGCGAAGCTGACGCGCAGGCGTTCCTCGAAGCGTATCTGTTCGATCGCCAGGTAGGCGCGCACGGCATCGAGTTCGTCTGCCAGAGCCACCGTGGCGTGCTGGCCCGATTGCAGTGCATGGCGCATCAGGCCTGCCAGCTGGTCAATCATGTGCGCGGCCGCCTGGCGGTCTTCGAAGATCAGCGCGCGTATGCTATTGAGGCTGTTGAAGAAAAAATGCGGATTGACTTGTGCCTGCAGGGCACGCAGTTCTGCCTCTCGCCCGTTCAGCTGCAAGCGCAGCGTTTCCGCTTCCAGGTGCGCGGCACGGCGCAGCGACAGCGCGGTGAAGTAAAACACTGTCCAGGTCAGGAAAACTCCGAACCAGAACAGCAGCGCACCGGGCAACCAGGCCAGGCCGCGCAGGACATCGGGTGGATACATGACGTAGAAGGCGGCCGTCACGCTGGCTGTCTGGATGGCGCTCAGCAGGGCCAGTGACGGCACAATGCGCTTCCAGCGCAAGCCGTTTTTCGCCCAGCCGCGCCGACGCAGAATGCCGCGCCACAGGTGCGACAGCAGCAGCCCGCCCAGTGATCCCCAGCAGGCAATCGCGATGACAATGCGCAGCTGCGTCGAGCCGCCATACACGCTGTTGAACAAGGCCAGCGCGCCCCAACCGGCGAGCTGGAAGGTCCAGTACCAGTTGATCCTGGCCAGCAGCGGCGGACGCTGCACGGACGCGTTCACTGCCTAGTCCAGGAACTGTTCGACGCGCGCATACATCCAGTCCGGCTGGTCATACATGATGAAGTGTCGGGCCGTGTCGGCCAGCACGATCTGCACGCCGGGCAACTGCTGGTACTGCTGCTGGAAGGTGGCTTCGATGGCGGTGCGCGGGGCATACGCCTGGTAGGCGATCCAGGTACCCAGCACCAGGGTGGGCGACTTCACTTTCGTCATTTCCTGGCGCAAATCGCTGGCCATCAGGGTGCCCATGGCGCTGATGACCGTTTCGCGGTCCGAGCGCTGGCCCCAACCGATGATGCGTTCCACGTCAGCCGGCGCGCTGGCCATGGTGGCGACAGTACGGTGCTGGGCGGCGCTGGAACTGGCCTCATCCTGCGCCCGCATGGCTGCCTGCATCTGTCTTGACATGGCTTGCAGCTGCGCCGGCGTGGCGCTTGGCATTTGCACCGCACCCAGCGCCGGCAGCGAGTCGACGATCACCAGCTTGCCTGTCCGGGTGGGGTGGTCGATGGCCATTTTCAGGGCCAGGAAGCCGCCCAGGCTATGCCCGATGATGGCAGGCTGGCCCAGCTTGTTGGCGCTGATATAGTCGGCCAGCTGCTGTTCTGCCTGTGCCAGCAAGTCGCCTTCGATGGGCTTCACGCCGGCAAAGCCGGCCAGGGTTAGCACGTGGCAGGCATGCCCGGCCTGCGCTCCGCACAGACGCGCCACCGTGCCTTGCCAAACTTCGCCTGAAGACGCCAGTCCGGGTATCAGGATCAGGGGCCGGCCTTGGCCGGTGACGTCGACTGTGAAGGCTGCGGGCGCGGCGGCCTGGCTGGCGCCCGCCAGCATCACGGTGGTGAGCAAGATTAATGTTTGCAATGTGCGTTTCATAGGGTACTCCTCCTTGATGAACATCCTATCAGCGCAGGCGCCACGCAACCAGCGCTGTGGGATGAGCGGCGTCAGGGCGGGATGAACGGCTCAGATCCATGCGTCCTGATCCTGGCAGTGCTCGGGAAGATAGGCCAGGTATTGCACATGCGCGTCGACGGGCCATGGTCGGCGGTGGCGGGGGGAGGACATCAGCCTGTACGCAGCCGGCGCCACAGCGTCGTGCGGCTGATGCCCAGGTAGTCGGCCGCGGCATCGCGGCGGCCGCCAAAGCGCGCCAGTACTTCGCTGGCGCTTTCGGGCCGGACAGGTGGTGGTGCCGGCAAGGCGTCGCTGGCCGGCATGCTTGCCGCCTGGGCCGCCTGGGCCAGCTCGGGGGCGACCCCCAGCACGAAGGCCGGCGTCAGCGCCTGCAGTGGTTCGGCGGCCAGGAACAGGGCCAGGCGTTCGGCCAGGTTGCGCAGTTCACGCACGTTGCCGGGCCAGTCGTAGCGGCGTAACAGCGGCGCGCAGGCCTGGATTTCCGCGTGCAGGTTGGGGTGCGGGCGGGCGCCCAGCGCAGCCAGCGCGTTTTTCAGCGACCATTCGGCCAGGCCGGCAATGTCGTCGGCGCGTTCGCGCAAGGCGGGCAAATGCAGGCGCAGCACCGCCAGGCGGTAGAACAGGTCGGCGCGGAAACGACCTTCGCGGATGCGTTGCTCGAGGTCGCAGTGGGTGGCGCTGATGATGCGCACACTGATGGCGATGGGCCGCGTGCCGCCCACGCGCACCACTTCGCGCTCTTCCAGTACGCGCAGCAAGCGCGTTTGCAGGGCCAGCGGCATTTCGCCAATTTCATCGAGGAACAGGGTGCCGTGGTTGGCCGCCTCGAACAGGCCTGCATGGCCGCCCCGGCGCGCGCCTGTAAACGCTCCGTCCTCGTGGCCGAACAGCTCCGATTCGAGCAGGGATTCGGCGATGGCGCCGCAATTGATGGCGATGAAGGGCCGGTTCGCACCCAGGCTGCGCGGGCTTTCTCGGTGGATGGCCTGCGCTACCAGTTCCTTGCCGCTACCCGTCTCGCCCTGGATCAACACTGTCGCCGGCGAGCGGGCATACAGCACCACCGACTGGCGCAGCGCTTCCATCGCTTCCGATTCGCCGCGCAAATCATGCAGGCCATGGCGCGCGCGCAAAGTGTCGGCCACTACCGCGCGCCGGCCCCGGTTCGATTCGATCTGGGTCAGGCGCGCCAGTTCCAGCGCATCGTCGAAGGCGCGCCGGATGGCCGTGGCCGAATACACGAAGACGGCGGCCAGTCCGGCCTCTTCGGCCAGGTCGGTGACGAGGCCCGCGCCAACGACGGCCTTGATGCCGGCTGCCTTCAATTCGTTGATCTGCGCGCGCGCGTCTTCCTCGGTGGCATAGGTGCGTTGCGCAATATGCAGGCCGAAGGTGGTAGCAAATTCGGCCAGTTCCGGCATCGGGTCCTGGTAGGTGATAACGCCGATTTGCGGCGAAATGCGCCGTGCGCGCGCCAGCGCCTGCATTACGTCGTAGCCGCTGGCCTTGGCGATAATGACGGGTACCGACAGCCTTCCTTTCAGATAGGCGCCGTTCGAGCCGGCCGCGATGACGGCGTCGCAGCGCTCGGTGGCCATGCGTTCGCGGATATGGCGTACGGCGTCGTCGAAGCCCAAGTTGATCGGTTCGATCGTCGCCAGGTCGTCGTACTCGAGCGTGATGTCGCGGAATAGGTCGAACAAACGCGACACGGAGACGGTCCAGATGACGGGTTTGTCGCGCTGGTCGAGCGGAGGTTGAGGAGGGCGGCGCATGCTTTATTTTAAACGATTTGTTTCATTTTTTTGCCATCGAACGGCTTTGCAACGGGCGTGTTGCAAACAGCCTGTGACGTTTCATATATGGTCCATAATGAATATGGAAAAACCGCCGAAAACTGGTTTATGATCTAGTAGCAGCATGACGCTTGAAAATTTTTCCCAGGCGTATGTTTACTTTGCCTTTAACCATCGATGGCGTCCATGCACCGCGTACCGACCAGTCCCGATTTCATCGCCGAGGCCTTGCAGCTGATCGCCTTGCCTGCCTGCGCCTGCGATGCCAGCGGCATGGTAGTGGCGGTGAATGACGCCTTGAGCGCCTTGCTGGGCAGGGATGTGTCTGGCCGGCTGCTTGCCGAGTGTTTTGCCGACGCCTACCGCGCGTCGAGTACCAGCATGCTGCGTGGCGCGCTGGGTGTGGCCGGGCGCGAACGGCACTGGGACAGCAGCCTGCAGGGAGCCGATGTCGCCATCGCCGTGCAGGTATGGGCCAAGCCGCTGCCGCTGGGCGAAGGCTTGCCGGGCGCGACGCTGGTGTTTGCCGATATCAGCGTGCAGCAGCGCAACCAGCAAGCCTTGCGCAAGACCTTGCTGGAACAGCAGGCCATCTTGGAAAGCGCGGCCGTGGGCATCGTGTTTTCCAAGGGGGGCTTCATCGAGGAGTGCAATATCCGCGCCGCCGAGATGCTTGGCTATGCACGTCACCAGTTGACGGGCATGCCAGGCGCGGTGCTGTACCGCTCCGCCGAGCATTGCCGCACCCTGGGGCTGGAAGCGGCGCCGCTGCTCTCGAAAGGTAAGCCCTATCGCACCGAACTGGAATTGCGGCGCCAGGACGGTACGCTGTTTTGGAGCCGCCTGCACGGGCGCGCCGTCGATCCTCTCAATACGCATGACGGCACGGTGTGGATCATCGAAGATATCAGCGACCATCGGCGCGATGAAGACCAGTTGCGCCGTGCCTTGCTGGAAATGCAGGCCGTGATGGACAACGCGCCGCTGGCGATCGGTTTTCAGCGCGACAAGGGCGTGCTGCGTTACAACCGCCGCTTTGCCGAATGCTTTGGCTTTGATGGCGACAGTGGCGTGGGCCTGGCCGTCGCCGACCTGTATCCGTCGCGCGCGGCGTATGAGAACGTGGTGCGGCAGGCGTCGCCACTGCTGCGGCGCGGCCAGCCGTTCCAGGGCGAGATGGAGATGCGCCGCCGCGATGGCTCCACATTCTGGGCGCTGGCGTATGGCTACGTGCTGAACCCGGAGAGCCAGACCGACCGCGGCTTGCGCGACACGATCTGGCTGTTCGACGACCGCAGCGCGCAGAAGGCAGCCGAGGAGGCCACGCGCCAACTGATGCTGGAGCAGCAGGCCATCCTCGACAATGCGTCCGTCGGCATCCTGTTTTCGCGTTCGCGCCTGGTTTTGCGCTGCAATCCCCGCTTCGCCGAAATGTTCGGCTACGCGCAGGAAGAGATGATGGGCTTATCCACCGCCGAGCTGTTTCCCTCACCCGCCGCCTATGAGGAGTTTGGCATGCAGGCCAAGCCCCTGCTGGGACAGGGCTTGCCGTACGAGCAGGATGAAGCGCTGTTCCGCCGCCGCGACGCCAGCCTGTTCTGGTGCCGCATCCGCGCCAAGGCTGTCGACCAGGCGCACAGCGAGCAGGGCACTATCTGGATCATCGAAGACGTCACGGCCAGCCGCCAAGCGCAGATGGAGGTGGCAGCCATCATGACGAATGCATCGGTGAGTATCTTGTTTACCAAGAACCGCCAGATCTCGCGCTATAACCTGGGCTTTGCCGCGATGTTCGGCTACAGCGGCGACGAGGCGCTGGGCTTGCCCGGGCGCGCGCTGTACGTGTCGCAGCAGTCCTACGAGTTGCTGGGCGCGGCAGCCTTCCCCTTCCTGTCGCTGGCCAAGCCGTTCCAGACGGAAGTGGAAATGATGCGCCGTGACGGCAGCACCTTGTGGGCGCAGTTGATCGCCTATGTAGTCAATCCGGACGATCCCGCCGCTGGCACCATCTGGATTATCGAGGACCGCACGGAAGCCAAGCGCGCCGAAGAATCCTTGCGCAATGCGCTGTTGGAAAACCAGGCCATTCTCGATAGCGCCGTGCTGGGCATTTCGATGGTCGAGGGCGGCTACAATTTGCGTGCCAACAGCAAGATGGAAGAACTTTTCGGCTATGCCTCCGGCGAGATCAACGGCCTGTCGGTGCAGGCGCTGTATCCGGACGAGGCCGCGTGGGAAACCGCGCGTGGCGAGACGGCGCGCGATTTCTGCGCGGGCCGCGTGCACATGTCGGAATACCAGCTGGTGCGCAAGGATGGTAGCCGCTTCTGGGCGCGCCTGTCCGGCCGGCCGTTTGACCTGGCGCATGCGCATGGCCGTTCAGTATGGCTGGTTGACGACGTGACGGCGCGCCGCGAGGCGGCCGAGGCGGTGCGCCGTGCGCGCGACGAACTGGAACTGCGCGTGCAGGAGCGCACGGCCGAACTGGCCGGTGCCAATTTGCTGCTGCAAGGAGAGATCGTCGAGCGGCGCCAGGCCGAGGCACGCGTGCTTCACATGGCTTATCACGACAATCTGACCGGTTTACCGAACCGCGCGCTGCTGTCGGACCGCTTGGAACGGGCCATGCTGGCTGCGCAGCGTTCTGCGCGCAAGCTGGTCGTGATGTTCATTGATCTGGATCGTTTCAAGACCATTAACGATTCGCTGGGCCACATGACGGGCGATTTGCTGCTCAAGGAAGTGGCTGTCCGCCTATGCCACGCGGTACGCGCCAGCGATACGGTGGCGCGCCTGGGCGGCGATGAATTCGTCGTACTCTTGCCAGGCATCCACGACACCGACGAAGCGGCGTGCATGGCCGAGAAGATCATCGAGGCGCTGATGCCCGCCTTTCCGCTCGACGGCCATGTGCTGCACGTGACACCGTCGATCGGCATCTGTATGTATCCGGACGATGGCGGTGATGTCGATACCCTGATGCGCCATGCCGACGCGGCCATGTACCACGCCAAGGGCAATGGGCGTAATAATTACCAGTTTTTCACGCAGACGATGAATCAGACGGCGGCCCTGCACTTCGACCTGGAAAGCAGCTTGCGCACCGCGCTGGCGCAGCAGCAGTTCGAATTGTTTTACCAGCCCATCATCGATATCGCCACGCGCCGCCTGCATAGCATGGAAGTGCTGCTGCGCTGGCGCCGCCCCGGTCACGGCCTGGTGCAGCCAGACCGCTTCATTCCCATCCTGGAGGAAAACGGCTTGATCGTGCCGGTGGGCGAATGGGTCATGCGCCAGGCATGCGAGCAAAGCATGGCCTGGCAGTGCCAGGGTTTGCAGCCAGTGCCCTTGGCGGTGAATCTGTCGCCACGCCAGTTCATGCACAGGGGCTTGGTGGCGGCCATCGGCGCGGTGGTGCGGGAAACTGGCATCGATCCGGCACTGCTGGAATTCGAGATCACCGAGACGGCGCTGATGCAGCACGGCGAGCATACGCTGGAGATTTTACGGCAGATTAATGGCATGGGGCTGCGCCTGTCGATCGACGATTTCGGCACTGGCTATTCCAGCCTGGCCTACCTGAAGCGCTTCCCGGTGAAAAAGGTCAAGATCGACCGTGCCTTCATCAAGGACCTGGAATACAGCGCGGAAGACCGCGCCATCGTGGCGGCCATCATCGCGCTGGCTGACAGCCTGCAGTTGTCGACCGTGGCCGAGGGCGTGGAGACGGAAGAGCAGTTCGCCCTGCTGCAGGCGAACGGCTGCCGTTATGCGCAGGGCTATCTGTTTTCTGCCCCCGTACCTGCAGCCGATGCGCAACTGCTATTGGAGCGACGCAGCACTTAATTGACGGTGGCCATGACGGGTGCATGGTCGGAAGGCTGTTCCCACTTGCAGTGGTCCACTTTCGATGATGCCCGCACGGCTTAATCGATGGTTGCCACAACCGGTGCATGGTCGGATGGCTGTTGCCACTTACAGTGGTCCACTTTCGATGATGCCTGCATGGCTTAATCGATGGTTGCCACAACCGGCGCATGGTCGGATGGCTGTTGCCACTTACAGTTGTCCACTTTCGATGATGCCTGCATGGCTTAATCGATGGTTGCCACAACCGGTGCATGGTCGGATGGCTGTTCCCATTTACGGGGCACTCGGTCGATCACGCAGGCCGTGCAGCGGGCCGTCAAGTCTGGCGAAAGCAGGATATGGTCGATGCGCAGCCCCTTGTTCAGGCGGAAGCCCAGTTGGCGGTAATCCCACCAGCTGAACGATTTTTCCGCCTGCTCGAACAGGCGGAAAGCGTCTGTCAGGCCGATGTCGAACAGGCGCTGCAAGGCGGCGCGTTCCTTGTCCGAGACCAGTATCTGCCCAGCCCAGGCGACAGGGTCGTGCACGTCGCGGTCGTCGGGCGCGATATTGTAGTCGCCCACGACGGCCAGTTGCGGGTGCAGCAGCGCTTCTTCGGCCAGCCAGTCGTGCAGGGCGGACAGCCAGCCCAGCTTGTATTCGTACTTGTCCGAGTCGACACTCTGGCCGTTTGGCACGTAGGCGCACACGACGCGCACGCCGCCGATTGTCGCGGCCAGGATGCGTTGCTGCGCATCTTCATAGCGAGGATTGTTTTTCACCACGTCGGCGATCGGCAGCTTCGACAGGATGGCTACGCCGTTATAGGTTTTCTGGCCGCTGAAGACCACCTGGTAACCGGCCGCCTCGATCTCGGCGACGGGGAACTTGTCATCCGTGAGCTTGGTCTCTTGCAAGCAGAGTATATCGACCGGGTTGTCTGTTAGCCACTGCAGCACTTGCGGCAGGCGCACTTTGAGCGAGTTGACGTTCCAGGTGGCAATTTTCATGGGAAAAATCCTTGCTTGAATAGGTATCGATAAGCGCGAATCTTACCGCATGCGTGTCGTCGACGTGCTGCTCCCCGCTTGTCGTGCAAGTACTTTATTTTCCCACAGGGAAAAAGAGTGCTCATAAAGTGTTTATATTTAGCCAATCGTGGGGCAGGAATATTATGTTTTTGTGTATGATTGATCAATCCTTATGTTTGATTTAGCATAAGTGCTTGGCGTGGCGGGCTTTGTCGTGCCGTTTAACGCGACAAAGGTGTAAAGTTTCTCGCTAAAACGCGATAAAAACTACTAAAATGGCACAATGTAACAACTGTGTCATACGCCTTTGTTACAGCCAAGTTGAGAACCGAACAGGAAGCAGTTGTAATTAGTTGTAATTGCTATTCCGATTACATGACCACTGCGCCGTTACGGAGTGTTAATTCCGTCACTGGCGCCGCCAGACTTGTTATATAAATTGCAGTACTATATCTATGATACTATTTTGCAACATCAATAGATGGTACTATTTTGAAATGTTGCAGTTTTAATAGTGAGACTTGCGCGTAGCATTTGCAAAGGAAGAAAATGCGAACTGCATTTGAAGCGTGGGCGCAGCGTGACGGCCACATTGTGCGGCGAAGAGAAGATAAACCGGATGAGTACCTGATTTTCGAGACTCAGCGTCGCTGGGTGATCTGGCAGGCAGCTCTGACGCATGGCAAGATGCCGGCCAAGCCGCGCGTGAGCGCAGCCGAAAAGGCGGCGAAAGCCCAGCGCGCGCTGGAGATGTCCTCGGCTGAAGCGAGCGTGCGTAACAAGGTGCTCAATGAGGTGCTCGACGCCTTCAGCGGTGCCGATGGCGCTGCCGGCATGGAAGGCATACTGCAAGTGATCCAGAGCCTGAAGATGAAGCAGAAGGCACTGGCCGACGAGAAGAGCGAAGATTCAACGGCTTGAGGGGGCGACGATGCGTTATCGGCATTACAAGGGCGGCATTTATGAACTGGTGTGCGAAGCCACGCTGGAGGCAGATCTGACGCCGATGATCGTGTATCGCGCCGCGGACGGCACCATCTGGACCCGGCCGAAAGACGTGTTCTTTCAGCTGATCGAAGTCGAAGGCGTCATGGTTCAGCGTTTCGCTCCTATTAACTGATGGCAACTGATGGCCGCGTGCGTGCCTGGGATTATCTTCATGCGTAAATTGCTGCCAGCCGTTTTAGTGCTGGGTTTTGCCTGCGCCGTGGCGCAGGCCGAAACCATCGGTTCTGTCGACACGGTGTTCAAACTGATCGGCCCTGACCACAAGATCGTCGTCGAAGCCTATGATGATCCGCGTGTCGCTGGCGTTAGCTGCTACCTGTCGCGCGCCAAGACCGGTGGCATCAAGGGGGCCATCGGCCTGGCCGAAGACAAGGCTGATGCGTCCGTGGCTTGCCGCCAGGTGGGGCCGCTGCAATTCAAGGGCCAGCTGCCGCGCCAGGAGGAAGTGTTTACCGAGCGCGCCTCGATCTTCTTCAAGCATGTGCGCGTGGTGCGCATGGTCGACAGCAAGCGCAATGCGCTGGTCTATCTCGTGTATTCCGACCGCCTGATCGAGGGTAGCCCGAAAAACAGTGTTACCGCCGTCGCCGTGCCTGGCGAGCAGCCGATTCCCGTCCGTTGATTCCTGTCCCTTAAGCGAGCTTCCCATGCGCCTACCATCGTCTGCCGCCCTAGCCGTCAGGACGCTGCTGCTGTTGGCGTTGGGCGGCTGCGCCACCCTGACTGGCAACACCGAGCAGATGGTGCTGGTGCAAACCGTCCTGGATAACCGCGAATTGAATGGCGCGGGCTGCATCCTCAGCAACGATGTCGGCAAGTGGTTTGTCACGACGCCGGGGCGCATTACCATCCGCAAGAGCCAGGAGCCTTTGACAGTCGACTGCCGCAAGCACGGTTCGCCCGCCATTGCGACGGATGACCACATCGACCCCAAGCTCAATGGCAGCGTCTGGGGCAATATCATCCTGACCCTGGGCGTTGGCTATTTCGTCGACCGCAACACGGGGGCGGGCTTTGACTATCCATCGATTTTGACCATCGTCATGCAAGACCCCGCGCGCCTGGCTCCGCCGCCCGCGGCGATTTCCGCGTCGCTGCCAGCGCCCGCGGCGCCGGAGGCCGTGGTGCAGCCGAAAGTGGCGCCATCGCCCTTGCCCAATTCCGTCGTCTACTGATCCAATGACACATAAAAAAACCGCCAGGTCAGTGACCGTGGCGGCTGTCTTCTTACGTAGCGACGCCTGACAAAACCGTAGCGAGCGGGAGCGAGTGGTGGCCGAGAAGCGCAGCTGTACTTCATGTACAGCGAGCATCGCCGGCCGCCAATAGCCCCGCGCAGTAGCTTTGGTCTGGCCTTCTCTTAGACGCGGTTGATCAGGAACGTGGTCAGCAGCGGTACTGGGCGGCCGGTTGCGCCTTTTGCTCCGCCCGATTTCCATGCCGTGCCGGCGATGTCCAGATGCGCCCAGGTGTACTTCTTGGTGAAGTTTTCCAGGAAGGCCGCTGCCGTCACCGAACCACCGCCTGGCGTGCCGATGTTGGCCAGGTCGGCGAAGTTCGATTTCAGCTGCTCGTTGTACGCCTCTTCGATCGGCATGCGCCATGCCGTGTCGCTCGACTGTTTGCCCGCTGCCAGCAGTTCATTGGCCAGCTGGTCATGCGCTGCATCGCTGCGCGTAAACAGGCCGCTGTTGTGGTGGCCCAGGGCGACGACGCAAGCACCCGTCAGGGTGGCGATATCGACCACGACTGCAGGCTTGAAGCGTTCGGCGTAAGTCAAGGCGTCGCACAGCACCAGACGGCCTTCGGCATCGGTGTTCAGTACTTCGATGGTCAGTCCGTTCATCGAGGTGACGACGTCGCCTGGCTTGGTGGCGCGGCCCGACGGCATGTTTTCGCATGCGGCGATGACGCCGATGACGTTCAGCTTCAGATTCATTTCGCCGATGGCGCGGAAGGTACCGAGTACCGAGGCGGCGCCGCACATGTCGTACTTCATTTCATCCATGCCAGGACCAGCCTTGAGCGAAATGCCGCCCGTGTCGAAGGTGATGCCCTTGCCAACCAGGACCACCGGCGCGTCCTTGGCCTTGCCGCCCATGTGCTTGAGGACGATGAATTTCGGCGGCTGCTCGCTGCCGTTGGTGACGGACAGGAAGCTACCCATTTTCAACGCTTCGAGCTGTTTGCGGTCCAGGATTTCGACTTCGAATTTGTAATCCTTGGCCAACTGCTTGGCCGTGTTGGCCAGGTAGGTTGGGTTGGCGATATTCGCTGGCAAGTCGCCCAGATTGCGCGTCAGGTCGGAACCGTTGGCGATGGCGATTGCCTGCGTCAGTGCGCCGCGCGTGGCTGCCGTTGCTGGCGCTGCCAGGACGATCTTGCGCACGCCTGCTGGCGCCGGATCTTTTTTACTTTTTTGCGAGTCGCAGCGGTATTGGCTGTCATGTGCGGCTTGCACCACGCAACGGATTGCCCAATTTACGTCACGCTCTTTCACTTCCGTCAGCGGTAATGCGATAATGGCGTCCGCAGCGCCCAGCGAAGCGAAAGCCTTGAGGGTCGCTTGTACACCGGTAGCGAAACTTTTTTCGCTGACAGTTTCATCGCTGCCCATGCCTACCAGCAGAACACGTTCGGCGACGACGCCATCGACTGCGCGCAGCAGCAGGGTGCTGCCAGGCTTGCCGCTGATGTCGCCGGACTTCAGCGCAGCCGAAATTGCACCCTTGCTGTCCAGCGATTTTGCCGCAGGCGACAGTTTTTTGTTTTCGAATACCGCAACCGCGATGCATCCGCTTTTGGCCGTGCCGAGGGTGCTCTTGGTATCGAATGCTTTTATGCTAAAGTCCATTTGGTTCTCCGTTTTCATTTACTAGTAACGTGTTACTCAACTAACTGACCCGAATTATAAACTCCGAATGATCTTTCAACGCGCCCTTCGACGTGAATTGGCTAGTGCTGCCGGGGCCACCTTCACTGTTTTGTTCAGCATCCTGCTCACCTGGATGCTGATCGGTATTCTCGGCAAGGCGGCGGGCGGCAAGATTGCGTCGGCCGACGTCATGTCGCTGATGGTCTTTTCCGCTCTGATGCAACTGCCCACCATCATCATCCTTACCGGTTTCATTTCGGTGCTGATGGTCGTGACCCGCAGCTACAAAGAGTCGGAGATGGTGGTGTGGTTCGCCTCCGGTCTGAGCCTGTCGCGCTGGATCTGGCCGGTCCTGAGTTTCGGCTTGCCGCTGGTGCTGATCACCGGCATCCTGAGCCTGTATGCCACGCCGTGGGCGCAAAAGAAAAGCGATGAATATGTGGCGCGCTTTGAAAAGCGCGAAGACCTGCAGAAAGTCACGCCGGGCCAGTTCCGCGAATCGGCTGGTAGCAACCGCATCTTCTTCGTCGAGGGTGCCAGTGGCGAAAAGAACGTGGTGCAGAACGTCTTCGTCAATACCGTCGATGAAAAAGGCAGCGCCGTCGTCGTCGTCGCCCGCGAAGGCGTGATCAATACCGACGCCAAGGGTGAACGCTTCCTGGTGCTCAAGAGTGGACGCCGCTATCAGGGCGTGCCGGCGCAAGGGGACTTCCAGACCATGGAATTCGAGCAGTACATCATGCGCATCGAGAGCCGGCAGCAGGAACTGGGCGCGGAACTGGGCGTGCGCGCCATGAGCACCATGGCACTCATCGCCGATCCGAATCCCTATACCATGGCCGAATTGCTATGGCGCGTTAGTGCGCCCCTGATTGGCCTGATGCTGATTCTGCTGGCCATTCCGCTGGGCTTTGTCAATCCGCGTGCGGGCAGTTCTGCCAATCTGATCGTGGCCCTGCTGATTTTCTTTTCTTACAACAATCTTATCAAGGTCGTCGAAGCGAGCGTAAAACAGGGACGCCTGACATTTGGGCTGGCCTGGTGGCCGCTGCACCTACTGGCGGCACTGGCCGTCGTGGCGCTGTTTGCGTGGCGCCTGAATGTGAATCACCGCTATCATCCGCTGGTCTTGCTGGCGTCCTTCAAGCGCGCGCGCCGCGCCGGTAAACCAAGTAAAGCGGCATCGAAATGAAGATTTTACAGCGCTATTTTACGGTCTCGATATTCCAGGCAGTGCTGTTCGTGCTGCTGGCATTCCTGGCACTGCAAGCCTTCATCGACCTGACGGGCGAGCTGCCCAAGGTGGGCCGCAACGGCTACACCATCCAGTATGCATTCCTGTATGTGCTGGTGCTGGTGCCGGGGCATGTGTACGAGGTGATGCCGATTGCAGCACTGATCGGCACGATCTACACGATGGCGCAGTTTGCCGCCAGTTCCGAATTTACCATCATGCGCGCCTCGAGCATGTCAACGGCGATGGCGGCCGGTTTCCTGTTACGCATCGCTATCGTCTTTGTGGTCATTACCTTTATCTTCGGTGAACTGATTACCCCGCGCACCGAGCAACTGGCCGAACGCCTCAAGCTGACTTCGCGCGGCGCGGCCGTGTCGAGCGAATTTCGCTCCGGCCTGTGGACCAAGGATATGGTCAAGAGCGATGGCCTGACGGGCAGCGTCACCGGTTCGCGCTTTTTCAATGTCGGCGAAGCGCGTCCGGACGGCCAGCTGAAAAACGTCAAGCTATACGAATTTGACATCGATTTCCGTTTGCGTACCTTGACCGTAGCGAAGGGGGCGACGTATCAAGGCAATAATACCTGGCGCCTGACCGATGTGACGGAAACCTCGTTTTCGAACAGCGCGGCGACCTCGCCCGACTTCGAGCCGAAGCTGGCGAACTACTATGAGCAGGAAACGAGCATGGTACGCACCGTGCATAGTGCCAGCAAGGACATGGTGTCCGAAGTGACGCCGAAGATCCTGACGGTGTCGGCTTCGGATCCCGAGCGCATGTCGGCCAGCGAACTGGCCGTGTACACGCGCCATCTGGCCGAGAACAAGCAGGAGACCGAGCGTTTCCGCATCGCCTTCTGGAAAAAGCTGATCGATCCCCTGGCCATCTTCGTGTTGATGGCGCTGGCGCTGCCGTTCGCCTACATGCACACGCGCAGCGGCGGCATCAGCCTGAAGATATTTATCGGTATCATGATCGGCGTGAGCTTCATGCTGGTCAATACCCTTTTTTCGCATCTTGGGCTGCTCAGCACCTGGCCAGCCTTCCTGACTGCAGTGGCGCCGAGCACCCTGTATTTGCTGCTGGCGCTGGGCGCCCTGTGGTGGGTGGAACGGCATTGATGGAGAAGAACTTGAAACAGGCACTGATTTTGTTTGCACATGGCGCGCGCGCCGCATCGTGGGCCGCACCCTTCGAACGCTTGCGCGATTTGACCCAGGCGCGCATGCCCGACACCAGCGTGCACCTGGCCTTTCTGGAATTGATGACGCCACGCCTGCCCGAGGTGGTAGCAAGCCTGCTGGCTGACTTACCCGCAGGTGCAACCCTGGACGTTACGGTGGTGCCGGTGTTCCTGGGGCAGGGCGGGCATGTGCTGCGCGACTTGCCGCTCCTGGTGGAAGAACTGCGCCAGCAGCATCCGCAACTGCGCTTGAAGGTGGTCGAGGCGGTGGGCGAGAACGCCAGCGTGCTCGCTGCCATCGCCGATTACTGCGTGGCGGCGCCATGCTCCAGTGCTATCCCTTGAGCTGCGCCGCCAGCGCGATGCCAGCGACGCGCATCGACATCGTTTATCTGTGGGTTGATGGCGCCGATCCGGCCTGGCATGCGCGCCGACAGCAGGCATATGCCGACTGGGCGCAGGCGCATCCCGGCCAGTTGGCCCTGCACGGCAACGTGGCGGGGCGCTACCGCGACAACGGCGAACTGCGCTACAACCTGCGCGCGCTCGAGCGTTTCTTTCCCGACCACGGTCATGTCTATTTGCTGACGGACCGCCAGGTGCCTGCCTGGCTGCGTGCTTCTGCGCGCCTGACGGTGATCGACCATGCCAGCCTGATGCCTGGCGCATCCCTGCCGGTGTTCGATTCCGGTCATATCGAATCGTATCTGCACCATATTCCAGGCTTGTCCGAACGTTTCCTTTATCTCAATGACGATGTCTTTATCGGCGCGCCGTTCGTGCCCGCATTCTGGTTTGGCGAAGATGGCGACCGGCGTTTGAGCGTTTTTACGGAGAGCGCGCTGCAGCCTGATGTGCAGTGCTTGCGCGCCGACGTGGCCGCGCCTGTCAATTGCGCCACCTTGTCGCGGCAATGGCTGTCGGCGCAGTACGCCGATTATCGGCATGAACCGCAGCTGTATGCGCATGCGCCGCGGCCGATGCTGAAAAGCGCGCTGCATGCGCTCGAGGCGCTGGCGCCGGCCATGTTTGCCGGCGTGCGCGCGACAGTGTTTCGCTCCTGGCAGGTGCCAGCATTGCTGCCCGATCTGGTGCCGCGCTGGATGGTGCATCAGGGCATGGCGCGCGCGCGCATGCTCGACCCGCTGCATATCGCCAGCGGCGATGTGGAGGCGCCGCAGCAACTGGAACAACTGCTGGCGCAATTCGGCACCTTACCATTTTTCTGTATCAACGATACCTGCGACGAGGCCGACGATGACGACCCGCGCCTGCTGCGCGTGGCCGCCACACTGCAGCGGCTACTGCCGCTACCTTCCTCTTTTGAACACGCCTAAGCGCAGCCAGGCAAAGTGGGTTCGCGCAGGATGACTACGCGCTTGCATCTTGCCGGCACAGCTTTTTCATGCGGCGCAACAGGCTTCTTCTGCAGACATCTGCTCACTGCAAGGTCGCTCAAATACGTTGTATTTAGTCAGCCATAGCGCGCCAGAATGGCAGTGTCCTCGACGCCCTGGTGCGCGCGCGCGGCCATGGCATCGCCCAGCATCACCAGCACGGGGCCGTGGGTGTCGCCCAAGCCATGCGCGAGGGCGCTCAGCGGCAGGCGCACGATGCGCTGGTCCGGGCGGCTGCAGTTTTCAATCACGACCACGGGCGTGTCAGCGCGCCGGCCCTGGGCCAGCAGGCGCTGCGCCGTGGCGACGGCTTCGCGGCCACCCATGTATTGCACCAAGGTGTCGCAGTCGGGAATGCGTGTCTGGTCCGGTTCGCCCGGCGCCGTGCTGGACGTGAAAAAGGCCACGCTGCGCGAGACGCCCCGTTTGGTCAGCGGCTGCTGTGTGGCGGCGGCCGCCGCCAGCGCAGTGGTAATGCCGGGCACTACTTCGACAGCGATGCCCGCTTCTTCCAGCGCCCGCAGCTCTTCGTCGGCGCGGCCGAACAGCATCGGGTCGCCGCCTTTCAGGCGCACCACGATGGCGTGCTTGCGCGCATGGTCCACCAATTGCTTGTTGATGAACGCTTGCGCCGTCGATAACTGGCCGCAGCGCTTGCCAACAAGAACCTTTTGCGCCTGCGGGCACAGCTCCAGCATCTCTGCGGTCACTAGTGCATCGTGCAGCACGACGTCCGCCTGTGCCAGCAGGCGCGCACCGCGCAAGGTCATCAAGTCTTGCGCGCCGGGGCCGGCGCCGATCAGGTAGACCTTGCCGGGGTGAGATGTGGAGTGGTTCATGTTTGCTTTCTTCAGTCGAGACGCCGCTTACAGCCGAATCATGCCCGCCGCGACGGTCTGGTGGGTCACTTCATCGATCAGGATAAACGCACCGGTGGCGCGGATATCGGCATACGCGTCGGCCGCCAGTGCCTGCTGCACGTTCAGGCTGATGCGGGCGATATCGTTCAGCTTCAAGCCTTCAGCCGGATGGCGCTGTTGCGTATTGATATCGAGGATAGAATCAATCGCCGTCACTTTCGCCGCCGTCTGCTTGGTGCCGTGCTTGATCCAGTACTTGCGGCGCAGATCCAGCGCGTCTTCCGACAGCCAGCACACGTCGGCCACCACTTGTTTCAGCAAGGTGGCGGGACGGTCGGCTCCGGCCAGCAGGTCGCCACGCGAGATATCGAGGTATTCATTGAGCAGCAAGGTCACGGACTGGCCCACCACGGCAGTTTGCAGCGAGCCGTCCAGGGTGACGATATCCTTGACGCTAGCCGTCTGGCCCGATGGCTGTACCAGCAGCGTGTCGCCGATGCTGACCTTGCCCGCTTCGATACGCCCCATATAGCCGCGGAAGTCGTTTGCTTCGTGGCCATTGTGGCGTGCCACCAGCTGCACCGGGAAGCGGAACGGCGTGTCGTGCGATTCGTCGTAGACGGACAAGGACTCCAGCAACTCGATCAGGGTCGGGCCCGTGTACCAGCCCAGCTTGTCACCGCGTTCGACGACGTTGTCGCCCGTCAAGGCAGACAGCGGGATCGGCGTGATGTCCTTCAAGCCCAGCGACTGGGCGAACTCGCGGTAGGCGGCGACGATGCGCGTGTACACCGTCTCATCGTAGTCGACCAGGTCCATCTTGTTGACGGCGACGACCACATGCTCGATCTTGAGCAAATGGGCAATCGTCGAATGGCGTTTGGTCTGGATCAACAGTTCCACGCTGCCATCGTCACCGAGTTTGACTTTCGACACGTCGATCAGGATGATGACGGCATCGGCGGTCGAGGCGCCCGTGACCATATTGCGCGTGTATTGCTCGTGGCCCGGCGTGTCGGCGATGATGAATTTACGCTTGGGCGTGGCGAAGTAGCGGTAGGCCACGTCGATGGTGATGCCTTGCTCGCGCTCCGCTTCCAGGCCGTCCGTCAGCAGCGACAGGTCGACCGTGTCGCCCACCGTGCGCTTGTGCTTGGAGCGCGACATGGCGTCGAGCTGGTCGGCAAAGATGCCCTTGCTGTCGAACAGCAAACGGCCGATCAGGGTGCTCTTGCCGTCATCGACGGAACCGGCCGTGATAAAGCGCAACATGCCGCGCTCGACATTGACGGGTGAGGTGGTGTTCTGGCTTGCTGCGTTCATTAGAAATATCCTGCTTTCTTGCGTTTTTCCATCGAGGCTTCGGAAGTCTGGTCATCCATGCGGGTGGCGCCGCGTTCCGTGATTTGCGTAATTGCCGTCTCGGCGATGATGGCGTCGACTGTCGCCGCGTCGGACGACACGGGGCAGGTGCACGAGATATCGCCCACCGTGCGGAAGCGCACGACTTGCGTTTCCACCGTTTCGCCTTCGCGCGGCGGCGTCAGGTCCGTCAATGGCACCAGCAAGCCGTTGCGCGCGATCACCTGGCGTTCGTGGGCGAAGTAGATCGGCGGTAATTCCAGTTTTTCGCGGGCGATGTATTGCCACACGTCGAGTTCGGTCCAGTTCGAGATGGGGAAGACGCGCATGTTTTCACCGGGATGCACGCGCGTGTTGTACAGGTCCCACAGTTCGGGACGCTGGGCTTTCGGGTCCCAGGCGCCGAATTCATCGCGGAAGGAAAAAATGCGTTCCTTGGCGCGGGCCTTCTCTTCGTCGCGGCGCGCACCGCCGATGCAGGCGTCAAATTTGTGCTCGGCGATGGTTTCCAGCAAGGTCACCGCTTGCGCTGCATTGCGCGAATCCGTGGCCGGGTTGCGCAGGCGCACAGTGCCGCGCTGTATCGAGTCTTCGACGGAGCCGACGATCAGGCGTTCGCCCAGTTCAGCCACCTTCTTGTCGCGGAAAGTGATGACTTCCGGGAAGTTGTGGCCCGTGTCGATATGCACGAGGGGAAACGGGAATTTGCCTGGGCGGAAGGCTTTCTCGGCCAAGCGCAGCAGGACGACGGAATCCTTGCCGCCGGAAAACAGCAGCGCGGGGTTGGCCGATTCGGCCGCCACTTCACGCATGATGTGGATGGCTTCAGATTCAAGGCTGTCGAGATGACGCTGGTTCAAAATATTGCTCATAGGTGTGCTTTCTTGTTCTGCTGAGTCTGTTGTGTCTGATCAGGCTGCCACGGATTTGATGCGTATCAATTTGCCGTCCACCATGTGCAGGCCGCATTCCTTGGAGTCCGGGTTTTCCCACCACCAACGCCCGGCACGTACATCTTCACCCGGCTGTATTGCCCGCGTGCACGGTTCGCAGCCGATCGACGGGTAGCCCTGGTCGTGCAGCGCGTTGTAGGGCACATCGTTGGCACGGATATAGTCCCACACATCCTGCTCAGACCAGTCGGCCAGCGGATTGAATTTTGTCATTGCATGTGCGGCGTCTTCTTCCTGCACGTGCAGTTCGGCGCGCGTGCTGGACTGGGCGCGGCGCTGGCCCGTGATCCAGGCCTTGTTGCCGGCCAGGGCGCGTCCCAGTGGCTCGACCTTGCGGATGTGGCAGCATGCGCGGCGCATCTCGACGCTGTCATAAAACGCGTTGAGACCGTGCTGTTCCACGTAGCCAGCCACCGCTTCCGGCTGTGGACGGTACAGGATGATGTCGTGGTCGTAGCGGGCCTTGACCTTGTCGAGTACGGCCAGGGTTTCCTGGTGCAGTCGGCCTGTTTCCAGAGAAAAGATGCCGATTGGCAGCTTTGCCTTGAGAATCAAGTCAGTCAGCACCATGTCTTCGGCGGCCAGGCTGGACGCGAACACGGCCGGCGAAAAGTCCGCCGCGATGCGTGCCAGCGTTTGCCCGGTGGCGTCAATTAATGTAGTCAGATCACGCATGAGGCGTCCTCAGATGCCGGCCGCGTTGTCGCGGTCAGGATTCTGGCCTTCGCGCTGGTGGCGGCGGAACAGCGGTGATTTTTGATCCCACGAGGCCTGGTAGGTTTCCGAAAAGACAGACAAACCTTTCAGCGCGTCATGGATGCTGCGGTCAGGCCGCGTCGCATATGCGTCAAAGCCGACCCTATGCATGGAGAACAACTGGTCGCGCAGCACGTCGCCGATGGCGCGCAATTCCCCTTGGAAACCGAGGCGGGCGCGCAAGTTGAAGGCGATGGAATAGCCGCGGCCATCCGTGAATTTCGGGAAGTCCACGCCGATGACGGGCAGTTGCGCCACGTCGGCGGCCAGTTCTTCCGGGCGCTCGTCGCTGGCCAGCCAGACGCCGATGTCTGGCTGGCGCGCCAGCAGGGTCTCGCGCTGTGCTTGCCAAACGGACAGGGGGACGATGACCTTGCCGGCAGGCACGATGACCGTTTCCGGCGTCTCGCCCTCATCGAGGCGCAGCAAGCCCCAGCTATTGGGCACGACAGCGGCGTTCTTGATAATTTCTTCGCGTACTTCAAACATATTCGTCTTCTCCCACCAGGTTGCCGATCGTGATCGGCGTTGCATACACGTGTTCCTTGAACGGCGCCAGGCCCAGGCGCTGCGCCGTATCGACGAAGCGCTCGCCTTCATGGCGGTCGCGCACGTAGACGTGCAGCAGGCGGCCGATGACTTCAGGCATTTGCAGCGCAGAGAATGATGGTCCGATGATCTTGCCGATGGCAGCATGGTTGCCCTGCGCGCCGCCGATCGACACTTGATACCATTCGCTGCCATCCTTGTCGACGCCGAGGATGCCGATGCTGCCCACGTGATGGTGGCCGCAGGCATTGATGCAGCCGGAAATATTGAGTTCGATCTCGCCGATGTCATGCTGGAAGTCGATGTTGTCGAAGCGTTCCGCGATGGCGGCCGCGATCGGCAGCGACTTGGCGTTGGCCAGCGAGCAGAAATCGCCGCCCGGGCAGCAGATCATGTCGGTCAGCAAGCCGATGTTCGGCGTGGCCAGCCCGTGCGCCTTCGCTTCCTGCCACAGTTTGAATAGTTTCGATTGCTCCACGTCGGCCAGCACCAGGTTTTGCTCATGCGTCACGCGCAGTTCGCCAAAGCTGTAGCGCTCGGCCAGGTCGGCTACGAAGTCGATCTGCTCTGCCGTCGCGTCGCCCGGCGGCACGCCCGTTTTCTTTAGCGACAGCACCACGGCCACGTAGCCAGCGCGCTGGTGCGGCTTGGCGTTGCGCGCCAGCCAGTTCATATAGGCCTTGTTATCCGCGTGTTCCGCCTTGTAGTCGAGTTCTGGCAGGGCAAGGTAGGCGGGCGGATTGAAAAAGTCTGCTACGCGCTGCATTTCCTCGGCCGTCAATGTTTCCGCGCCGTCCTTCAAGTCGACCCACTCGGCTTCCACCTGGCGCGTGAATTCTTCCACGCCGATGGCTTTCAACAGAATCTTGATGCGCGCCTTGTATTTATTGTCGCGGCGGCCGTGCAAGTTATACACGCGCATGATGGCCTGGACATACGTCAGCAAATGTTGCCATGGCAGGAAGTCGCGCACCACGCTGCCCAAAATCGGCGTACGGCCCATGCCGCCACCGGCCATGACCTTGAAGCCCACTTCGCCAGCGTCGTTGCGTACGGCCGTCAAGCCGATATCGTGCACGGCGATGGCCGCGCGGTCTTCCTTGGCGCCATTGATGGCGACCTTGAATTTGCGCGGCAGGGCGATGAACTCGGGGTGGAAAGTACTCCACTGGCGCAACACTTCAGCATAAGGACGTGGATCGATGATTTCATCGGCCGCAACGCCGGCATAGGGGTCAGATGTTGTATTACGGATACAGTTGCCGGAAGTCTGGATCGCGTGCATTTCTACCGACGCGAGCTCTGTCAGGATATCGGGAGTTTGCTCCAGCTCGATCCAGTTAAACTGGATGTTCTGGCGCGTGGTGAAGTGGCCATAGCCGCGGTCGTACTTGCGCGCGATGTGCGCGAACATGCGCATCTGCTTGGACGACAGCAAGCCGTACGGCACGGCGATACGCAGCATGTAGGCGTGGCGTTGCATGTACAGGCCGTTTTGCAGGCGCAGCGGAATGAATTCCTCTTCCGTGAGTTCATTGGCAATACGGCGCACAACCTGGTCTCGGTACTGGGCGATGCGTTCTTTGATGATGAGGTGGTCGTACTGATCGTAATGGTACATATCAATTCCTAAAAAAGCCGGGGTACTGGAAGACTGCCTGGGATGATGTTCTTGATTTTGCTCTTGTTACATGGTGGTGCACTAATAGATTAGCTTCACTGCCACGCCGGTCAAGGTCATCGCCAGCAGTACGCGTAAAAACTTTTCTGGCACGGAGCGGGCGATCCAGGAACCGAGCGTGATGCCAGGCAGGGAGCCGACCAGCAGTGAGGCCAACAATTCCCAGTCGATGGAGCCGAGCCACCAGTGGCCCAGGGCGGCGATGGCTGTCAGGGGCACGGCGTAGGCGATATCGGTGCCCGCCACTTCGGCCGAGCTCATGCGTGGGTATAGCATCACCAGCAGGGTTGCGCCGATGGCGCCGGCGCCGATCGACGAGACCGTCACCAGCACGCCCAGCACGGCGCCGGCGATGCTAGTCGCGGCGGCAAGTTTCTTGCCCTGTAATTGTTTCTCAGGGTGTGCATTGATCCAAGCCAGCATGCGCCCCTTGAAGATGAGCGCCACGACGGTCAGCAGCACGGAGCCGGCGATCGAGTAACGAATGATCTGGCCGATTTCCGGCGACAGGGTGCCGAATGACTTCAATGCCAGGGTTGAGACGACGGCGGCAGGCAGGGCGCCGATGCACAGGCGCTTGACGATATCCCAGCGGACGGTGCCACGCAGGCGGTGCGTCAGGGTGCCGGCGCTCTTGGTGATCGAGGCGAACGCCAGGTCGGTGCCCACCGCCACGGAGGGCGACACGCCAAACAGCAAGGTTAACAGCGGCGTCATCAGCGAGCCGCCGCCCACGCCGGTCATTCCTACGAGTAATCCTACGGCGAATCCTGAGACTATATAAGACAAAGTCATGCTTGCACCCCCAAAGTACCCGCAATAGTAATAAACTTCGTGTTTATCCCAAACTACTTAGTACGCATTTGCTTATATGCGATATGCGTATAAGCATGAACGAAAAATCATGGGTGGTGCGGAAACTTGGCAAATGACGGCAATCTAGGGTAAACCAGCAATGAATCTCCATCAACTGCGCTTCGTGCGCGAAGCGGTCCGTCAGAACTATAACCTGACGGACGCCGCCAAGGCATTGTTTACGTCGCAACCCGGCGTGTCGAAAGCCATTATCGAGCTGGAGGAAGAGCTGGGCGTCGATATTTTTACGCGTCACGGCAAGCGCATCCGTGGCTTGACGGAGCCGGGTCGCCTGGTGCTGGAATCGGTCGAGCTGATCATGCAGGAAATCGACAGCATGAAGCGCATCGGCAAGGAATTCGCGGCGCAAGATAGCGGCAGCTTTACCATTGCGACCACGCATACGCAGGCGCGCTACACCTTGCCCAAGGTCGTGCAAGCGTTCATGCTGAAGTTTCCCAAGGTCAGATTGTCTTTACTGCAGGGTAACCCGCGCCAGATCGCCGAGATGGTGCAGCGCGACCAGGCCGACCTGGCCATCGCTACGGAATCGATCGCCGCCATCGATGGCTTGATCACCTTGCCATGTTATCAATGGGAGCATGTGGTGGTGGTGCCGCTCGACCATCCGCTGCTCAAATCGAAGTCCATCACCCTGGAAGAAATTGCCGCATTTCCCCTCATTACCTATGACAGCGCGTTTGCCGGACGTAACAAGATCGACCACGCTTTCGTGCTGCGTGGCCTGAAGCCGGACGTCTTGCTGGAAGCCATCGATGCCGATGTCATCAAGACTTATGTCGAGTTGGGCATGGGCATTGGTATCATAGCGGGTATGGCCTTCGATGCCGAACGCGACAAAGGCTTGCGCGCCATCCCTGTCGGCCATCTGTTTGGCATGAATGTGTCGCGCGTGGCCGTCAAGCAGGGCGCGTATTTGCGCAGCTATATTTATACCTTTATCGAGTTGCTGACACCAACCCTGAACCGCAAGCTCATTGAGCAGGCGATGAGCGGTGATAAAGAGCACTACGAACTATAACAATGCATGAAGTCGGCCGGGTGATGTGCCTGGCCAAGATTATTTAAGAAGAGAATAAACGATGATTACCGATCAGCTTGCCAAATATTACGCCACCATCGCGCAGCAGTACGAGCGCGTCTATGACAAGCCCGAACGCCAGGAAGACCTGGAAGTGTTGCGCGACAAGGTCGCTGACGTGCTGGAAGGGCACACCGTGCTGGAACTGGCCTGCGGCACCGGCTACTGGACGCAATTGGTCGCCGAGTCGGCCGTGTCCGTGCTGGCCACCGATATCAACGATGAAATGCTGGCGCTGGCCCAGGCACGCGGCTTGCCCGACAACGTCACCATTGCCAAGCTCGACGCATTCAATTTGCCCGATGACTTGTTGGGCAAGTTTACTGCTGTCTTCGCCGGCTTCTGGTGGTCGCACGTCAAGCGCGAAGACCAGGACAAATACCTGAAGCAATTGCGCAGCAAGCTGGGCAAGGACATCGTGCTGGTGCTGATCGACAATTCCTATGTCGATGGCAGCAGCACCGTCATCGCGCGCACTGACTTGGAAGGCAATACTCACCAGTTCCACACGACGCCGGCAGGCGAGCGCTATGAAGTGTTGAAGAATTTCCCATCGGACAGCCACCTGCGCAAGAAGTTTGCCCATTCGACCCGCGAAATCCGCATGAAGCGCCTGGAATATTACTGGCTGCTGAGCTGCCGTCTGAAATAAGGCTGGAACGGTAAGCTGAACCGCCTGCGGGCGGTTTTTTTTCGTCTGTTGTTTTTATGTCACACGCTATTGTGATAAAAAGCAACATCTTGTCGATGTCATATTGTTGAAGTAATTCGTGGGCATGATTCGGTTCAGCAGCTAAGCAGCAGCTCAACTTGTCCAACTTAATGTAGAGAATCTCAAGTGAAAAAAATTACTCTGGCAGCATTGATCATCGGCACCTTCGCAGCGGCGACTGCGCAAGCTCAATCGAACGTTACCGTCTACGGCGTGGTCGATCTGGGTATTGCCAAGACCACGGGTGCGGCGATGCTGGAACGTGAAAACCAGGCGTCGCGCATTGGTTTCAAGGGCACGGAAGATCTGGGTAGCGGCTTGAAGGCCATTTTCAACCTGGAAGGCGAATTCAAGGGTGATACTGGTGCGCAAGCGTCCACCAACACCCTGTTCGATCGCCAGGCATGGGTTGGCCTGACCGGTGACTTTGGTACCGTCTACCTGGGCCGTACCAAGGACCTGATCGACGGCACCCTGGCACGCGTTGATCCATTCAACACTTACGGCGTCATCGGCAAGATCAATGAGCCAGTCATGCGCGGCGGCCAGTCGCCAAACGGCGCACAAGCCATTCCGGCCACATCGGTCGTGGGCGTGTCGCGTGTGAGCAATGCTGTGACCTACAACAGCCCATCGTTCAGCGGTTTTGTCGTCAGCGGCCAATACGTTGCCAGCGAAATCAAAGATGCCGATTCGGGTTTCAGCGTGGTTGCCACGTATGACCAGGGTCCAGTGAGCGCACACGCCGGCTACCAGAAGAAAGTACAGTCCGTTGCTAACGCAGCAGCCGAGCCGAAACTGTGGATCGTCGGTGGCGGTTACAAATTTGGCCCTGCCAAAGTCACCTTTGATTACTCGAAAGCAGATACCGATGTTGCCGCTACCGGCGATTTCAAGAGCTACCTGCTGGGTCTGGCTTATGACATCGGCGGCGGCGCAATCAAGGTCAGCTATGTGAAGCAGAAGCAAGACAGCCGCACCGTCAGCGGCAAGGAAACGGCCAAGGCCTATGGTCTGGGCTACGACTACCCGCTGTCGAAGCGTACCGCTGTGTACGTCTACGGTGGCCGCGACCAGTTCAGCGAAAAATCGATGTATCAGCTGGGCATGACCCACAAATTCTAAGCATCAGTTGATGTGATGAATGAAAAAGGCGCCTGCGGGCGCCTTTTTTCCTTATGCCGTGGCTGTTTGCGTCACTTCCGCCTGCATGGGCAGCGAGATGTCGATGCGTGTGCCGCCCAGTTCGCTATCGGTGCCAATATAGATGCTGCCGTTCAAGCCCCATACCCGTTCGCGCATGCCTAGCAGTCCGAGTGCCGTGGCTTTTTCCAGGTCGTGTTCAGCAATGCCGTGGCCATCATCCTGGATGGTGATTGCCAGAGAGGAATTGATGCGGTGCAGGGCGATGGTGATGTGGCTGGCCTCGGCGTGACGCGCGATATTCGTCAGCGCCTCTTGCACGATGCGGTAGATGGCCGTGCTACGCGCGTCGTCGAGCACCAGGTCGGCCTCGTCGGCCAGCAAGTCAAAATGGATGGTGCGGCGCAACAGGAAGTCATGGCGCAGTTTTTGTAGTGCAAAATACAATCCCCCCTCATCGAGCGCGCGCGGCCGCAGGTTGCTGGCGATGCGCCGCAGCGAAGTGATGGCCGTCAGCAGCAAGCCATCCATGCTGTGCAGCAACGCTTGTAGCGACAAAGTCGTGTCCGTGTGCTGGCGTACCAGCGTCAGGTCGCCTCGCAAGGTAGCCAGCAATTGCCCTAGGTCATCATGCAGTTCGCGCGCGATATGCTTGCGCTCTTCTTCGCGGATGGATTGCAGCGCATTCGACAATTCACGCAGTTGCGAAAAGGAGCGAGCCAGTTGCTCGTGCATCTGCTGTCGCGCGCTGATGTCGCGCACGATGATGGTCAACACGCTGCCGCCATCTGCCTGCATGGCCGAGAGTGAACCTTCGAGCGCAAACATGGCCCCATCGCTGCGCCTGCCCGTCAGGGTGTAGTCGGTGGCGCGCCGGCCCGACAGGCGTAGTCCTTGATTGATATCGCCAAACGGCGCATCGCCATCATGGTTGCTCAGGCTGCAAAGAGTGCGTAAGTCGCGCAAGATGTAGTGGCCCAGGCGCATGCCGCGCATGCGGGCCGGCGTGTCGTCAAATAACCTGGCTGCCGCCGCGTTCGCATGCACGATGATTTGTTCGCTATCGATGCTGATGATGGCTTCGCTGGCGCTGGCGCTGTCAATGATGGCCTGGCCGTGCGCCCGCCGTTGCCGGCCGGCGTTCAAAGCAGGAAGCAAGCACAGTAAAAGCGCTGCCGCCATGCCCAGCGGCAAGATGCGCAGCAGGCGTGGACTGCCTCGATCAGGCATGGGCTTCTCCTTGCGAACGTGTACGAAGGCCGGCCGGACAGCGATGGCGGACAGGACTGTAGATAGCCTAAGCCGGCCACTGCGGTGCGGCTTGATGTGGCACAGAAAGGGGAAGAAAGAGGGCTATGCGCCGCGCCGGCATGCCGGGCGGCGACTCGCTTACATTTGCTTGAATAGGTGCAAGAAGCTGCGGCTCACTTCGAGCTTGTCGGATTTGCCTTTGATGAGTACCAAGTGACGGCCGCGGATGTCGCGCGTCACGCCTTCGATGGCATTGACGTTGACCAGTGTGGCACGGTGGATTTGCCAAAATAGCGAAGGATCGAGCTCTTCGGCCAGATCGCGCACAGGCTTGCGTATCAGTGCCTCATACTTGGCTGTCTGCACGCAGGTGTATTTCTCGTCAGAACGGAAAAATAAAATCTCATCGACGGGGATCATGCGCAAGTCCTGGCCGATGCTGGCCTGTATCCATTGCAGGTAGCTGGGCTTGGCCGTAATTTTTTCTGCCAGTTGCGACAGCATGGCCGTGACGCTGCCATTGACATCGAGCGCTGGCTTGTTCAAATGCGTTTTCAGGCGCTCGACCGTCACCAGCAAACGTTCATGCTCGGGTGGCTTGAGTACGTAATCGACTGCGCCCCGTTCGAAGGCTTCGACGGCGTGGGTATCGTAGGCGGTGACGAAGACGATATGGGTCTTGCTGCCAATCACTTGCGCCGCTTCCATGCCTGTCTTGCCCGGCATGCGGATATCGAGGAATGCAAAGTCGGGCTTGAGTTGCGCCACCAGTTCAATTGCTTCGTCGCCATTCTTGGCTTCGCCGATGATTTCCAGTTCTGGCCAGGCTTGGCCCAGGCGCAGGCGCAGCTGGTCGCGCATCAGTCTTTCGTCGTCGGCAATAATAGCGGTAGGCATAGGTCTCAAGTGTGAACAGGCGAAGATTGATTATTCAATGAATTAGCGTTTTTATCAACTATCTTATTGAGCTCGCTTATTTGGATAGTTGATACGGTACTTCGATCACGGCGCACACACCGCTGGGCTGGTTGGGTGTGATGGTCAGGCTGCCCTGGTCGCCATGCAGCAGTTTTAGGCGCTCGCGGATGGTGGGCAAGCCCAGGCCCGTGCCATCGCTGGGTACGACACCAAAGCCCAGGCCGTCATCGGTGACGATCACGCGCAGCTTGCTGTGTGCTACTTCGGCCAGGATGCGCAAGGTGCCGCCTTCCGGTTTGACTTCCAGGCCGTGCTTGATGGCATTTTCTACCATCGATTGCAGCATCATGGGAGGAAAGGCGGCGCTGCGCAGGCCGTCTGGAATCTGGAAGTCGACGGTCAGGCGTTCTTCCATGCGCATTTTCAGCAGGTTCAGGTACGCTTGCACCATGTCCGCTTCACGGCCCAGATTGGTAATCAGGGCGTTGTCGCGCATTTGCGGCAGTACGGCGCGCAGATACTGGATCAGGCTGCGTTGCATCTTCGCCGCACGCGGCGGATCGGTCTGGATCAGGTGCTCAACGGAGGCGAGGGTGTTGAACAGGAAATGAGGTTCGACTTGCGCTTGCATCATTTGCATTTTTGCTTCGCTGAGCTGGCGCTGCATGGATGCGCGTTCGGCCGCTTCATTTGCCGTAATGGTTTGCGCTTCCGCACGTTTCTTGCCGCCAACCAGAGCTTTCATGGCGAACAGGGCCAGCACCAGCAAAGACACAAAGCTCTTGAACCAAGTCGACGCTTGCTGGTGATAGCGTGATACTTTTTGTTCCGCAGCATCATCGACCGCTTCTTCTATGGCATTCGACAACTCTTCGCCGATTTGTGGTGGCAATTCGATATGGACCTCTTCCCCTGAAGCATTGGTGGTCACCGGATAGCTGGGTTTGGTGGCGGCGGCGGGCGGTTCGGGCGGTGCCGGCGGCACCGCTTTTGCCTGCTCGTCCGCAGTGGCGGCATCGGTCGTATCGCTGGCTGCATCAGCCGTGCTGCTACGCCGGTTCTTGCTGTTGCGCGGATTGAAATGGATGCCGGTATCGTCGATCAGGATATTCGTCTCACCCGAGCCTTTGCTGCTGCGCTTATGCGATTTGATGACGACTTCCTCATCCGGGTTGGACGAGAACAGTTCGTCTTGCAAAATGGAGCCGGCGATCAGGGCCAGGGCGGCGAACAGGAAAAATTTCCACCAAGATAGCTGGGTTACCCAAGTCGTCGTCGCGTCGAATGCTCGTTGCAACCAGGCGAGGATGGTTTTCAACAATTGAGGCAGGCTGGAAATCGGAAGCATGGAGAGCACTTTCAAGTACAAGAGTTAAGCGGCGCTGGGGGCAAGTGCGAGTCCTTGTTGAACAGCGTCAGAATCTGATGTTGCCACTGTGCCTAAAGACCTCGAACTATGCCAGTCGATTGCGACAGGCTGCACAAAAAGGCGCTTGAAGTGAAGACAATGCTTGCTGGGCAGAGAGGACAGGCTGCGGCGAAAAAGAAGGCTTGCAGAGTTTGCGGGCCAGGGCTATAATTCGCCCCCTTGCTGAACGACGCATGTAAATGCAAAGTAAAGCAGGGTAAAAAAGTTTTTAAGCGCAATGCGCTGAAAAACGGAGTTGACGGATTTAAAAAAATGCCTCATACTCTTCCTTCTTCGCAGCTGACAGACACAACGCTTTGTCGATAGCGCGAAAGTGGTAAATAAGTAGTGCCGAATACGTTCTTTAACAATTAACAGTCGATAAGTGTGGGCATTTGATGTAAGTGCAGCAGTGATCTTCGGATCGCTGTAAAACTTAAAATATCAAATGTTCACAAGAAATAATGAAATAGGATACTTCTTCGGAAGTAGCCTGTCAGTTTTTTGAGTGAGCGAATCTTTTGTAATGCAAAAGATTTGGATAGTAGTAATACTGTCCGACCTGTCAGAAATGACATTAAACAGAGATTAAACTGAAGAGTTTGATCCTGGCTCAGATTGAACGCTGGCGGCATGCCTTACACATGCAAGTCGAACGGCAGCACGGAGCTTGCTCTGGTGGCGAGTGGCGAACGGGTGAGTAATATATCGGAACGTACCCTAGAGTGGGGGATAACGTAGCGAAAGTTACGCTAATACCGCATACGATCTAAGGATGAAAGTGGGGGATCGCAAGACCTCATGCTCGTGGAGCGGCCGATATCTGATTAGCTAGTTGGTAGGGTAAAAGCCTACCAAGGCATCGATCAGTAGCTGGTCTGAGAGGACGACCAGCCACACTGGAACTGAGACACGGTCCAGACTCCTACGGGAGGCAGCAGTGGGGAATTTTGGACAATGGGCGAAAGCCTGATCCAGCAATGCCGCGTGAGTGAAGAAGGCCTTCGGGTTGTAAAGCTCTTTTGTCAGGGAAGAAACGGTGAGAGCTAATATCTCTTGCTAATGACGGTACCTGAAGAATAAGCACCGGCTAACTACGTGCCAGCAGCCGCGGTAATACGTAGGGTGCAAGCGTTAATCGGAATTACTGGGCGTAAAGCGTGCGCAGGCGGT